>BJFU01000017.1 GCA_014190035.1 Actinomycetes bacterium | reverse complement strand
TGCAACTAGACCATCTTTTTCGCGATCTTCTGGAACGTGAGCAACACCTAATTCATGTATGTTGTGAGGACTTAATTTCGTTACGTCTTAATTACCAATTACCACGGTTCCTGAGTCAATTTTTCTTAAACCTGTTATTGCTTGAACTAATTCTCTTTGCCCGTTTCCTTCAACTCCAGCAATTCCAACAATTTCTCCCGCTCTAACTTCAAGAGTTAAATCTTTTACTGCTGGTAGTTTTCTATCATCTTGGACATTTAAGTTCTTAATTTGTAAAACCACTTCTTTAGGACTGGCTGGTCCTTTTTGCACATCTAGCACCACACTTCGACCAACCATCATGGTTGCCAAACCTTCTTGATCTGTTTCTTTTGGTTTGGCAGTTCCAACTACTTTGCCATTTCTAAGTACAACTACTCGATCAGCAATTGCTAATACTTCACGAAGTTTATGAGTAATAAAAATTACCCCTACACCTTTTTCAGCAAAACCTTGCATAACTTTTAATAATTCATCTGTTTCCTGCGGTGTTAAAACAGCTGTAGGTTCATCCATGATCAAAATGTCAGCTTTACGATAAAGCATTTTTAGAATTTCTACTCTTTGCTGCATCCCAACTGGTAAATCTTCTATTCTTGCTTTAGCATCAACTTCTAAACCATATTTAAAAGATAATTCTGTGACTTCTTTTTCAGCTGAATCTAAATCAAATTTGATACCTTTAGTTTTTTCTGCACCTAACACAATGTTTTCTGCCACTGTCATAACTGGTACTAATTGAAAATGTTGGTGCACCATGCCAATGCCCAATGCGATTGCTTCTGCTGGGGAATGAAATTCAACTTTTTTTCCCTTAATAAATAATTCTCCGCCATCTGAGCCATAAAGACCATAAATCATTTTTACTAACGTTGATTTACCCGCACCATTTTCACCTAGCAGTGCAAGGATTTCTCCTTTTTCCAGTGTTAATGAAACATTGTCATTAGCTAAAACGCCTGGAAACTTCTTAGATAAATTCTTTGCTTCAATCAAATAATCAGTCACGACTTAGCCTTCCTTGGTGTAAGGCTGGCCCGCTGCCGCAGGAGGTCTAACTCTTCCTACTGCAACTGATAACACAATTAATGTCATAACGAAAGGTAACAAGTTAACAAATTGTTGAGGAATATTTATAACTTCATCTGCTTGTAATTGACTAGCCAGAGCAGTTGATAATCCAAAGAAAAGTGCTGCGGCAAGGGCTCCCATTGGATTCCAGGCACCAAAGATCATGATTGCTAACGCTAAAAATCCTCGTCCCGCAGTTAATCCTCGAGCAAAAGTTCCTGCAGCTTCTAACGCTAAGAATGCTCCAGCACAACCTGCCAAAGCTCCAGCAAGAGTCACATTAATCATTCGAATTCTGGTGACATTAATGCCGGCGGCATCTGCTGCACTTGGATATTCACCAACAGATCGACTTCTTAAACCCCAACGAGTTTTAAATATTGCAAAATTTACAGCCAATACTATGAATAGTGTTGCAAGAGCAAATATTCCATTTCTAAAAAACACTGGACCAATCAAAGGAATGTCGCTCAAGATTGGAATTGAAACAACAGGCACTAACTGTGGCAGAGTTTTGCCAGGAGCGTAGAAAAACGATGTCAATCCCGCAGCAACAATGTTTATAACTACACCAGCAATAATCTGATCCATTTCCCATTTAACTGCTGCTACAGCCAAGAATCCACCCATTATTAATCCAGCAGCAATACCAATCAACATGCCTACATAAATATTTCCAGTAATCACTGATCCAAAAAAACTTGCAAATGCCGACATAAGCATTTGTCCTTCAATACCGATATTTACTACACCAGTTCGCTCTCCAATAATTCCAACCATGGCTGCCAGAACTAGAGGAACCGCATATCCCCAACCAAATACTAAAACAGAAGTTGTTTTTATCTCGTCAAGAAAATAGAAAACATAAGCAATTACCGTCACTAAACCAAGAGTAATTACGGGTTTTCGATTGTCTTTAATAAAATCCAACATTAGTTACCCCAACCACTTGTGACGTTTGCTGATTTTTGAGCTTTTCCTCTAAACAAGTACTTCGCCAAAATTGGTGCTGAAACAAGAAGCAAAGTAATAGCAAGTAAAACGTCAACGATTTCAGGTTCAATTCCAGTTTCAAATTGCAAGGAAGCTCCACCAGCTCGAAGAGTTCCAACTAAGATTGCTGCAGGAATTGTCGCCAGAGGATTTGCTCTTGCTAAAAGAGCGATAGTGATTCCATCGAAACCTAATCCTGCATTAAATGCTGGTTCAAAACGATAAGTAATTCCTAATGTTTCAATTGCCCCGCCAAGTCCTGCCAGGCCACCACTTAGCAACATTCCAGTAACAACCATAAGTTTCATGTTTATGCCTGCATAGGTTGCGGCAAATTTATTTTTTCCAACAGTATTAAATCTAAAACCTGCGGTGGTTTTATTTAGCATCCAAGAAACTAGTAGACAAATAATGAGCGCCAAGATAAAACCAAACGGAATCACTCCAATATTTGGCAAAACGGCAGTTTCGGCAATTTTTTTAGTTCTCTGTAATGATTGATCGGGTTCTTTAAAAGGGTTACTTACTAAGTAATCAAGAATTCCAATCGCAATACTATTCAACATAATTGTTGAAATAACTTCGTGCACTCCTCTATAAGCTTTTAATACACCTGCAATTCCTGCCCAAAGGGCTCCAACAATTACCCCACAAAATAATGAAACTATGACGTGCAAAATTGGAGATAAATTAGTTATGTAAATACCCGCTAAAGCCGAAGCCAATGCTGCAGAAATTAATTGGCCTTGTGCCCCAATATTAAAAAGTCCAACTCTTAAACCAACTGTTACTGCTAAACCAGCTAAAACTAATGGAGTTGTTTTTTGAAAAGTTCTAAGAAGTCCATCGGAATCAAACCATGCTTCTGAAAAAATTGCTTTATATGCAACAAGTGGATTAACCCCTTGTAGAAAAATTAAAATACCACCCAAAACAAAAGCCACAAGAATTGCGGCAATCGGAACCACAATTGATTGATTACGGACGAAGATGCCAAGTTTGTCAGACGCTTTTTGTTCAGTCAAACTCAATTTATTTCTCTCCCTCCAAAATCATGAAAGTGGGACGCAATGAAATTGCGTCCCACTAACATTCTGTCTCTAATTAACTGATTTGACTAGAGAGTCACGCCAGTCATTATTGATCCGTCTTTCAATCCAGCTACAACTTCTGCAACCTTTGATTGAACATCGGCAGGAACTGCTGATGCTAGATCGTGGTAGTCAGCTAGACCGGTGGTTCCTAAGAAGTTTCCACCCTTGATGCTTCCGTCAAATGCAGCTTTTACTAGACCTGCGGTTCCTTCAACAAGTCCTTTCATTGCTGATGTAACTAAGCATGGTTGTGCTTCTGGAACAGTTCCCCATTGATCAGTGTCAACACCGATACAGAAGATTGAAGTTCCGGCACCTTCAGCTTTTGCAATTTCAATTAATGCACCGTTACCAGTTCCGCCACCTGCACCGAAAATGATGTCTGCACCTTGTGAAAGTTGCTTCTTAGCTTCTGCTGCTCCCCATACAGGATCACCGAAACCGTTATCGGCTGGTGGATGGTAAACAGTTGTAACTGAAACGTTTGCGTTTGCAGCTTTTGCGCCAGCTTCAAAACCCTTTGCGAATTTTTGTACTGGTGCGATTTCCAAACCTAGAACCTGACCAAGTTTGTTGGTCTTTGTCATCAATCCTGCTAGGTAACCTGCTGCATAACCTGCTTGATCTTCAGGGAAAATCAAACCTGTTACGTTTGCAACTTCTTCGCCTTGGAATTGATCCACACCGATGAACTTGGTGTTTGGATTTGCTTTTGCTGCAGTAACGGTAGCTTCTGCCATCAAGAAACCAACTGTGACGATTACGTCATAGCTCTTGTCGGTGAATTGCGCCATATTTGCTGCATAGTCTTTTGTATCTGTGGTTTCGATGTACTTGTAGAAACCACCAACTTCTGCTGCTGCTGCCATAGCACCTTCATGTGCGGATTGGTTGAATGACTTGTCATCAACCTTGCCGATATCGGTTACTAGACCAACGCAAAAGCTTTCAGCTGCTGCGCAATTTGAATCATCTAATGCAGCGGCTGTTTCTTCTGCTGCTGTATCAGTTGTTCCACTGCTGCAAGCTGCTAGTACTAAAGCAAGAATTGAAATTCCTGCTAATGTGCGCATGCGCTTCATTAACTAGTGCTCCTTTTTTTGTTCGCCCCATTTTTGGGAACGTTTGAGTACCAGTAGTTTTCACTCCTGATAAATAAGACACTACGGCAAAGACGAAGAGTTTTCCTATATATATGGGTGAATTCCATTACGTGATGAAAGCGTTATGTGACTTCTGTTACTAGTGTGAACTAGTGTTTTAAGAGATACGTTCGAGAATGATTTTTCGTTTTTCCTTTGGTTCTGCTCCAATAGTAAAAGCATTTTTTAGAGCTTCCTTAGCCAAAGGCAATCTTGAAGCATCATCTATGTGAAGTTCCAAAACTGGTTGATCTTTTTCCACATAATCACCTATTTTAGCCAAACAAATAATTCCAGCTGTTTTTGAAACAGCATCTTCTTTCTTTGCTCTTCCTGCACCTAATCTCCAAGCAGATAATCCAATTGCATAAGCATCTAAATCTGTGATGTAACCAGATTGAGTAGCTACAACATTTTCTTTTTGCTTTGCAACAGGAATTTCAACATCAGGATTTCCACCTTGGGCAATGATCATTTTCTTCCACACTTGCATTGCAGAACCGTCTTTTAATCCTGTTGCTGGATCTTTATTGATTCCTGCTAATTGCAACATTTCTTTGGCTAATGCCAAAGTTATTTCAATAACATCTTGAGGACCTTTGCCATTTAAGACATCAATAGATTCACTTACCTCTAATGCGTTTCCAACAGCATTACCAAGAGGTGTATCCATTTGAGTAATTAGTGCAACAGTTTTTACTCCTGCTTTGTTACCAATTTCAACCATGGTCTCAGCTAATTGTTTGGCTTTAGAGAAATCTTTCATAAAGGCACCACGTCCTGCTTTAACATCCAAAACTAAAGATTGAGTACCTTCGGCAATTTTCTTACTCATGATTGAGGAAGCAATCAAGGGAATACATTCCACTGCTCCGATTACGTCTCTAAAGGAATACATTTTTCTATCTGCTGGTGCTAAACCTGCTCCAGCAGCTGTAATAAAAACGCCCACATCTTTGAGTTGTTGAATCATTTTTTCATTGGAAAGCATGATATTGAATCCAGAAACAGATTCCATCTTGTCTAAAGTTCCGCCAAAAGTTCCAAGTCCTCGACCAGACAATTGTGGAACAGCCGCTCCAAAAGATGCCACTAATGGACATAAAGGAAGAGATATCTTGTCTCCTACGCCACCAGTGGAATGTTTATCTACTGTTGGTTTTCCTACACCTGATAAATCTAAAATTTCACCACTTTTAATCATGGCATCAGTCCATACATTTAGTTCTTCTTTATTTAAACCTTGAAAGAAAACTGCCATAAGAAATGAGCCAGCTTGTTCATCAGGAATTTCATTCTTTGTGAAAGCGTTGATAAACCAACGTATTTGTTCTTCAGTTAAAACGCCACCGTCGCGTTTAGCGTAAATCAAATCTTGAAAGTTCATGCCACACTCCAACCACCATCAACGCTAACAGAAATTCCTGTTATGCCTGATGCCTCATCACTTAAAAGGAATGAAACGGTCTTTGCTACCTCACTGGTAGTTACAGGTCTTTTAATGGGAGATCTTTCATTCCATTTTTTTAAACCTTCGGGCCAAGATTTGTCTAAGCCATCTCGATTAACTAAACCTGGTGCAACAGCGTTACATCTCACACCCATTGCTGCTAATTCAACAGCGGCTAATTCTGTGTATCGAGTTAACGCTGCTTTACTTGATGCGTAAAGAGAATGATTAGGAAATGGATGTTCTGCTTCCACTGAAGTGATATTGACGATGGCTGATCCTGGTTTAAAAATATTCAAACAAGCTTTAACAATGGCTTGGGGGGCTAACACATTAGTAAACATTATGGAATTCATAACTTCTTCATCCATTGGATCTTGTGGGTCAAGAGTTTGATCGGCTGCATTATTTATTAAGTAATCAATTGTCGAAACTTGCTTTAAGACTTCCGAGATCATTTTCTCAGCTACTTGATCTAGATTGCCTGTTGATAAATCACTTTGAACGAGAAATGCTGTGCCATGTTGTTGCTTAATAAGAGAAACTACTTCTTCAGCACCCTTTTTATTATTGTTGTAATGAACCACAACTTGGGCACCATCATTTGCCAATTGCAAGGCAATTTCTTTTCCTAAACCAGAACTAGCACCTGTAACTAATGCAACCTTGTTGCTAAATTTATTGGTCATTTGGCACTATGGATTCTTGCTTCACTTATCACTTGATTCATATCAACTTTTGTAGAAATTCGATCAACAATTACCGGATCTCCTGCAACCAACACGTGCACTACATCGCTTCGTCCTGCTGCGTAAACCAGTAATCCGTGGGGATCTCCAACTGGGACAAGATGAGGTTGATCAAGATCTAACACGATTAAATCTGCATCTTTACCAACTTCAACTGTTCCGATTCGATCTTGCATTCCTATTGCAACTGCACCACCATAAGTTGCAGCTCTTACAACTTCAGCAACTGGAATTGCAGCAGCATCTTCAGTTATTAATCGCGCTAAGTTTGCAGCTGATCTCATTACATTCCACATATCTAAATCATTACTGGATGAACAACCATCTGTGCCAAGTGAAACATTTATTCCTTTTTCTTTTGCTTTTACCCACTCAAAAGCACCACTGGCAAGTTTTAGATTAGATCCTGGGCAATGAGAAAGACTTACATTATTTTCTTTAATTATTTTTCTATCGTCATCGGTTAGTTTCACAGCATGTGCAAAAACTGCATTATCTAAAGCTTTAGCATCATTTAATACTTTGGTAGGGGTTTTGCCATGGCGGTTGATCACATCTTCATTTTCTGCTTGATTCTCAGAAATATGAGTATTAAAGATTGCTCCTATTTCTTTGGCAACTTTTGCAACTTCTGCTAGATGCTCTGGTGAAACTGTGTAGGTTGAATGTGGTTGAGCAACAAGAGGTGCATAAGCTCCCCCTATTTCTTTAATAACCTTAGGCCAATTTCTTAAGTGTTCAATTCGCTTATCCCATTCAAGTCCATCTGGACCTGCAAAATCAAAAAATACTGGACCAATTAAATGCCTTAAACCAACTTCCACAGCACCTTTGTGTGCCATGTGTGGATGTAAATACATATCTAATGTGCAAGTTGTTCCACCCAGTAAAGCTTCTAATGCTCCAAGCTTTGCACCGATATAAGTTCCTTTTTCATCCATAATTCTTGCTTCTTCAGCCCATACTTTTTCTAAGAAACCTTGCAAATCAACATCTTCGGCAACTCCTCGCAAAAGTGTCATAGGAGTATGGGTGTGAGTGTTAATTAGTCCTGGCATCACTAAATGGTGTGAACAATCAATTACTTTGCTTGATTGCCACTGATTTTCTTGATCAATTGGCACTATGCCAAATATTTTCTCATCTTTTATAGCAATACTTACATTTCTTAAAACTGATGCTTTTGCATCAGCTACAACTACAAATTGAGCATTATGAAGAATTAAATCAACTTGGGTAGCCATATTTATTGTGCCAAAATCTTTGTGGCTTCATCAAGAACTTGCACAACTTGAGCAGCAGAGGTTTCTACAACTTTTTGCACATCTTCCATTGTTATTTCTTCTGTACTTAATCCCGCAGCAGGATTTGCCACTATACAAATTGCCGCATAACGCAAACCTTTTTCAACAGCTAAAACCACCTCAGGAACACCTGTCATTCCCACCATGGTCACGCCCATTTGTTTAGCCATTTGAATCTCTGCTTTTGTTTCAAACCTTGGTCCTTCAAATCCACCATAGATTCCACCGTCAGAAACTGAAATGTTTAAATTCTTACAACTTTTGATTAGTACATTTCTTAATTCTTGGTTATAAGGATTAGTCATATCAACATGATTTACTCCTTCATCACCGTCAAAGAAAGTAGATATTCGGTTTTTTGTAAAGTCAATAAAGTCATCAACCACTTGCAATCCACCTATTGGAACGCTTTGATCAATACCGCCGCAGACATTTACTGCTAAAACATCTTTTACACCCAAATCAACTAAAGCTTGAATATTTGCTCGGTAGTTAACTTTGTGAGGAGGAACCGAATGTTTGGTTCCATGTCTTGTTAAAAAATAAGTGGTTCGATCATACCAAGTGCCTTTGGTAACTTGAGCTTGACCATATTTGGTTTCGATTACTTTAACTTCAGGATTCTTTAAAGCTGCAATTGAGTAAAAACCAGTACCGGCAATAATTCCTAAAGGTTCCTTCATTTACTTTAAATGACTTCCATCAAACGCATCCGGCAGTAATTCTTTTAACTTCTTTGGACCATCATTGTGATCAATAATCAATTCTGATCCACCATGTTCTTGTAATAATTGTCGACATCTTCCGCAAGGTAACAAAATTCCAGGCTCTGGTCCAACACAAGAAAACGCAACTAATCTTCCACCACCAGTTAATGCAAGTTGTGAAACTAATCCACATTCTGCACAAAGAGTTAATCCATAGGATGCGTTTTCAACATTGCATCCAGAAACAATTCGGCCATCATCAACTAGAGCAGCTGCTCCTACTGGAAATTTAGAATAATTTGCATAAGCATTCTTTTGGGCTTTTTTGGCCTCAGCACGAAGCAATTCCCAATCAATATTTTTATCAACCATAGTGCTCCCAAGAATACGCCGAAGCGGGATCAAGTTCATAACAAGTGTATAAATTTGTGTTGCGCTGGTCTTAAAAGTTAAACACTCGTGAGGCTAACTTCATTGTTTTGCCAACCCCTTCTCGATGTTTGAGACAACTAATTTACAAAGAGATATAGTGTAAATACGAGTCAAATCTTGGAGACAAATTGTTTAAGAAAACTTTTATAACTCTTTCAATGATCGCAACTTTGGCATTAACTGCCTGTGGGTCAACAAATACCTCCATGGGAATGTCTGACTCTTCAATTAGCTCGGTACCTGCATCCGGCGACATGATGATTGAAAATAAAGTTTCAATCGATAGATCAATTATTAAGACTTCCTCCTTGACAATAAGAGTCAAGAACGTAGAAAAATCAATAACTCAAGCTCAAGATCTGGCTTCTCAATTTGAAGGTCGAGTTGATGACTCATCTCAATATAAAAATCCAGGAAGTGAAGATTCATTAAGTGCCAATTTAACAATTAGAGTTCCGTCTGCAAATCTTGAAAAAGCCCTTGATGCCTTCAAAGGCTTAGGAGATGTTGAATCTTCTTCTATCTCCGCAACCGATGTAACTATGCAAAAAGTTGATTTAGATGCACGAATCGCAGCACTAAATTCTTCTATTGAAAGATTCAAACAATTAATTTCTTCTGCTACTAATACATCAGATTTAATAGCTGCAGAAACGGCACTTGCTGAAAGACAAGCAGAATTAGATAGTTTGACTGCACAATTGAAATACCTTTCAGAACAAGTAGATATGTCTGTTATCTACTTAGCTCTTCTCCCTAATGATTCTTTCAGCGCAATCAAACCGATTGGTTTCTTAGCCGGAATCGAAAAGGGATTTATTGCCTTATTAAATGCAGCAGCCAACCTAACCTCAATTTTGGGTTACTTCATCCCTTGGATTATCGCCATCCTGGTAATTGTGGCAATTTTCAAACTAATTTCACGAATTAGAAGAAATAAATAATTTACTTGGCATAATTGGTTAGACCATGCCAAGTGTTCTAGTTATAGGTGAAGCACTCGTTGATGTCGTGCATGGAATAAACGGGGAAATCAAAAATATTCCAGGTGGCTCTCCAGCAAACACAGCCGTAGCGCTTGCTCGGCTAGGAACTAAAACTTATATGAAAGCTAGAACTTCGACTGATAAATTCGGAACCGAAATAAGAAATTACCTAACTAATCAAAATGTTAATTTAGATTATTCTTTGGTAGTTAAAAGTCCATCTTCTGTTGTTAACGCATTGATTCAAAAAGATGGATCTGCCCAATATGAGGCAAACCTAAGAGGTGCTGCTGACTACGGTTGGACATTTGAGGAACTAGATCAAGTCATTGATCCAGATATCCAAATAGTTCAATTGGGTTCTTTAACTTCCTATATAGAACCAGGAGCAACGAATGTTGAAGAATGGTTTAGTCAATTGCGGCAATCAAACAAATATTTATTAACTTTTGATCCAAATATTCGACATCCCTTAGATGGAGAAAATGAAGTAGAAGTTAGAAGCAGAGCGAAAAAATTGGCAAGTCTTTCTCATGTCGTAAAGGCCAGTGACGAGGATTTAAATTGGATTTTTTCAAATAATAATCCTCAGGATTCTGCAATAAACATTATTGAAAGCGGAGCTTCTTTAGTGGTAGTTACTTTAGGAAAAAAAGGTGCTTTTGCTGTAAATAAGAAACTTGAAATTGTTGAAGTTACCGCAAACGAAATTGAAGTAATCGACACCATAGGAGCCGGGGACACTTTTGCAGCAGCCTTAATTACTCAATTACTTGAGAATTCTTGGATCAATAAAAATGCTTTGGACATTTTAAGTAGTGATGATTTAACTGAAATTCTGACCAACTGCTCTGCGGCGTCAGCCATAACCTGCTCAAGGGAGGGTGCTAATCCCCCACATCGTCATGAAGTGTCTTGGTAACATCAGTAATCAATCTAGGGAGAGAAATTGACAACACTTAGCGCTTCACCATTTATCGTTGATTCAATTTGGCAAAGAACTCGCACCTCAGCTTTGGTGCAAATCACAAGTTTAACTGCTCTGACAGTATTAAGCGCACAAATAGTTATTCCTCTACCTTTTACCCCGATTCCATTAACCATGCAAACTTTTGCAATTCTTTTTGGAGCAGCTGTTATCGGACCTGTTAGATCTTTAATTGCACAATTTGCTTATTTATTATTAGCCGCAGTAGGTCTACCAGTTTTAGCTGGAAATAAAGCCGGCATTGAAGCAATATTTGGAGCAACCGCTGGATATTTATTTGCATTCTTAGTTGCAAGTTATGTAGTAGGTCTTCTTGCTAAAAAAATAACCACAAAAAGAATTCAAGGAGTTTTAGTTGGTTATCTTGTGGGAAGTTTGATTATTTATGCAATGGGTGCAACCTGGTTGGCTTTTTATACCGGTAAAGGTTTTTATTATGCGTTACTAAACGGAGTAGTTCCTTTCTTGATCGGTGATGCGATTAAAGCAGCTTTAGCTGTCTCTTTGCTTCCCGTTTCATGGCGCTTAATTAATAAGTAATTAATGGATTTATTCATTGCTCTACTTGCAGGTATAGCAAGTGGTTTTCTAAATGTTGTAGCAGGTGGTGGAACATTAATTGTTTTTCCCACCTTGGTGGCATTAGGTCTATCCCCTCTAGTCGCAAACGTAACGGCAGCAGTGGGAGTTTTTCCAGGATCACTTGCTGGAAGCTGGACTTACAGAAAAGTATTAAAGGAACAAAAGAAGCTTGCTTGGTTATCTGTCATTTTGATGCCGTTGTTTTCAATTATTGGTGCTTCCCTTCTGCTTTATTTACCTGAAAGAAACTTTGAGAAGATAGTTCCTTTCTTAATTGGTGCAGCCGGAATATTGATTGCTATTCAGCCCCTAGTTTATAAGCTATTTCCAAAGCAAAGTCACAAATTAAACTACAAATTAATTGTCCCAGGATTTATCGTTGCTGGAATTTATGTTGGTTATTTTGGAGCAGGCACAGGCGTTGTTCTTTTAGCAATATTTGGTTTAGCAGGCCTTGCCAACATTCAGCAAGCAAATGGTTTGAAGAACCTTGGCTCAGGAACGGGAAATGCCATCGCAGCTTTGATATTTGTTTTCTCAGGTTTAGTTGTCTGGCAAACAGCAATTTCAGTTGCAATTGGATCAATTATTGGTGGCCTCTTAGGTGGGCGCTTGGCTCAAAAACTTGACGCAACATATTTCAGAATAATAATTTTATTGGTAGCTATTGTTGCCTCTATTTACCTGTTTATTAAAAACTCTTAATATTTCTTGCAACTCTCCATCCCATTTGTTCATTTAGAATCATGGCATCAATTCTTAAATACCAAATCTGTTTAAAAGCTTTAATGCCATATTTGGCTCCATGCTCAAATCCTGCAATCATACCCATTAAATCTGGTCTCTTTGATTGATTTATTTTTTCACACATCACACTTAATCCTTTGACTTTATTTTCTTTGGTCAAAGATTCAGTGTTACTAAAAAGCGAGGTAAATAAATCAATATCTAAACCGATTTCGGTTGTCCCAAAAGCTTTGTTTAACTCAAGAGAGACTTCTTGAACAGTCTTTAGATTGGCGCATAAAAGTAAAGCAATTAACATGGGATTTATTTGGTCTGAAATATTGGTTTTACTAGTTTTAATTCCTGGTCTTTTGAATCTCCATAAAGGGTAATTTTTCATAAAATCGGTGCAAACACTGTTTCGATCAGCTAAATGATTAATTCCATGAAAGAGATTTGGATGATTTACAACTGTTTCCCATTCCTTAAGGCACTTAATTAAACATTCAGCTATTTCTTTAACAGAAAGTCTTTGTGATTTTTGAGTGCAATTGATTAAGGCATCAAGTGCAAACAGTGTTAATTGAAAATTATGTGAGACTAAAGATTCATAAGGTGGTGAAGAGATTCCCCACTCACCGAATTTTTCTCTGATTTCTTCTTGATTTAATCCGGTGATGGCATTTCCCATCACATCACCAATGGCGGCACCCAATAAAGCACCCATTATTCGATCTTGTCTGGTATTTGGAATTGGTTTGGATCGCAATAATGTTCGAGCAACTGGCCGAGTGTCAGTGATAATCATATGCAACACCTTTGGTTGCATAAAATTATAATTTCTTATTTCAAAATAGTTAATGTTTTAACTAGATTTTCCGTACCAGATTTGGGACGAAATTTATAACTATATTTAAACCAGGGAAAGGATTCCTGCTGAAAAGAAAGCCATTCCAATTCCCACAAATTGAATACCTGTTAATTTTTCTTTTAAAAATGCGGTGGCCAAAATTACAGTTGCTGCAGGATAAAGAGAAGCAATTACAGCAGCAATAGACAGGTACCCATCAAAGGTTGCTAATACAAATACGGCATTTGCGGTGGCATCGAGAGCTCCAGAGATAATAACTAAAGCAAAAAGTTTAGAATCATAACCTGTATTAAATTTTTCTGATTTCTTTATTATGAAATATCCCAAAACTAATATTGAAGACATCAATCTGGCAAAGACCAGCGGCCACATTCCATTATTAGTTGAAGCTAAACCAACCAAGCTTAAAAACGTGCCAATCAAAAGTCCTGATGCTATGGAGAGTGCTAATCCTTTTCCGCTAATTACTAGCCTTCCTCCAGTTGGAGAAGTTTCCATACTTACTAGGACTACGGAAAGAATCGCGATCCCAATTCCAGTCCATGCAATCCAACTTAATTTCTCTCCTACAAGCAATCCCATTGCAATAGGAATAAAAGTTGAAGAAGCTGCTGTAACAGGACTCATGACTCCCATTGGCCCAATTGCTAATGCTAAATACAAACTTCCCATTGCCAAAATTCCAACTACCCCTGCAATTAATCCGATTACTAGACCGTTAAGAGTAATTTCACCTGGAAGCATCAAGGCATAAATAAATAGAAAAAACAATCCAACTGGATAGGACAGAACTAGAACTTTATTTGCAGGAATTTTTTTAGAAACAAATCCGCCGAAAAAATCTGCAGTGCCCCACATCAAACTAGATATGAGTGCTAAGAATGCGGCCATAAGCCCAACTTATCCTATGGTCTGGCAAAATAAAGATATGGCTCTTAACTTAAAAGACACTTTTCACAGTGAATATTCAGTTATTAAATTATTTGCGGCTCTTAAAGATATAGAGTTCCATAAAAAACGAGCTGAATCTAAAAGTTTAAAGAAAATTGAATTTAATTTATCGGAAATAAATGATCTTGAAATATCCAGACAGATTGATTTTGACATTCCAGCTGCTGCACAAAAAATGGTGAGTAACCCAATTTCTTTAAATGAAAATTGGAATTTTAGCTCGCAAGATTTAATCAAGATTCAGCTTTCTATCCCAAATATTCAAACCTCAATATCTGCCCAGATTTATTTTGAACTTGAAAATTCAGGATCTTTAATTAGAGTCGAATCTCTTGTTCAATCTAAGATTTTCTTAATGAGCTCATTTGCGGAAGAATTTGTGTCTAAGTATTGGAAGAAAGCCTTACTGGAAGACTTTGAAATATTGAATCAGTGGCTAAAATCTAATCAAATTTCTGATTAAAAATTATCTCCAATTCTTCTCTAGTTGATTCATAATCAACGTGCAATACGCCAATCATTCCTAAATCTGTAGCAGCTTTAATGTTATGAGCTAAGTCATCTACGAAAACGGATTCTTCTGGTTTAACTTTTAATAAATCTAATGTGTGATGATAAATGTCTGCGTCAGGTTTTCTCATCCCAACCTCACCTGAAATTACAACCTCATCAAACATGTCGTCCCATCCATGTCGAGGATAAGTATTTCCCCAAGAGTTAGATAAGAGTGCTGTTTTTATGCCTTTCTTACGTGCTCTATGCACTAATCCATTCATATCGGGTGCATGTTCAAAGAATTGAAACATTCTTTCCAGTAAACCTGCAGAATTTACTTTTATATTTCCTAGAGTTAATAGAGCGTGAGCAAGTTCTACTTCAAAGTCAGGAACAGACATCTCGCCTGTTTCAAGGGCATGAACCGGGTTAATTCTCAATTCCTTTTCTAATTCTGGACCCAACCATTGATTGAAGACTTTGTAGTAAACCTCTAAATCTATATTTTCTTGCCCAGTCCAATTAGTGAGCATGTGATCTAATCCATTGGTGAGAACTCCGCCCCAATCAACAATTAAAGCTATGGGATTTTTCTCAGTAGCGGGCATAAAGTCAGTTTAGTGCCTAGCTAACTCTCCTTAAGAAACGTTTGGATTTTGGTGGTTTTGAAACTTCATTTCTTACCAGATTAGAGATTTTGTTAAAGATTCCAACTATTTCACCATCTCCTAAATTCAATACAGATTCAGCCTTCAACCAAATTCTCGCAAATAATTCTGGGCGGTCAGGAATTCTCTGAATTTGCTCTGGATTTGTCCATCTACCTAATATTGCTTCCACGGTTGATTCATACTTTGCTCCTAGATTAAAACTATTGACTTTATTTAGAACTATCAGTGGTTCCCGTTTATAGATTTCACTAAGAGCTTCAAGTGATTCGCTGGATCTTATTAGCCCCAATGGGTTTGCGTTCAATACAAAGATCAATTGTGACGATAACTCTAAAACTTTCGGAATATGGTCAAAGCGTCTAAAAATATCAAGATTGTTTAAATTTGGATCTATTGTCTCTGGTAAAACAGCACTTAGGTCACAAACGATATTGGGATAAATTTGAGATGCTTGTTTAAATACCTGGAGTAATCCTTCGGTCCTTAGTTCAGGCCACCTTTTAGGATTTGTAATTCCAGTTAGTACATGCAGCCCTGAATTGACTTCGATTACGTTCTTTTCAAAAGAATGAATGTTTAGTTTTCCCTTTAAAGCATCATGAATTACCGAAGAAATTCCAGGTACTTCGCTAACGATTCCTAGGGAAGCGGCAATGCTTGGCGCAACTGCATCCAAATCTATTAGTAATGTTGGAGAATTTTTATTAGCCAAACTAAAAGCAAGGTTGATTGCTGTTGTAGTTCTGCCAGGAGATCCATTTATTCCCCAAACACTTATTAGCCCTGGAATCTGCGTCAATTCCTCTAGCCCTGAGCTGAATTTATCTATTTCAGTTATGTTTGATAAATGTGAAAATAGAGGCTTTAAGGACTTATTGTTATCAGATGCATTGATTGCAAAATTAGTCAAAACTCCAATATTTTTTAGTTTCTCCACACTTTCCAAATCATCTTGTAGGTAAATACCATAAATATCGCAACCTAATTTCTTTGCCTTGACTATAGTTTCAATATTTAAATTTGGAAAATCTGCACTAACTACTATTTTATTTGCTAAACCTAGATGAACAGCAGACATCAGATCAACTGAATCAACACATCTTCTCTTAATCTTTAATTGATTTTGTTCATTGATATTTGACATCACTTCTAGTTGCCAGGTTTCATTTGTGAGGGCAAGCAAAATATTAATTTTCACGTTGCACCAAATCGATTCCATCTGTCCTTGCTGAAGTAACTAGTTGCAGCACGTTTGCTTCGGGTACAGCCACCACCACAGTTGTGACTCCTCCGAAGTTTGAGTTAATTTCATCTACCCACACAACCGATGTTTTTGGAATAATCAACGTTGAAATCATTTTTATTGGATCACTAAACCAGATATCTACCCAATCATTAGTTTTTAAAGATGGTGGTAAATGACCATTCGAAATACTAAGAGCTACATTTCTTAGATTTGATTTAGTTCCTATATTTTCAGGTCTTAATAGATGTCCCGGTGCCAATGGCTCTAAAGCAGATTTGCCAATAACTTCACTTTCGTCATTTAGGTAATTACTGGCAACTTGCCCTAAATCAACTCTGATTAATTCAACATTTTGCTCATCAATAATTTGACCAGCTGCAATTGATGTTGAACTGACCCATACTTCTTGCCTTTTGCCTGCTTGCTCTGCATTTAAATAAAGTGCCAAACTAGCAATTAAAGATGTGACTAAACCTGCAATCATATAGATTTTTTGAGAATTCTTTAGTTTTAACTGACTAGATTTTTGTATTCCATTTTTCTTTAACTTAATCATTGATGTCTCTATCTTTACTGATAAATGCGACATTTTGATTAAAGAATGAAATTACTGAGTTATTGCAACTGAGATCAAAATGATCTAAGTACACTCCAAGTATTTTTCCTGAAATTACTTTTTTACTTTCTAGATGTACCGCAATCTGATTCTGTTCCATTTGATTAGACCTTAATAGGGATTGAAAATTCCACTTGCTTTGAAGAATTGTGGGCGGAATAGATTTATTACCTAGATCTTTAATTGCTTGAATTGACCAATTGGGAATTGCTAGTTCTTTCTCGCCAATGTCCAAACAAATATGATCTGACGCAATTTCTAATAGAATTCCTGTGAAGTTGTCTCGAGATTTAACTTCTATTGTTATCTCACTGTTTACTTTTGTTCGCACTCGGTCGAATAAAGTTTGCTGAAAGTGCTCGGTTCTCACTTGAGACTGAAGTGCGAGGCCATCTTTTTGCATCAGGAAACTACTTGCCTGAAGTTCAAGATTTCGCTCTAGTTCAAAAAGATAATTATCATTCACTAAAGCATTGTTAGATAATTATAATTTCTCTTCAATCTAAATGGGGCAAATATGTCCTAGTAAACCGAAAGGATTACTTAGTTTGACCAAAATTAATTTTTGTTTCATCTTTATCTCTCCATTTTCAAACTAATCATGGGGAGATTAATTGAAGATAACAAAGAGTGAAAAACAAACTATAGGTCAAGTCCTTTTGCACTTAAGTCCAGTCGCCATAAAGGCAAGCAAATGGATTCAAACCGAAATTGATTTACAAATGACAATTTCGCCTAATAGACCAAACTATTCATTCAAAACTGTAAATGGATTACCAGAACCAGAAGCTTGGACTAAACAATTAGCTACTGGAATTGCAGAAGTCTTGGTTGGTGAAAGACCAGTATTTCAATTAATGCGCTGGGTCTCTTTTGATGTTTACCGAGAAATTGACAGACAAATTCAACCTAAAAATGAATTGCATGCAAAACGATCAAGACCATTTGTCAGAAGTTTAAGAATTGAAACACCAAGTGAAAAAGTTGTAGAGGCAACAGCTGTAATACAAAAAGGTATTCGAGGACGAGGAATGGGTTTAAGACTAGAAGCAGAAAACGATCGCTGGCGTTGTACCCAACTTTTAGTTGCTTAGTTACTTGCTCCGTGGCAACGTTTATATTTCTTTCCTGAACCACAAGGACACAGTTCGTTTCTACCAACTTCAGCAACCCCACTTGCTTTAACTACTTGGGATGCTGGAGAAACTTCGCCATCAATGGAAGGTGCGCTATAGGAAAGATTTTGTTGTTTCTCAACTTTCGTGAATCCCTTTGCTTCAACTGATTCTTGATTTTCCTGAACTTGAACTTGGGCATTAAAAGTGAATCCGACTACTTGTTCTTTTATTGCTTCCATCATGACAACAAATAAGTCGTAACCTTCTTTTTGGTATTCAACTAAAGGATCTCTTTGTCCCATAGCACGAAGTCCAATACCTTCTTGTAAGTAATCCATTTCATATAAATGTTCGCGCCATTTTCTATCAAGCACACTAAGTACTACTTGGCGTTCTAATTCGCGCATAACTTTTGGAGTCAAGAGTGCTTCTCGTGTTCTATAGGCTTGAGCAGCATCTTTTCTAAAGGAATCTAACAATACTTCTTGATCAATAGAGCCACCATTTTGTTGTTTCAAAGTTTCCAAAGAAATAGCTATTGGATAAAGATTCTTAAGTGCCAGTGTTAATTGATCTAGATCCCATTGCTCTGGGTAACCTTCACTAGTTGCAGCTAGAACGTAGGCTTGAATTGTTTCGTCAATAAATTCAAGTATTTGTTCCGATAAGTCTTGGCCTTCTAAAACTCTTGATCGTTCGGCATATATTACTTGGCGTTGTCTATTTAATACCTCATCATATTTAAGAACGTTTTTTCTAATTTCAAAGTTTTGTTGTTCAACTTGTGTTTGAGCATTTCTAATGGCTGTTGTAACCATCTTTGCTTCAATAGGAACATCATCTGGAACATTAAATCTTCTTAAGAATGCATCAACTAATTCGCCTTTAAATCTTCGCATCAGTTCGTCTTGTAAAGATAGGTAAAATCTTGATTCACCAGGATCTCCTTGACGACCAGATCTTCCTCTTAACTGATTATCAATTCGTCTTGATTCATGTCTTTCTGTTCCTAATACATAAAGTCCACCCAAGGCAGATACTTCGTTATGTTCTGCTTCAACTCTTTGCGCAGCTAGTTTTACTTCTTCAATGTATGCGTGGTTATAAGCATCTAAATCAACATCGGGATCTAAACCTTTTTGCATTAAAGCAGCATTTGCCAAGAATTCAGGATTTCCACCCAGCATGATGTCTGTTCCTCGACCTGCCATATTTGTGGCAACTGTTACAGAACCTTTTCGACCAGCTTGCGCAACAATTGCAGCTTCGCGTTCGTGGTTTTTTGCATTCAATACTTCGTGTGGAATGCCACGTTTCTTTAGTAAACCACTTAAATATTCCGATCTTTCAACAGAAGTTGTTCCCACCAAAACTGGTTGGCCTTTTTCATGTCGAGCAAACAGATCTTCCACAACGGCAATAAATTTTGCTTCTTCGGTTCTATAAATTAAATCTGATTGATCTTTTCTAATCATTGATTTATTAGTTGGAATTTGGACAACTCCAAGTTTATAAATCTTGTCAAATTCTGCAGCTTCTGTCATCGCTGTTCCAGTCATACCGGAAAGCTTTGAATACATTCTGAAATAATTTTGTAAAGTAATTGTTGCTAAAGTTTGATTTTCTTGTTTGATTTCAACATTTTCTTTTGCTTCAATAGCTTGATGCATTCCTTCGTTATATCTGCGTCCTTGAAGCATTCTTCCTGTGTGCTCATCAACAATTAATACTTCACCATTCATTACTACATAGTCTTTATCGCGTTTGAATAGTTCTTTTGCTTTTAATGCATTGTTTAGATAACCGATTAAAGGAGTATTTACAGATTCATAAAGGTTGTCTATTTTAAGAGATTTCTCAACTGTGGCAATACCTTCTTCTAAAACGCCTACGGTTCTTTTGCGAATATCTACTTCATAATCTTTTCCAGGCTGCATTGTGCTAACAATTCGAGCAAAATCTTTATAGTAAGCATTTGTGCCGTCAACTGGTCCGCTGATAATTAGTGGGGTTCTTGCTTCGTCAATCAAAATAGAGTCGACTTCATCAACAATGGCGAAGTTATAACCACGTTGTACGCGATCTGCTGGAGACCAGGCCATGTTGTCTCTTAAATAGTCAAAACCAAATTCATTATTTGTTCCATAAGTGATGTCACACAAATATGCATCTCTTCTGTCTGCACTTTCCATATTGGGGCTGATTGTGCCAACGGTTAGTCCTAAGAAGCGATGAATTCTTCCCATCCATTCAGCATCTCGATGAGCAAGATAATCATTAACGGTTACAACATGTACACCTTTTCCACTTAAAGCATTTAAATATACTGGCAATGTAGATACTAAAGTTTTTCCTTCACCGGTTCTCATTTCAGAAATATTTCCAAGATGAAGAGCTGCTCCACCCATTAATTGCACGTCGTAATGTCTTTGACCAAGAGTTCGTAAGGATGCTTCTCTTACTGTGGCAAAAGCTTCTGGCAATAAGTCATCTAGTGATTCACCATTTTGAACACGTTGTTTGTAAGAAGTAGTTAAGGATTTAAGTTGTTCATCACTTAGTTTTTTGATATCTGATTCAAGGGCATTTACTTGCTTGGCAAGACTTTCTAATTTGCGCAGGATTCGACCCTCTCCTGCACGCAATATCTTGTCCAGCACTAAAACCACGATTATTTTCCTCTAATTAGCAGTGTCTGAAGTAAGCCAAGTCCTATGTTACGCAATTGCACTTTCACCAAATATAAAGACCTATATTCCCTTTAATTTGCTCACATCAGACGCAGACAAAACAGAATCATCCCGATGTCTATGGAATCGTCGTCGATCTGCGGTTTTTCGCAGTTGTTCCACCAATCTCTTCATTGCATGGTCCAAACAAAAATTCATATCAGATCCTTCTGATTGTGATCGAAGGTTAGTACCAGCACCTTTAGCTGTTAAATCTATTTGAAATTCAACTTTCTTTTGTCT
>BJFU01000016.1 GCA_014190035.1 Actinomycetes bacterium | reverse complement strand
ATCGGGAAAAGTTAAGGTCTTAGCATCTGCTTCAGTTATCGAATTTGATTTAGCCATACCATTAATTACATATTGCCAACGATTAGTCCAACGATCCCTGTTCTCAATTTTTTCTGTTGCAGAAGGAGCTTGTAAAAGCGCTGCTAATGCTGCACCTTGTGAAACAGATAACTGTGAAACATCTAATGCAAAATAAGTTCTAGCTGCAGCTTGAATACCGTAAGCACCACGTCCAAAATATGCAGTATTTAAATATGCTTCTAATATTTGGTCTTTTGATTCAACGGACTCTAGTTTTATTGCCAAAACTAATTCTTTAGCTTTTCTTATTATGCTTTTTTCTTGAGTTAAGAATGCTAATTTTGCATACTGTTGCGTGATGGTAGATCCACCAACTCGGGTTCCAGAAAAAATATTTGAAAATAGAGCTCTAGCAAAACCTTGAACTGAAAAGCCTTTGTGGCTGTAAAACCTCCTATCTTCTGCAGCCAAAACAGCATCTTGCACATGTTGTGGAACTTGGGTTAAAGAAACATCTGTTCTGTTGTATTCACCAAATCTGCCAATTTCTTTTTCACCATCTGCCCACATCACAATTGTGGTTTGTGCGCGCGCTACTTCTTTAGGTGTAGGAATTTGAGTAACTGAAACTGCAAATGCTAAAAGTGCCCCACCAACAACTGCGGCGAGTAGTCCAAGAGTGACAATTCCGCCAAATAAACGCCATTTAACTTTTGATTTTTTTCTTGGTCTTCTTTGTGGTGGGCGAGGAGTTGGCTGACCGCGTTTTACCACTTAATTAATCCAACCAATCTGCCGGTTTCTTGAGCGGGCGTCGAGATCTTCCATCACCCAAAACGTAGGAACTATAAACATGATTCCAACTACAACCTTGACACACTTCTACGACAAATACCTTTATTTGACCATGTTCTTTACTCATTCGTAATAATTCGTGTGGGGCTTTAATTCTTCCTGAAAATGGTCCAAGCTCTTTACCAAATACATAAGAAATTTCAATCAAATTAACAATTTCGCATACAGGACAAATTCGATTTGTTGTAACGCCGTGAAATAGGGCAGCTTTTCTTAAATAAGTATCAGCATCACATAAATCTGTTTTTAAAACTCTGCCACTTTTCCAAGCTTGAACAGATGATCGTCTTTGAAGCGCATAATTAATTACTTCACGCGGAATTGAAGGATCTTCTATTTGGTTTTCAGTAGCAGTGGACATGCAAATAATCCTAAACTAATTAGGAGTTTTTTGCCCACCAAGTTTTTAATTCCTCAGTGGCTTTCTCTATCCCCATGATTCCTTTATCAAGTCTTAGATCAAGCAAGAATTGATAGGCCTTACCAACTTCAGGGCCAGGTTTGATGTTTAAGACTTTCATAATTTCTGCACCATCTAATTCAGGTCGCATACTCTTTAATTCTTCTTGTTTAGATAATTCAATAATTCTTTGTTCTAAATCGTTGTAGGCATTTCTAAGTTTTTCCGCTTTCGCATCATTTCTTGTGGTGCAATCGGCTCTGGTTAATTTGTGTAGATGTATTAATTGTTCTTCAGCATCTCTGACATATCTTCTTACCGCAGAATCAGTCCATTTGCCATCTCCATAACCATGAAATCTTAAATGTAATTCAATTAACAAACAAACTTGTTCAATAATTTCATTTGAATACCGTAGTTTCTCTAAACGTTTTTTTGCTAAACGTGCACCAACAACTTCGTGGTGATGAAATGAAACTCTGCCTTCGCCTTCAAATTTTCTAGTCTTTGGTTTACCGATATCGTGCAAAAGAGCTGCGATTCTTAAAACTAAATCTGCTTCTATTTGTGGTTGGTGTTTAGTTTCTAGATCAATTACTTGATCTAACACAGTTAAACTGTGTTGGTAAACATCTTTGTGATGATGATGTTCATCAATTTCTAGTTTTAATGCAGGAAGCTCAGGTAAGAAATGTTCTGCAACACCAGTTTCAACTAATAATTCGATTCCTGGTCTTGGTTTATCTGTAAGTAATAATTTATTGAATTCATCATTAATTCTTTCCATTGAAACAATTTTTAATCGCTCAGCTAATGTTTTCATTGCTTCTACTAAATCTGCTTGTGGTTTCAAATCCAATTTGGACATAAATCTTGCGGCACGCAACATTCTTAAAGGATCTTCGGAAAAAGAAATTTGAGCATCAAGGGGAGTTCTCAGAATTTTATTATTTAAATCAGTCAAACCGTTATAAATATCCACTAATTCAAAATTAGGTAAACGTAAAGCCATTGCATTTATTGTAAAATCTCTTCTTGCTAAATCTTCTTCTAAGGTTTTGCCAAATTCCACACTTGGTTTTCTAGAAGTATCTTCATATTGTTCTGTTCTATAAGTTGTTATTTCAAAAACATAATCTTTTACCTTGGCGCCAACTGTGCCAAATTTAATTCCTACATCCCAAATTGAATCGGCCCAACCTTTTAAGCATTTTTGAATTTCTTCAGGTTTTGCATTTGATGTTAAATCAAGATCTTTAACAAGTTTTCCCAACACTGCATCTCTAACTGGTCCACCAACTAATGAGATTTCAAAACCGTTTTTAGAGAATTTTTCACCAAGCTCTTTTAAAAGATCAGCACTTTCACCAAGAGCACTCAAGATGCGATTTGAGGCTGTTGAATTATTTTCACGAATGCTCACGCATGAGAGCCTAGAACCACGCGTTATCCCTGAAGGGATGCCTCAAAGTTTTGGGCGCGTCACCTATTCTTCAAGATGTGAAACAAATAAAGAAGCGATTAATTGCAATCTTTATTGCCCCAATACTCGTTTCTTCACTTGTTATTCCAAGTGCTGCAGCTGCAGATTCTGTGGAAGTTTTACTGGAATTAGTGACTCCTTATGCACCAGTTGGAAGCGACACTGTCCTATTCCAAGGAACCTATCGAAATAAAACAAATTCAAATTTAACTAATTTATCTTTAAGACTTCTTCTTTCAGATCCAATCGTAAGTAGGAGTTCGCTTAATACTGCACTTAACTCATCATCACCAGCAGAGTTAACTCCTAAAGGTCAGATTTATAAAGTTGAAGATCTAAAACCTGGAGAAATTGCTCCATTCTCGATAGGAATTAACGCGGCTCAACTATTAAGTAAAGGCCCTGGAGCATACTTAGCTGGATTTCAATTAATTAGTAATAACGAAAGTCTTGGTTCAGCTTTCACTATTATTCCTTATCTTCCAGATAGAAATTTTGTAACACCCCTTGGAATTACTTTGTTGTGGCCAGTTACCGCACCACCATTAAGAAATGGTGATGGAGTTTTCTTGGATGAAACAATTCCAAATTCAACAACTTCAACTGGTCGGCTCAGAAATATTTTGGAAGCGGGAAGAGCAAACAGTGTTGTGTGGATGCTTGATCCTGATTTATTAGATTTAGCAGACAAAGCATCTAAAGGCTATTTTGTGCAATCTTCCAAAGGAAATATTAATGGAATATATGCAAACGAAATTACAACTTGGTTCAATGAATTAAGAACCTCAGTTGCCGCCAAGGAACGTTGGTCAATGACTTATGCCAACGCAGATTTAGCGTCCTTGCAGCAAAATAAAGCAACAAGTGCTTTTGAACAATCAGTAACAATTGCTCGAGTTACAACTGAACAAAAACTTGGGTTTACAACAGGCGGAACATTTCTTTTTCAAGATAAGTTTCCTGTTTCAGAAACAGTAATTGGTTTAGCAAATTCCTTAGGAACAAATGCAATTGTGCTACCTGATACAGCTTTGCCACCAATTGTGGGAACAACTTTTACTCCTTCTGGTACGGCTACTGTCGAAACTCCAAATGGTCGAGTAAAAGTTTTCCTTACAGATTCACTTCTTTCTAAGGCCTCTGAATACAAAGTTGAAAATGCTGCACAAACAAGTTTCCAAAGACAAAGACTTTATGCCGACACTTTATTGATTGCGTTGCAGCTACCAAATGTTGAAAGAAACATTATTATTTCACCCAATGCTTATTGGGAACCAACGAATGAAGGTGCATCTGTTTTTGCCTCTTCTGTAACTGGTGCTCCGTGGGTAAGAAACGTGGAAGCTTGGAATGTTTTAAGTAAAGACGTTTCAACGGTCGAACGTGACAATTTCTTAACAAGCGCTGTTGCAAAAAACGTTGAATTAAGGGCTGATCAAATGACTCGAATTAAAAGAGGCCAATCATTACTTGCCCAATTAACTGGACTTTTTGAACAACCTGGAGTTGTGAGTGCTGATTATGCAACAGCAATTCTTAGAGCAGGATCTCAATATTGGCAAAATGCGCCAAGTCAAGCAAGAGATTTCATAAACAGCATTAATGAGACATTAACTTTAAGCCGAGATAAGGTTCGAATTTTGGCTGGAAACTCAGTTGTGTTACCAAGTGATAAGGGACCGATCCCAATAACTATTGCAAATGATTTTGCAGAACCTGTAATTGTTAAATTAAGTGCTAAAGGAACACCCTCATTTAGGTTTAAATCAGATGAATTAGAACCAATAACAATTCCTGCAAATAGTAAACAAAGTTTAAGTTTTACAGGATCTGTGCAAGGAACTGGCTCAGTTGATGTGACTTTGCAGCTTTACACTCGTGATGGTGTCAAATACGGTGAGCCAAAAATAATTTCGGTTAGATCTGCTGCCTACAGCACTGTTGCTACTTACTTCACTGGTTTTGCGTTTCTAGCATTGATTCTTCTGTCTGCAATTTCAATATTTAAAAGAGTTAGATTGGCTAGAAGAAATGCCAAATAATTCAGTTGCAGCCAATAGCACTTGGATGGCGCTAGGCACGATTTTTTCAAGAATTACTGGGGTCATTCGATCAGCTGCTGTTATTGCAGCAATTGGTTTTGGCACTTTTGCTGATGCTTTCTCAATAGCGAATTCACTTCCCACAATTGTTTATGTAGTTGTTGTGGGTGGTGCCATTAACAGTGTTTTTGTGCCTCAATTAGTAAGACACATGAAAAATGATGCTGATGGCGGAGTTTCCTACACAAACAAGTTATTGACACTAGTTGGACTAATTCTTTTCACTTTGACCGTTGTAGCGGTTCTACTTGCCCCACAAATTGTTAATATCTATGCACCAAATTCTTGGTCCCCAGAAACTTTAAATCAATCAGTATTTTTTGCAAGATTATTACTGCCACAGATTTTCTTTTACGGTCTTTACACAGTTTTGCAACAAGTTCTAAATTCCAGGGAACATTTTGCGCTCCCAATGTTTGCACCCCTTTTGAATAATTTAGTTATGATTGCAACTGCAATTCTCTTTATTTATCTTGCACACGATGTAACGGTTTCTAGCTCTTTTACAAACCAAGAAATGACAATTCTTGGTGTTGGAACCACCTTAGGAGTTATGGTGCAAGCCATTTCTTTAATTCCTGCACTAAGACTTGTTAAGTACAAATTCAACATAAATACCAAATTTAAAGGAGCAGGTCTAACAACTGCTGGTCATCTTGCTTTTTGGACAATTGGATACGTAATTGTTAATCAAATTACCTATGCTTTTATTACAAGACTGGCAGCGGGGGCTAATACTTTAGAAAATAGTATTGGTTTTACTTCTTACCAAAATGCTTTTCTAACATTTATTCTTCCTCACTCAGTTATTGCTGTATCTCTTGTTACGGCACTTTTGCCACGATTTAGTGACATGGCAAATAGTGTGGAAATAAATAAATTATCTAATTCAATCAATAAAGCGTCTTTATCTTTAGTATCACTGATGTTGCCAATTTCTGTGATCATGTTTTTTATTGGACAACCTTTGGCTCAAATACTTTTCGCCCGAGGAGCTGCATCGGTTGCTGATGCTAGAAGCACTGGATATCTATTAAGTATTTTTGTAATTGCTTTGGTTCCGTTTTCTTTATTTTATTTATTACTTAGAGGTTTTTATGCACTTGAGGATACAAAGACTCCTTTCTATATAAATATCGTGCTCAACATTATTAACTTAAGTGCTGCAATTTATTTGTTTAATTACTTGCCAGAAAATAATAAAGTGGCTGGACTTGTAATTGGATATGTTGCTTCATATGTGTTTACTACACCTCTTCTTTGGTATTTCTTGAATAAAAAGCAACTTAATTTAAAAACTTGGAAATTTATAAAGGAAGCCTTGAGGCCTGTTGTTGCTTCGGCGTTAATGGGAATTTCTTTGTATTTTATTGGCATTCAACTAGATCTTTTCTCTGAGAAAAGTTCCTTCTTTGATGCACTTATCCCAGTAATTACTTGGGGCGTATCTGGTGCATGGATTTATTTTGTGCTCAGTTTTGTATTCAAGATTGAAGTAATTACAAATACCTATAGGAATTTAATTAAATAGCATTTATCTTTAATAGATGACTGCACTTTCCCCAGTACAAAACCTAATTGAAGTTGAAGACAAAGAATTATTAAAACTTTATATTAACGGTGAAATTGAAGCTTTATCAGAATTGTTCAAACGCCATAATTCTAAAATGAAAACAATTGCTTATCGCATCACTAAAAACAGTGCCGATGCAGAAGATGTTGTGCAGAATGCTCTTATTTCTATTATGAGATCTGCTCATAAATTCAGAGGAGACGCTGCAGTTTCTACTTGGTTGTTTCGAATTGTGACAAATGCTGCCATTGACAAACTGAGGTCAATAAAAGCTCATCCTTTATATGAATTACCAAACGATTTACCTTTACTAACAAGTGAAATTAGTGTCAAAGATTTATCCCTTGACTTAGTACAAGCTTTGAAATCATTGCCAGAAAACCAAAGGAATGTAGTACTTTTAATTGATGTTGCTGGTTGGACAATTGCGGATGTTGCACAGAAACTTAAATGCGCTCCAGGAACTGTAAAAAGTAGATGCCACCGGGCTCATGCCAAACTTGCCCAAGAGTTGCACCTGCATCACTAAAGCGCGTCAAAAGTTGAAGGCTAATTAATAAAGACTAGAATTAGAACCTAAACAATATTTATATAGAAAATTAGGTTTTCGTGAGCAAAGTAGAACCAGTAGTAATTATCGGAAGCGGCCCTGCCGGATACACCGCAGCAATTTATGCCGCACGTGCTCAACTTTCCCCAATACTTTTAGAAGGATCTGTTACTGCCGGTGGTGCGTTAATGAACACCACTGAAGTTGAAAACTTTCCAGGATTTCAAAAAGGAATCATGGGGCCTGCGTTAATGGAAGAAATGCGTGCGCAAGCAGAAAAGTTTGGCACACGCTTTGTCACAGATGATGCAGTAAAAGTTGATTTAAAGGGTGAAGTAAAAACAATTCAAGACGGAAGTGGAAATACTTATCTTGCAAAATCTGTAATTCTTGCAACTGGTTCTGGTTACAAAAAAATTGGTTTACCAAAAGAAGAGACTTTAAGTGGTCGTGGAGTTTCTTATTGCGCAACTTGTGATGGATTCTTCTTTAAAGAACAAGCAATCGCTGTTGTTGGTGGTGGAGATTCTGCTTTAGAAGAAGCAACTTTCTTAACTAGATTTGCTTCCAAGGTTTATTTAATTCATAGAAGAAATGAATTAAGAGCTAGCAGAATTATGCAACAAAGAGCTCAAAATGATCCCAAGATTGAATTTGTGTGGAATTCACAAGTTATAGATATTTTGGGTGAAGAAAAAGTAACGGGTGTAAGAATTAAAGACACTGTTACTGGAGATGAAAAAAATCTTGAATTAACTGGTTTATTTGTAGCTATTGGACATGTGCCTAGATCTGAATTACTAATTGGTCAAATTGATTTAGATGCAAATGGTTATGTTAAAACCCAATCTGATTCAACTAAAACTAATATTGAAGGTGTATTTGCTTGTGGTGATTTGGTTGACCATGTTTATCGTCAAGCAATCACAGCCGCAGGAACAGGTTGTCAAGCAGCGTTAGATGCTGAACGCTTCTTAGCAAGTCAAGGCATTTTTTCAGCATAAGAAAAGGAAAATAAAAATGGCAACAAAGATTTTGACAGATGCAACTTTTGCAGACGAAATTAAAAATGCAACCACACCAATATTGGTTGATTTCTGGGCTGAATGGTGTGGTCCTTGCAAAATGATTGCACCAATTTTGGAACAAGTTGCTGCAGAAAATGAAGGAAAAATTGTAATCGCCAAATTAAACGTGGATGAAAATCCAAAGACTGCTCAAGCTTTAGGAATTACTTCAATTCCAACCATGAATATTTACAAAGGTGGTCAGATAGTAAAAACCATCGTGGGAGCAAAGCCAAAACCTGCTCTATTGGCAGACCTCGCAGCTTTCCTTTAATCACAACGGGTTTACTTAGCCTGTGAGCGAAAAAAGACCTTTATTTCGAAAAGGCGATCAAGGACCAGCTGTTGCTGAAATCTGTGATCGTCTACTTCGAATAGGTGCAATTACCAAACCATCAAACGTAATTGATGAAACTGTTGATGCGGCCATTAAAGAATTTCAACAATCTCGTGGCATAACTGTTGATGGCATTGTTGGTCCAGAAACTTTTAGAAGATTAGAAGAAGCACGTTGGTCTCTGGGTGATCGAATTTTAAGTTTCACACCAGGACATTTAATTCATGGTGATGATGTTTCAAGTTTGCAAAGAAAACTTTCTGACTTTGGTTTTGATTCAGGAAGAATTGATGGCATCTTTGGGAAAAATACTGAAAATGCTGTAAAAGAATTACAAAAAAACGTAGGCATTTCAATTGATGGAGTTTGCGGTCCAGAAGTTTTCAAAGCCATTGAAAGACTAAATAGAGTTGTAGTTGGTGGAACCCCTGAGCACTACCGTGAAGAATTACATCATCTTCCTAGAAGAACAGGTGTTAGTGACAAAGTAGTGATAATTGATCCAGGACATGGTGGAGACGATCAAGGATTAACAGGGCACTCTTTAACTGAAAGTTTTGTTTCTGCTGATATTTCACAAAAAGTTGAAGGAAAACTTGCCGCTCTTGGCACAACTGTTTTGTTAACCAGAATGACAAAAACTAATCAAGTTATTGATGAACAACAAAGAGCTGTATTTGCTAATAATAGCAATGCTGATTTAGTGGTAAGTATTCACACTGATTCAATTAAAAATTCTTCGGGAAATGGTTGTGCCTCTTATTATTTTGGAAATGAAGCATTGGGACAAAAATCTTCCATGGGACAGAGATTTGCCAATCTTGTGCAATCAGAAATCATTAAAACAGTTGGTTTAAAAGATTGCCGAACACATGCCAAAACTTGGGATTTATTAAGAATGACTCGAATGCCAGCAGTAAGAATTGAAGTTGGTTATTTAAGTAATACTAATGATGCAGTAAAACTTGCTGATGCCAATGTTAGAGATTTAATTGCCTCAAGTATTGCTGAAGCTATTATTTCTTTTTTTGAACCAGTTAAAAACTAGTTCTTTTCTATTTCGTCCACAATTCTTCGTAGGTCTTCTAGAGTTGAAAATTCAATAACAACTTTTCCTTTAGCTTTACCCATTGTTATAGAAACTCTTGTGTCTAACTTGTCGCCTAAGCGATCTGCTAAATCTTTTAATCCTGGTGCTTTTAACGGTGCAAGTTTTCTAACAGCAGTTCCTGCGGGTCCGCCAACTGCTCCGATAGAAACTATTTCTTCAGTTGCTCTTACTGATAATCCTTCGGCCACAATTCTTGAAGCAAGAGTTTCAATATCTGCACCTTGAGCTAAACCAAGCAAAGCTTTGGCATGGCCTGAGGACAAAACTCCTGCGGCCACACGTTTTTGCACCATGGGAGGCAGTTTCAATAGGCGCATGGTGTTTGTAACTTGAGGACGAGATCTGCCTAATTTGGCTGCTAATTCCTCTTGGGTGCCACCAAAATCTTCTAATAATTGTTGGTAAGCAGCAGCTTCTTCTAATGGATTTAGTTGAGCTCGATGCAAGTTTTCTAACAATGCATCGCGAAGCATGTGAGTGTCTTGGGTGTCTCTAATTAATGCAGGAATTTTTGTAAAGCCAGCAAGTTTGGCTGCTCTAAATCTTCTTTCACCAGCAACGATTTCGTATTCGTTATTTCCAGTAGCTCTTACGACTATTGGTTGTAATAAACCAATTTCTTTTAAAGAGAAAGTTAATTCTTTTAAGGCTTCTTCTTCAAAAACCTGTCGAGGCTGTTTTGCATTTGGCTTTATTTGATTTAAGTCAATTTCAGCAAAAGTAATTCCAGGAACTGTGTTTAGATTTATATTTATTGGCTCTGCCAAAGAATTTGATGGAGTTGAAACATTATTTACTAATTCAGTTGGAATTAGTGCGCCCAGACCTCTACCTAAACCTCTTTTTGGTGCGACCATGTTAGTTAACTCCTGCGTGACGTTGGGCGAATTCTTTAGCAACTTTTACATAAGCTTGTGCTCCAGGAGAACCTGGATCATAAGTAATAACAGTTTGTTGAAAACTTGGTGCTTCACTTACTCTTACAGCTCTAGGAATTTCTGTAGTGATAACAATGTCACCAAAATGTTTTCTAACTTCTTCAGCAACTTGTTGACTTAAGTTAGTTCTAGAATCAAACATTGTTAAAACAATTGTGGCAACTTCTAAATCTGGATTTAATTGTTTCTTAACTAAATTAACGTTATTCATTAATTGACCCAAACCTTCTAATGCATAGTATTCAGTTTGAATTGGAATTAAAACTTCTTTTGCTGCAACTAACGCATTAAGAGTTAACAAACCTAAACTTGGTGGACAATCAATAAATACATAATCAATTGCTTTATTATATTTTTCTTTATGAAAATCTAAATATTTATTTAGTGCTCTTTGTAATCTGTATTCGCGAGCAACTAATGAAACTAATTCAATTTCAGCACCTGCTAAATCAATTGTTGCTGGTGCACAAAAAAGATTTTCTATTTCTGCAACTGGTTTAACAACTTCAGAAAAATCTACTTCTTCTACTAAAACTGAATAAACATCAGGGGTTCCAACACGATGATCAATATTTAATGCAGTTGATGCATTTCCTTGTGGATCTGTATCTATTACTAAAATATGTAATCCATGTTTTGCTAATGCTGCAGCTAAATTAACGGCAGTTGTAGTTTTACCAACTCCACCTTTTTGGTTAGCAATAGTAACAATTGTGGTTTGTTTAGGGTTTGGTAATTTTTCAGTGTTACCAAGTTTTAAATTAATTGCTGCTTCTGCAGCTCTTGCTAATGGTGTATCGATACTCATTTAGTTGGCCAACCTAAATCACTTGGTTTGCCATTTGGCTTAGGAGAACTGGTATCAGAGGTTGGCCACCCTAAATCTGATGGTTTTGGGTTACTGGCCACTTGATTTTTACCCCTTTGAGATTTCAACTACCGTGACGCTCAAATCTAATGCCAAACCACAAGTCTTAATAGTGGCAGTCGAACCCTTGAGGGAAACTAGCTCTTTTTTGGCTTCTTCTAGTTCTTCTTGGGCCTTTTCACCCTTTATCGCTAAAACCTTGCCGCCTTTTTCAACTAGGGGCAGAGACCAAGCAATCAGTTTGTTCAAAGGAGCAACAGCGCGGGAGGTAACAATTTGGGCTTTGACTTTCTGGGTTTCAGCCCTGCCTCGGATGATCTCAACATTAGTAAGTCCCAGATCTTTTGCGACCTGGGTTAAGAAATCGGTTCTTCTTTGCATAGGTTCAATCAAGGTAACTTTTGATTCAGGTTTGAGAATTGCCAAGACAATGCCAGGAAGACCTGCCCCAGAACCAATATCAATAATGGATTGGCCATCTGAAATTAGATCAGCTAAAGCAGCACAGTTCAAAATATGTCGATCCCAAATGCGTTCAACTTCCCTAGGACCAATGAGCCCTAAGCGAACACCGTCTTTCGCCAAGACTTCGGCATATTGAGAAAGTTTGGAAAACCCTGGCCCTAAAGCTAATTCTTGAGATTTGGTTGGCTTTGTTCCACGTGGAACATTTGGCCCCTGGCTCACGCCGGGAGAACGACCACGTAGCGGTTTGGTTCTTCGCCTTCAGATTCTGACTTTAAGCCTGCTTCGCCTACAGCGTCATGGACTACTTTGCGCTCAAACGGGTTCATGGACTCAAGGGCTACAGCTTCCCCAGTCTTTTTCACTCTCTCGCAAGCCTCGCGACCCAATTCAGCTAAAGCGGCCTTGCGAGCAGCTCGGTAACCAGAAATATCTATCATCAAACGGGAACGTTCCCCGGTTTCGCGAGTTACGGCTAAACGGGTCAAATCTTGGATGGCGTTTAGAACTTGGCCATCTGCGCCGACCAGGTTGGAAAGATCTGCTCCAGTGATGCTCACCAAAGCTCTTTCACCTTCAACGTCAACTACTAGATCGCCGTCAAGATCTGCGATATCCAGCAAACCTTCTAGGTAATCAGCGGCAATATCGCCTTCTTTTTCTAACTGGGCAATTAATTCGGATGAATTTTCAGACATTTCCTGCTCCTTGTACTAAAACGGTTCGTAAATGTTCCACGTGGAACATCTGGATTTACTTCTTTCGGTCTTTTCGACTGAATCTCTTTGGTTGTTGTCTCTTTGGTGGTGCTACCTCGGTAGGGTTTTGGTCCCCGTCGAGGACGTTTTCTGAGTGCTTTTTCGCTCTTTTGCGCTTTTCCCAAGCTTCATAGGCAGGTGTTCCTGGGGTGGGGTTATTTCTGATGATCCAGAACTGTTGTCCCATAGACCAGATGTTTGTGGTGGACCAATAAATCAATACACCAATAGGAAAACCCACGCCACCCACGGCAAATATTACGGGGAACACATAAAGCAAGATTTTTTGTTGCTGAGCCATTGGGTTATCTGCTGGCATATTTTTTACCATTAATTGGCGTTGAGTTAGGAAAGTAGTGGCAGTCATAAGAATTACTAAGAAAACGGTCAAAATTTTGGTCGCCGTTGGATCTGGGGTTTGTGCAGCTCCTAAGAAGTAGCCCCAAAGAGGTACTCCTAAGAGTTCAGCATCATGGGCCATATTTACTAGGCCTGGATAGTTTAAAAAGTAACCGATTGCTTTTTCCTGAGATATTCCATATTGAAGCACTCTAAAGAGGGCAAAAAAGATGGGGGCTTGTAAAAGTATGGGGAAACAAGAAGCCAATGGGTTTGTGCCAGTGTCTTTATAAAGCTTCATCATTTCTTGCCCGAGCTTCTCTCGGTCTCCTGCGTACTTCTTTTGTAATTCCTTCATTTGTGGCTGTATCAGTTGCAAGTTTCTTTGGCTTTTAACTTGGCGCACAAACAACGGGATGATTAGGATTCGAACCACGATCACAAGGCCCACTATGGACAGAGCCCAAGTTATTCCTGCAGCTGGATCTAAGAAGGTAGAAAAGCCTTTATGGAAAAAATAAAGCAGGGCTGAAATGACCCATTCCAGAGGGGCTAACAATGTATCAATCATTTAAATCTAACTCCAAAGCTTTTCAGTCTTACTGGGTCAATTCAAGGAAAGTCATTCAAGACTTAAATCGTCCCACGGAATCTGTTTTTGCGCTAGACCCGGGGTGACCCATTTGGGTAAACATCAGCAAACCAATTTCCTTTTTTAGGAACCGGATTAAACCCTCCCCCACTAAATGGATTGCAGCGAATAATTCGGAGTGTTCCTAAAATAATTCCTTTGAAAATTCCATGCGTTGTTATTGCTTGCACAAAATAATTTGAACAACTTGGGTGATATCTACAACGAGGACCTAGTAATGGTGAAATTAATTTTTGGTAAATAAAAATAATTGGTGACAGAATAAATAAAAATATTTTTCGGGGCAATTGTAAAATGTTCAAAAAAGCCTTATAAAATAAGGGTTTTTTAGACATTTGCTTTCACAATTGCTTTAGAAATGCTCTCCGATAAGATTTTTTGGATCTCTGTGAATTCTTTTTCTGTGATTGCAGGTAAAGCTCTGATCACAATTTGAATATTTCCAGGAATTGTTTCAAGAATTTCTTTCACAACATTTCTAATGTGGCGAGAAACTTTATGTCTAACAACTGAGTTGCCGACAACTTTAGAAACGATGAGTCCCACTTCAGAATTTTTTTGACTAGTGGGATTTGCAAGTGCATAAATCACAGCTATATCGCTATAAACGCGAACGCCAGTTTTGGTTACGTTTTGAAAATCTTTAGTGGAGGTTAAACGATTTTGTTTGGGCAACATCTAAATGCCCCTTTTTTAGAGGTTGTTGATTAACGAGTAGAAACTGAAACTGAAACTCTGCCTTTACGGCGACGTGCAGCAAGCACGGCTCTTCCGGCACGGGTTCTCATACGTTCACGAAAGCCATGAACTTTGGCTCTGCGACGATTGTTCGGTTGGAACGTGCGTTTCACTTTTAGTTACTCCTATTTCAAACTTGAACCTCAAACATAAACCACTGTGTTAACACATCTCCCACAAGGGTCTGGTTTTCCTCATAATTAGCCCTTGGCAACTTGGGTTGGTTATCCACAGAAAATTGATATCCACCTTGTCAGATCAAGTAACTAGGGGGTATTGTCCACAGGCAGGGCAAATTTGATGGGTTTTTAACCCTCACAAAGCCCTCACTTCCACACCTTGTGGATAACTCTGTGGATAGTTGGGGAACTTCATGGAAGAAACCATCGACTTCAATGAAGTCTGGACTAGAGCCATTGGTGGCCTAGGCGATGATGCTTTAACTCCTCAACAAAGAGCTTTTGTTTCTTTAACTCGTCCTCTTGCTTTAGTAGAAGACACGGCTTTAGTTGCTGCTCCTAATGAATTCACCAAAGACGTTTTGGAAACTCGGTTACGTCCATTAGTTGTGAGCGCATTGAGTAACGCAATTGGTCGAGATATTCGTTTAGCAATTTCGGTTGACCCTTCAATTGCCCCGAACCTAGATGAAGAAGCAACAGATGAATTAGCTGATTCAACTTATGCCGAATCTGTGGCGCCAATTCCACAATTCTTAAATGCAATTGGAGGACCAGCTCGTCCAGGTGGTGGAGCCCCAGTTTCAAAACAAGATGAAACATCTCGACTAAATCCAAAATATACTTTTGACACTTTCGTTGCTGGATCCTCAAACAAACTTGCACATGCTGCTGCTGTTGCAACGGCTGAAATGCCAGCTCGTGCCTATAACCCACTTTTTATTTACGGTGAATCTGGTTTAGGAAAAACACATTTACTGCACGCGATAGGCCACTACACCAGAGATCTTTATCATGGTGCAAAAGTTCGTTATGTTTCTTCTGAAGAATTTACTAATGATTTTATTAACTCAATTCGAGATGATAAAGCTTCTGTTTTTCAAAGAAGATATAGAGATGTTGATGTTTTGTTAATTGATGATATTCAATTCTTAAGTGGAAAAGTTCAAACCCAGGAAGAGTTTTTTCACACCTTTAATACTTTGCATAATGCTGATAAACAAATTGTGGTTACTTCTGATTTGCCACCTAAACAATTACAAGACTTTGAAGATCGAATGCGTTCTCGTTTTGAATGGGGACTAATCACTGACATTAAACCTCCAGAATTGGAGACTCGTATTGCGATTTTGAGAAAGAAAGTTGGACAAGAAAAACTACAAGTGCCAGCTGAGGTTTTGGAATACATTGCTAGCAAGGTAACAACCAACATCCGAGAATTAGAAGGTGCGCTAATTCGTATTAGTGCTTATGCAAACTTGAACCGCTCTCCTGTTGAAATGGGACTTGCAGAAGCTGTTCTTAGAGACTTGTTACCTGATCAAGCAGGACCAGAAATCACTGCTGCTGTGATTATGACTGAGGCTTCAGGTTATTTCGGGATTTCAATTGATGACTTAATTGGATCTTCCAGATCAAGAACTCTTGTGACGGCTCGACAAATCGCAATGTATCTCTGCCGAGAGCTAACTGATTTGTCTTTACCAGCCATTGGCCAATCTTTTGGTGGACGAGATCACACAACTGTGATGCATGCGGAAAGAAAAATTAGACAATTGATGGCTGAACGACGTGGTCTTTACAACCAGGTGGCAGATTTAACCACCAGAATCAAAGTTCAAACCAAAGCTTCGTAATTTAAGTCTCTTTTAACCCCAAGACTTCTCCCAAACCACATTATTCACAGGTGTGGGTAGGTTGTGGATAACTCTAAATAGTTTATTGAGGGTTGATAACGATTGTGGATAACTTGTGGTTGGCTTGAGGGGTGAGGGCACTAAAACTGTGGATAAGTATTCGTTTTTACCCACATTTACATCTTGATCAAAAGTTATCCCTACTCGTCCCCCGAATTACAAGACTTCGACACATTTAACAAGCCCTATCGCCACACACTTTGACCTGCGTAAACGTCTTTTATCCCCGCTGTCCACCTGCCCTATTACTACTACTATCTATATCTATATATAAAACTTAACTACTAATAGGTAAATTAAATAATTTGTAATTCGTTTACCCCTTTCCCTGCGTCTAAGAGCATGAAAGCATTGGTCTACATTGGAGAGTTCAAAGAATTACATAAGGGTAAGTCTTGAGCTCTATTAGAAAGAAAGATAAACGTGAAATTTCAAGTTGAACGAGATGTGCTCGCCGAAGCAGTTGCTTGGGCAGCTAGAACTCTTCCTACCAGACCAGCTCAACCAATGCTGGCAGGTTTACTTATTGAAGCAGATAAAAACTCATTAACTCTTTCTGCTTTTGATTATGAAGTTTCATCTCGAGTAAGTGTGGATGCAGGAATTTCTGAAGGTGGAAAAGTTTTAGTTTCAGGAAAACTATTTGCAGATATTTCTAGATCATTACCTAATCAACCTGTTACAGGTTCCATTAACGGTTCTCGTTTAGAACTTAAATGTGGCAGATCTGTTTTTGCTCTACCTACATTGCCACCAGATGATTATCCTCAACTTCCACCACTTCCAAAAACAAGTGGTTCTGTAAAAGCAAAAACATTTTCTGAATCAGTTGCCCAAGTTGCAGTAGCAGCAGGCAGAGATGACGCATTACCAATGCTTACAGGTATCAGAGTTGAAATTGAAGGAAACACAATTACTTTAGCCGCCACTGATAGATATCGTTTAGCTGTTAAAGAATTTAATTGGAATCCAAATGATCCAAAGATTTCTACCGCAGCCCTAGTTCCTGCTAGAACTTTGGCAGAAGGTGCTAAAGGTTTTTTAAATTCAAGTGAAGTTTTAATTGCACTAGCTTCAGATAACGATCGTTTAATGGGATTTGAAGGCGAAGGCAGAAGAACCACCACAAGATTGCTTGATGCAGAATTTCCTAAGTATAGATCGCTTTTACCAAGTGAATCTTCATCAACTGCAGATGTTTCAACACAAGAATTATTGGATGCATTAAAAAGAGTTGAACTTGTAGCAGAACGAAATACACCGATTCGTTTAGATTTTAAAAAGAACGAACTTGTTTTAAGAGCAGGAACTGGCGAAGAGGCAACGGCTGAAGAAGTTATTGGTTTAACTTTAGAAGGCGAAGGCTTAGAGATTGCATTTAATGCCGCTTATTTGAAAGATGGATTAGCAAGTGTTAATGCGCCAACTACTCGTTTAAGTTTCACAGCAGCTTCAAAACCAGCGGTTTTGAGCGGAGTCAACAGCGATGGGGTAAACGATGAGTCCTATCGCTATTTGATTATGCCTGTGCGTCTAGCGGGCTAGTTCTTAATGCATGTTATTTCTTTAACAGCAGTAGATTTCCGGTCTTATTCATTTGTTGAAATAAACCTTGAACCAGGGGTTACCACTTTTATTGGCAGCAATGGCCAAGGAAAAACAAACTTAGTTGAGGCGATTTCATATTGCTCAACTTTGTCATCCCATCGAGTCTCACAAGATCTTCCTTTAGTTAAATCTGATCAACCCAGAGCCATTGTTAGAACTGGTGTTAAATACCTTGATAGAACCAATTGGCTAGAAGTTGAAATTTGGCCTTCAAAAACTAACAAAGCAAAACTAAATGGTTCAGAATGCAAGAAAACAAAAGAGATTTTAGGCATATTACAAACTGTTACTTTTTCTCCTGAAGATTTAATTCTTGTTAAAGGCGATCCGGGGGAGAGAAGACACTTTTTAGATGAGCTACTTGTTCAAAAAAGTTCTTCCTACGCAGGAATAAAAAGTGATTACGATCGAGTTTTAAAGCAAAGAAACGCATTATTAAAAAGTGCTGGCCCTGCAAGGAAAATTAACCTGGAATCAGTGCTGGCAACACTTGATGTTTGGAATGATCAACTAGTTAATTTCGGATCTCAAATCATTTTTGCTCGCAATCAAATCATTAATGAGCTTCTTCCTTACGTTTCTAAGTCTTACGCAGAGCTTGCACCCACCAGTAAGGCTTTAAATATCAAATATTTACCCAACGTCTCATCAGAAACCATGGCGTTATCTGATCTAGTAACCGCAATGAAAGAAAAATTACAAGAAAGACAACAAGACGAACTTGATCGGGGCCTTACTTTAGTTGGCCCGCATCGAGATGACATGGAAATATTTATCGGTGAACTTCCTGCCAAGGGTTATGCCAGTCATGGAGAGTCTTGGTCAGTTGCCTTGGCACTAAAGCTTGCGTCTTTTGATCTTCTTAAGGCAACTTCACCTGCCGGAGACCCTGTTTTAATTCTTGATGATGTGTTTGCTGAACTTGATGCAGCTAGGCGAAACCAATTGATTTTGAGAGTAAAAAACGTAGAACAAGTACTAATCACAGCAGCGGTGATGGAAGATGTACCCAAAGAATTAGTCGGAAACAAACTTTTTGTGAACAACGGCAAGGTTGAAACATTATGAGTGAAGAATTAAACAAGGGTGATGCTGCGTTTAACGCATTAGCAAGAGCTCGTTCAAGAAATTCAAAATTTAGGAACCAAACCACACCTAAAAGACGTCCAAGATTTGGTAGAAGTGAAGAAATTAGAAGTGGTGCACATCCTGATCAACGCGATCCGCAATTTTTAACTAACGTTATGAAAAAATTTGTTAAAGATTTAGGTTGGCAACAGTCAACTTCTGTTGCAGATCTAATGTCAAGATGGCCAGAAATAGTTGGCGAAGAAATTGCAACACATGTTTCCATAGATGTTTTCAATGCGGACACAAATGAATTGATTTTAAGAACTGATTCAACAGCTTGGGCGACACAAATTCGTCTTTTAAGTTCTGATTTAAAGCGCCGAATTGCCTTAGAGGTTGGTGATGGTGTTGTCAAGACCCTAAAAATTTATGGACCGACCCAACCTAAGCAAAAAGGCTTGTGGAGAGTGCCAACTATGGGGAAAAAAGACTACTAAAAACGGCCATCACCCGATTTCACACCTGTAACACGGCAGTAGAATTGTCTTTACTAACCAGTTAGCACAACAAAACTTTTGTCGGGAGTTGAATTTTTCACTTATGTCATATGACGCCAGTGCAATTCAAGTTCTTGAAGGATTAGATGCAGTTAGAAAACGTCCCGGTATGTACATCGGATCAACTGGTGAACGCGGTTTACATCATTTAGTGTACGAAATTGTTGACAACTCAGTTGACGAAGCATTAGCAGGACATGCAACAGATATTTTTGTAACAATTTTAGATGATGCAAAGATTTGTGTGATCGATAACGGTCGCGGAATTCCAGTTGATATGCATAAAACTGAAAAGAAAGCTGCATTAGAAGTTGTCTTTACTGTTTTGCATGCTGGTGGAAAATTTGGTGGAGGTGGATACCAAGTCTCTGGTGGACTTCACGGCGTTGGAGCATCCGTTGTAAACGCTCTTTCCTCACATTTGAGCGTGGAAGTTAAGCGAGATGGCTTCTTGTGGACTCAAAGTTATAAGCGTGGAGTGCCCACAGCTGCGCTGAAAAAAGGTAGCAAAGTTGAGGGAAATGGCACCAAAATTACCTTCCAAGCAGACAAAGAAATATTTGAAACCACAGAATATTCATTTGAAACTCTTGCCACTCGATTTCGAGAGATGGCTTTCTTAAATAAAGGACTTGCTTTAACTCTTACCGATGAAAGAAAAGGAAGAGTTGACGAAAAAGGTGAAGTAAGAAGTGTTAGATACAAATATGACGGTGGAATTGTTGACTTTGTTAATTATTTAAACAAAACCAAAGGTGACGCTCTTGTTCATAAAGATGTAATTCACATTGAAAACAGTGATGACAAAAAAGGAATTAGTGCTGAAGTTGCTTTGCAATGGAATTTTGGTTATCAAGAAGCTGTTTACACATTTGCAAACACTATTAATACTCCAGAAGGTGGAATGCACGAAGAAGGTTTTCGTGCAGCACTAACTGCAACAGTAAATAAGTACGCCAAACAATGGAATATTTTAAAAGAAAAAGATCCAAAATTAACTGGTGAAGATATTCGTGAAGGTTTAACTGCAATAGTTTCTGTTAAACTACGCGATCCTCAATTTGAAGGCCAAACTAAAACAAAATTAGGAAACACTGAAGCAAAAACATTTGTGCAAACCATGACAAATGATTTATTAGCAAAATGGTTTGAAGAACACCCAGGTGAAGGAAAAGATGTTGCACGAAAAGCAGTATCAGCAGCTACTGCAAGATTGGCTGCTCGAAAAGCAAGAGACTTAGCACGTTCTAGAAAAGGATTATTGGGATCATCGGGTTTACCTGGAAAGCTAAGTGATTGTCAATCCACAGAACCAAGTGAATGTGAGCTCTACATTGTGGAAGGTGACTCTGCTGGAGGTTCAGCTAAAAACGGTAGAGATTCTAAAACTCAAGCAATTTTGCCAATTAGAGGAAAAATCCTTAACGTTGAAAAAGCACGCATTGATCGAGTGCTCGCAAACACTGAAGTTCAAGCTTTAGTTTCCGCCCTTGGCACTGGAGTACAAGATGAATTTGATGCCAACAAACTCAGATATCACAAATTAGTTTTGATGGCTGATGCTGACGTGGACGGCCAACACATTAGAACTTTGCTTCTAACTCTTTTATTTAGATTCATGAGACCTCTAATTGATCTAGGACACGTTTACTTAGGTCAACCTCCTCTATACAAAATCAAATGGATTAAAGAAGCCCCAAGTTACGCATATACCGAACGAGAAAAAGATGGACTTATCGAAGCAGGCTTAAAAGCTGGCAAGAGATTACCTAAAGAAGAAGCATTACAGCGCTACAAAGGACTTGGTGAAATGAATGCTGATGAATTGTGGGAGACCACAATGAATCCGCAATCAAGAGTTTTATTACGAGTAACTCTTGATGATGCAGCAGCAGCTGATCAATTGTTTAACGTTCTTATGGGTGAAGACGTTGAATCCAGAAGATCTTTTATTCAACACAATGCTCGCGACGTAAGGTTCTTGGATATTTAAATGGTTACTAAACAAACTACAATTCCAGAAAACTCAGGACGAGTTGAGCCAGTTGATTTACGTTCAGAAATGTCTCGTTCTTATTTAGATTACGCAATGAGTGTAATTGTTGGCAGAGCTTTACCCGATGTAAGAGATGGTTTAAAACCAGTTCATCGAAGAGTAATTTATGCAATGTATGACGGTGGATACAGACCAGATCGCAGTTACACAAAATGTTCTCGCGTTGTTGGAGATGTTATGGGTAATTACCATCCACACGGTGACACCGCAATTTATGACACATTAGTTCGATTAACTCAAGACTGGGTAATGCGTTATCCATTGGTTTCTGGTCAAGGAAACTTTGGATCTCCTGGTAATG
>BJFU01000015.1 GCA_014190035.1 Actinomycetes bacterium | reverse complement strand
CCTAAAGAACAAAAGGTAAAAAATTGAGTGCACGTAGCAAAGCCCGTAAACGTGCCTTAGACACAATCTTTGAAGCCGACTTAAAAGGTATTTCCATACCTGGAACTAACACCAATGACGAAACAGATGTAGAAGTTACTAATTATTCTCTTGATTTGGTCAAAGGCATAAAAGAAAATCAAACTCAAATTGATGAGCTAATTACTAATTCATTACAAAACTGGACTTTTGATCGCATCCCCAGAGTTGATAGAAACATATTAAGAATCGCAGTTTATGAACTTCTCTATCAAAAAGATGTTCCCACCAACGTGGTAATTAGTGAAGCTGTTTCTTTAGCTGAATCTTTGAGTACAGCAGAATCATCTGCTTTTGTGAATGGAACTTTAGGAACAATTAGTAAAAAGATTTAGATCTTGTGCCCCGGGTGAGATTCGAACTCACGCTGGTACGAGTTTGAGTCGTATGCCTCTGCCAGTTGGGCTACCGGGGCTGAAGCAAATTAATCAATATTACGAACTTAACTCTACGACACTTAAAGAGAAGATTCCTAGTTCGCCTAGGCTATTGAACATATGAAGCCATCATTAAGAGTTGTCGTTGCCGAAGACGAAGCATTGATTCGACTTGATCTAGTTGAGATGTTGACCGAAGCAGGTTATGAAGTTGTTGGCCAAGCAGGAGACGGGGAAGCAGCAATTTCAATTACCGAAAAAGAAAAACCTGATCTGGTGGTGATGGATGTAAAGATGCCTAAGTTAGATGGCATTAGTGCGGCAGAAAGAATTGCTAATCAAAGAATTGCACCCGTTGTTATCTTGACCGCCTTTTCGCAAAGAGATTTAGTGGAAAGAGCACGTGATGCAGGTGCTATGGCTTACTTAACAAAACCTTTCACAATCGAAGATTTAATGCCCGCGATTGAATTAGCAGTTTCCCGGTTTCAAGAGATCAAACAATTAGACGCCGAAGTTACTGATTTGCAAGAACAATTAAAGGCTCGAAAATTAATTGAAAAAGCTAAAGGCATCTTGATGAAGAATTTGAAAATAAGTGAACCAGAAGCCTTTAAATGGATGCAAAAGACAGCAATGGATAAAAGAAGATCAATGACTGATGTGGCTCAATTAGTTATGGATGAGTTCGAAAAGAATTAATCAGCTGTGCCGTATAAACGATCACCGGCATCGCCCAAACCTGGAACGATGTAGCCAACTTCGTTTAATTTTTCATCAAGTCCAGCACACACAATGGTCACATTAACGTCGCTTCCAAATGTTGATTCGACTTTCTTTAAGCCTTCAGGGGCCGCTATCAAACAAATGGCCACAACATCTTTTGCTCCACGATCAATCAACAATTTTATAGCAGCAACTAATGTGCCACCAGTAGCTAACATTGGATCTAGTACAAAAACTTGTCTATTTTTTATTTCACCTGGAATTCTTTCTGCATAAGTACTAGGTTGCAAAGTCTGTTCATTTCTAACCATGCCTAAGAAACCAACTTCAGCATTAGGCAAAATACGCATCATGCCATCGAGCATTCCCAAACCTGCTCTTAAAATTGGAACAACAAGTGGTTTAGGTTTTGCTATTTCATAACCTTTAGTCTTTGTAATTGGAGTTTCAACTTCAGTCTCTTTAACAATTAAATGTCTAGTTGCTTCATAAGAAAGCAGAGTTACTAATTCTTCAACGAGCTTTCTAAAGGTTGGAGTATCTGTATTTTTGTCTCTGAGAGTGGTCAACTTGGCTGAGACCAGGGGATGATCGATGATCAGGGTTATCATGACTCCGAGACTATCTATATAGGGGCCATTTGTGGGGGAAATCGTGCTTAGGTGCTCCGGGTCACACTCAAGGTGAACAAAAGGTTAACTTCATGTATTCTCGAAGGACACAAATTGGCAGATTTAATTCTTTGCCTATTTGTGCCCTAGGGAAAAAAGAAAGAGGAAGTAATGTCATTAGTTAAAAGAACTATCGGTGTTGCAGCTTCTGTTGCTGTTGCATTTGCAACTTTCGTTGCACCTGCACAAGCAGCACCAGCTGGTTGCTCTGACGATTTGAAATTGGTATTCCAAGGCGCTTTGACCGGCCCAGCCGCTCAAACTGGTATTGGTGAATACCAAGGTTTCAAACTTGCAGTATTGCAATACAACGAAAAGCGTGGTTCAGGTCCAAAAGTTGAACCAGGTTTTATCGATACACAAGCAGATCCTGCACAATCACCAGCTCTTGCATTAGCAACTGTTAACGACAAGTGCGTTATCGGTGTAGTTGGCGGAATGTACTCAGGTGAAACTCGTGCAGCACTTCCTATTTATTTAAAGGGTGCTTTGCCAGTTATCTCTCCATCTGCAACTAACGCAACATTGCCTACAGTTGGTGGCGACGTATTCCACCGCGTAGTAGCAAATGATGACGTACAAGGTCCAGCACTTGCTAAGTTGGCAGGAAATCAACCAAATGCGAAAGTATTTATCGTTGATGACCAAACAACTTACGGTAAAGATCTAGCAACAACAGTTAAGAAAAAACTTGAAAAAGCTAAGCAAGTTGGATCTGACTCAGTAACTGAAGGAACAACAAACTTTTCTTCAGTAGTTGCAAAAGTTAAGAAGTCTGGCGCAAACACTGTGTTTTACGGTGGTTACTACCCAGAAGCTTCTAAATTTGTGAAGCAACTTCGCGATAACGCTGCTACAAAGAACGTTAAGTTCATTGCTGGCGACGGTGTACTAGACAACGAATACATCAAGTTGGCTAAGACAAACGCTGAAGGAACTTCTATGACCGCTCCATACATTCCTATGGAACGTGCAGACAAAGCTCTTACTGCTATTTACAAGAAAGAATTCGGCGTTGCCCCAGCGGTTTACACCCTTGAGGCATATAACGCAGCAGGATTCTTCCTTGCAGCAGTTAAAGCAGGTAAAACCGAACGTCTAGCAATTTTGGATTACATCAACAAAACCTCATACAAGGGTGTTGGTCAAACTCTAAAATTCGATGCTAAAGGTGAACCAGCCACTAAGGTGATGAACGAATTCATCGTCAAAAATGGCAAGATCGAATACGTAGGCGCAATTAAGTAATTACGTATTTATAGTTGTAGGGTGAGGTACGTTAAGTACCTCACCCTCATCAATGTCTAGGGAGCTTTAGTGGATTTCTCGATAGTTGTAAGCGAATTCGCTTCACTAGTTCTAGATGGAATTGTTGTGGGTGCTATCTATGCACTGGTTGCTCTTGGTTACACACTTGTTTATGGCGTACTTCGTTTAATTAACTTTGCACACTCAGAAATATTCATGCTTGGCACATTTGCTTGTTTAGGCGTGACCATGTTACTTGGATATACCGGTTTCGAAGAACCAATTGGTATTGGACTATTCCTACTTACATTCATTCTGATCACTGTTGTTGCAGCAGTTGCTTCAGGTTCAGCCGCAATGCTTTTGGAAGTAGTTGCTTACAGAAGATTAAGAAGAAAAGGTGCTAACCGACTTTCTTCCCTTATTTCAGCAATTGGCGCTTCATTTTTCTTAGTAGAACTATTTAGATTATTGACTGATTCAAAGGATTGGGATTTCCCAAGATTATTGGATAAGAACTCACTTTTTGAAGTAAGTAGCGCATATTTCACAGCAGACAAATTAGTTGTATTAATTGGTGCCTTTGGTTTGATGTTTGCTCTTGATCGAATCATCAAGGGTACAAGACTTGGTAGAGGAATTAGAGCTGTTTCACAAGATGAAAAAACCGCGGTACTCATGGGTGTAGATGTTGATAAAGTTATTGCTTTCACTTTCTTATTAGGTGGAGTTCTGGCCGGAGTTGCATCAGCTTTTTATATGTTGTTTTATGAAGCCACAAAATTCAATGTTGGATTCTTACTAGGAATATCCGCCTTTACTGCAGCGGTTCTTGGCGGCATTGGAAACATTCGAGGCGCTTTAGCGGGGTCATTTGCATTAGGATTAATTCAACAATTCTCCTCAGCCATTCTTGGTTATAACTGGAGAGATGTTGTGACATTCTTGATTCTGGTTTTGGTGCTTTTGTTCAAGCCAACTGGATTATTTGGTGAAGCATTACAAAGGGCCCGAGTATGAGTACTTCAAAAATTTCTATGCCAAAATTCAATTTGCGCGATAAATTTGGTGACTGGTGGGAAGGAACCACTAGAAATCAAAGAATTATTTTCCGTGTTGTATTAATAGCATTCTTTTATATTCTGCCTTTCTTGGATAACCCAGTATTTGGAACAACAGAATCAGATTTCGCTTCAGTTTTGTTCTACCCAATGGGTATGTATGTTTTGATGGCAATTGGTTTAAATATTGTGGTTGGAAAGAGTGGAATTCTTGACTTAGGTTATGTAGCCTTCTTTGCAATCGGTGCATATACACATGCGATCTTGGGAATTAGTTTTGGTTTTAATTTCTGGGTTAACGTTGTTTTGGGTATGGCTTTTGCCATGCTTGCCGGAGTATTGCTTGGTCTTCCAGCTTTAAGACTTCGTGGTGATTATTTGGCAATTATTACTTTAGGTTTTGGTGAAATTGTTCGAATTGTGGCAATCAACGTAAATTTCACAGGAGGAGCAGCAGGTCTTGCTGGAATTCCTGCACCACCAAATTTCTTCGGCGTTGAATTCTTAGTTGATGATCCTCGTCCGTTTTATTGGTTAGTTTTAACTTTGTCTTTGCTTACTATTTGGGCATACATGCGTTTAACAAAACGTCGTCCTGGAAGAGCATGGGAAGCAATTAGAGAAGACGAAGACGTTGCTGAATTTATGGGAATTGCAACTACTAAATATAAACTTTGGGCTTTCGTATTAGGTGGTGCAATCGGTGGAGGAGCAGGTGCTGTTTATGCATCACAAGTTACTTCTATTGTTCCTGAATTATTCGACCTAAACGTTTCCATCATGATTCTTGCTTGCGTAGTCTTTGGTGGAATGGGAAATATATGGGGCGTGGCATTTGGTGCAGCTCTACTTGGTTATTTCCCAGAGAAGTTAAGATTCTTATCTGACACTCGTATCTTGTTCTTTGGGTTACTAATGGTTGTGATGATGAACATCAGACCTGACGGAATAATTCCGCGCAAGAAACGTGAAAAGGTTTATGACAAGAACACCGGTAAAGAGGTATCACGATGAGTGATCGTTTACTTGAAGTTCGTAATTTAACAATGCAATTTGGTGGCGTTACTGCGCTATCAGAAGTTAATTTGCATGTTTCTGAAGGCGAAATTGCTGCTCTCATTGGACCAAACGGTGCGGGTAAAACTACAGTTTTCAACGTAACAACTGGTTATTACACTCCTACTTCAGGTCAAGTTTTACTTAATAATGAATCAATTGTCGGTTTAAAGCCACATAAAATTGCTCGAAAAGGATTAGCTCGAACATTTCAAAACGTAAGACTTTTTGGCGATATGACCGCTTTAGAAAATGTCATGACGGGTGCTGATTCTAGAAATAAAGTTGGCTTAATTGGTTCAATGTTTGGCACAGCTCAAAGTCGAAGAGATGAAGAGAATTCTCACTTAAAGGCAGCTGAGTTATTAAATTTCATGGGGATAAGTCATCGTGGAGGACAACTTGCTAGAAATCTTCCTTATGGTGATCAAAGAAGATTAGAAATAGCTCGTGCGCTTGCACTTGAACCAAAAGTCTTGTTACTTGATGAACCTGCTGCTGGATTTAATCCTCAGGAAAAAGTCGAACTTGGTGAATTAATCAAAAAAATTCGTGACGCAGGCTTTGCAGTACTTCTGATTGAACACGATATGAGTCTTGTAATGAAAATTTCCGATCGCGTTTCTGTGCTGGATTTTGGCCAGAAAATTGCTGAAGGAACACCTTCCGAAATTCAAAATAACCAAAGAGTTATTGACGCTTACCTAGGAGTTGCTGACCATGCTTCTTGAGGTTAAAGACTTAAAAGTTTCTTATGGCAAAATCGAAGCCATTAAAGGAATTTCGCTGAAAGTAAATAAGGGTGAAATTGTTACCCTGGTGGGTGCTAATGGTGCTGGTAAAACAACATTATTAAAAACTATTTCTGGAATCCTAAAACCTTCAGCTGGTGTTATCAATTTTGAAGATAAAGATATTCAAGGTATTGCTCCTCATAACCGTGTATTAGAAGGCTTGTGTCAAGCACCTGAAGGTCGCGGAATATTTCCAGGTATGACCGTTTTAGAAAATCTTGAAATGGGTAAATACTCTCGTCCTGATTGGAAAAACGAATTAGCGGAAGACCTTGAACGAATGTACACACTTTTCCCAAGATTAAAAGAAAGACAAAACCAAGCTGGTGGAACACTTTCAGGTGGAGAGCAACAAATGCTCTCAATCGGTAGAGCTTTAATGTCTCGTCCAAGATTATTACTTTTGGATGAACCATCAATGGGTCTTGCTCCAATGTTTATTCAACAGATATTCAAAATCATTCGTGAAATTCAATCTCAAGGTGTTTCAATTTTGTTGGTTGAACAAAATGCTGCTCAGGCTCTATCTTGTGCAAATCGTGCTTATATTTTGGAAACTGGAAATATTGTTAAAGAAGGCGCTGGCAAAGACTTGTTGAATGATGATGCAATTAAGAAAGCTTACTTAGGAACTGGCGCTTAAATTATTTAATTGCAGTAACTAGTGCCACCAATATTGGGGCATAAAACAAAGCCGGTAAGAGATCAGCAACTGGAAGTTGTTTAATCTTTAATAATCTAAAGCTGACTCCCACGAGTAACAATCCTCCAGTAACAGTTAAGGCAATAACTTGGGCTTCATTTAATACGTCACCTAAACCAAATCCAAGAATTGTAAATAATCCTTGATAAATACCAACTGCTAGAGCAGAAAATGCAACACCAATACCAAGAGACGCAGCAAAGGCAATTGAAGCAAAAAAGTCAAGAGAAGACTTTAATGCAAGTTGCTCAATGCCATTTCCTAATCCATCAGAAATTGAGCCAAGAATTGCAAGAGGGCCTACAACAAATAGTAGGGAAGCGCTAACAAAGCCTTCAAGGAAATTCTCATCTTTTGATTTAATACTTTTCTTTAAAGATTTCTTTAATTTTTTGCCAATACTTTCAAAACGATCTTCAAGTCTCCAATAGGAACCAGTAATTCCACCAAGAATGAGACTTCCTAAAACGATTAAGACTCCCATGCCAGGACCTACTGCTTCTTGTAACTCGGGTTTTGTAATGTCAATAATTGATAGACCGGCAACTAAAAGCGTCATTAGACCTAGAGCATCGGTTACAACATCTCTTGTTTTACTTGGCAAACGATCACCTAAGAGAGTTCCGATGAGGGCTCCAGCGACAATTGCCAGAAAATTAATAATTGTGCCTAAACCAATAATCATTTAGTTCTTCTCTTTAAAAAATACGGTTAATCTTGCAGAAGCTGTTCTCTCGTTTTTATAATTGAAAATATCTATTACATAACTTCCAGTTGATTTTCCTAGATGACTTGGAGTTGCAATTCCTGTTACAAAACCTTCTTTAACGCCTCTGTGATGTGTGACGTTTATATCTACACCAACTGCAACTCGATCTGGATAGGCTGCAACATTTGCAGCAATAGATCCAAGAGTTTCTGCTAATAGAGCATTTGCTCCACCATTTAATAGACCTAGCGGTTGACGATTTCCTTCAACAGGCATTGTTCCGACAGTTTTATTTGCACTAACTTCAATTAACTTAATTCCCATACGTTCTGCTAATTCGCCTAATCCATATTGATTGAGTGCTTTGGTTAATTCTTCAGGTGAAAGTTCAGACATATTGATATCTAAGCGAGATTTATTTTGCGGTGCGCCATCGCTATTTGCCATATCGCAAGCCTAGGATCACACTTATGGTTGATATGAAACACCCCGAACATTTATTACTGGTTGATGGCCATTCTTTGGCTTATCGAGCTTTTTATGCATTGCCGCTAGACAATTTCGCAACTAGTGCAGGTCAGCCCACGAATGCAGTCTTTGGTTTTACCTCAATGCTCATTAATGCAATTAAGGATGAAAAACCAACTCATTTAGCAATTGCTTTTGATGTTTCAAGAGAAACTTTTCGAAAAGAGATGTTTGCTGAGTACAAGGCAAATAGAGCAAAAAGTCCCGATGAATTTAGATCACAACTTCCTTTGATAACCGAGGTAATAAAAGCTATGCAAATTCCAGGAATTCAATTAAAAGGTTTCGAAGCCGATGACATCATCGCGACTTTAGCTAAACAAGGTGAGAAAAAAGGGATGAGAGTTTCAATTCTTACTGGGGATAGAGACTCGTATCAATTAGTAAATGATTCGATAACAGTTTTATATGCCCGCAAAGGCGTTTCAGATATTGCACGAATGACTCCACAAGCAGTTCTTGAAAAATATGAATTAACACCTGCGCAATATCCAGATTTCGCAGCTTTAAGAGGAGATCCTTCAGATAATTTGCCATCTGTTCCAAGTGTGGGAGAAAAAACAGCTGTTAAGTGGATTAAGGAATATGAAAACTTAGATGAATTAATAAAGCACGCTGATCAAATAACTGGAAAAGTTGGCGAAGCTTTAAGAGCAAATATTGATCAAGTAAAACTAAACCGAAAAATGACCGAATTAGTCAAAGATGTCACACTAGATATATCTGTTGATCAATTGGCAGTTAAAGGTCCAGATATCGATGAAGTAAATAAAGTTTTCACCGAGCTTGAATTTAAGTCCCTAAGGGAACGTTTACTCGGAAATAGTGCTCCTTCAAAAGAATCAAGCAAGAAAAGTACATCAATTTCGTTTGTTGTAACAAGTTACAAACCAGATGAACTGAAAAAATGGATGTCAACACATTCAAGTGATGCAATTGCTTTGGATGTACAATTTGAAGGTTTTGCCCAAAAAATTTCAAGTCTTGCCTGGGGTTTAGCTAATTCTAATTCTGGAATTGCATTTAGTGATGAAGAGCTTTCCACTGAAGACAAAAAGGCATTAAATGATTTACTCACCAATAGTAAGATTCAAAAGATTGTCCACAACGCAAAAGACTTTTATAAAATCGCTTTAAGTAAGAAGTTGGAATTTGATGGATTATTGTCAGACACCGAGATTAGTGCATATTTAGTAAATCCAGGTTTGAGAAGTTATGAGTTAGAAGATGTAGCAATGAGAGTTTTAGGTTTTGTGCCAGAACTAGCAAATGAAAATGATGGACAATTAGCACTGGGGGATGAATCTTTAAATGTTGAAAGTCTGGCAAATAGAGCCAATGCTATTTATCAACTCCACTTTGCTCTTAAGCCTCAAATCGAAGAGAAAAATCTAACTAAGTTATTAAATGAACTTGAATTACCTTTAGTGAAAGTTTTGGCCGAGATGGAAGTCATCGGTATTGCAGTAGATATGGCAAAGCTAAATAATTTGTCAATTGAATTTGAAAAATTAGCCAATGGCTATGAAAAAGATGCCTTCAAAATAGTGGGGCATGAATTCAATATGGGTTCTCCTAAGCAACTACAAACCGTGCTTTTTGATGAAAGAAAATTACCCAAAACTAAGAAGACTAAAACCGGCTTTACAACTGATGCCGAAGCCTTAACAGATCTATTTGCTAAAACAAAAGACCCAGTACTTTCTTCCATTTTAAGTTGGCGAGATATCACCAAATTGAAACAAACTGTAGTTTCATTAATCCCACTTGCTGCTAAAGACAATCGAATTCATACCACTTTTAATCAAACAGTTACTTCTACTGGACGACTTTCAAGTACTGAACCAAATATGCAAAATATTCCAATTAGGACAGATCAAGGAAAAAGAATTAGAGATTGTTTCATCTCAGCAAAAGACTATGAATGTTTGTTAACTGCTGATTACAGCCAAATTGAAATGCGAATCATGGCTCATCTCTCAAAAGATCCTGGTTTGATTGAAGCTTTCAAATCCGGTGAGGACTTACACACAACCTCAGCTTCTTTAGTATTTGGTGTTAAACCCAATGAGGTCGATGCAGAACTGCGCAGACAAATAAAAGCTATTTCTTACGGACTTGCATATGGAATGGGTGCATACGGATTAAGCCAATCACTTGATATCGAAGTAGGCGCTGCACAAAAATTGATGGATGAATATTTCAAAAGATTTGGCGGCGTGAGAGATTATCTAGCAAACGTTGTTGAAGTTGCTCGAAAACTTGGATATACCGAAACAATTATGGGACGAAGAAGATATTTTCCAGATTTAACAAATCCTGATCGCCAAAGAAGAGAAATGGCTGAGCGCATGGCACTTAATGCGCCAATTCAAGGAAGTGCGGCAGACATTGTTAAACAAGCAATGCTTAATGCGGACTCACTATTAAAGAGTGAGAAATTGAATTCAAGATTGCTTTTGCAGGTTCACGACGAATTGGTTTTCGAAGTAGCTAAAGGGGAGAAAGACCAGGTAGAAAAACTTGCAAGAGAAGCCATGGCCAAAGCTGCCCCTCTTTTGGTTCCGTTAGATGTCTCAATTGGAGTGGGTTCTTCGTGGGATGAGGCTGCTCACTAGGCACTTAAGAGTTGATTTACCACCCTCAACTAATCTTTACAGAGGCTCGGAAGGTCCGAGTCACTATAGAGAAGAAGTTAATGTCCACAACTACTAGCGCAAGTCCGATCGTTGCAATAAATGATGTAGGAACACCAGAAGAATTATTACTCGCAATTGATGCGACTATTAAATATTTTAATGACGGAGACTTAGTCTCAGGAATCGTCGTAAAAATTGACCGTGATGAAGTTCTATTAGACATCGGTTACAAAACAGAAGGCGTAATACCTTCTCGTGAACTTTCCATTAAGCACGATATCGATCCAAGTGAAATTGTTAAACCAGGAGATCGTATCGAAGCTTTAGTCTTACAAAAAGAAGACAAAGAAGGTCGTTTAATTCTTTCCAAGAAGAGAGCTCAATATGAAAGAGCTTGGGGCGACATTGAAAAAGTTAAAAATGAAGATGGAATTGTTAAAGGTCATGTCATCGAAGTTGTTAAGGGTGGCTTGATTGTTGATATTGGTCTTCGTGGATTCTTACCAGCATCTCTCGTTGAAATGCGTCGAGTAAGAGATCTTTCTCCATACATTGGTAAAGATATCGAAGCTAAAATTATTGAACTAGACAAGAATCGCAACAACGTTGTGTTATCTCGTCGTGCTTGGTTAGAACAAACACAATCTGCTGTTCGTTCCACATTCTTAAACCAATTACAAAAAGGTCAAATTCGAACCGGTCAAATCTCAAGCATTGTTAACTTCGGTGCTTTCGTTGACCTAGGTGGAGTTGACGGACTTGTTCACGTTTCTGAATTGTCATGGAAGCACATTGAACATCCATCAGAAGTTGTTGAAGTTGGACAAGAAGTTACTGTGGAAGTTCTAGAAGTTGATATGGAACGCGAGAGAGTTTCTCTTTCCTTGAAATCCACTCAAGAAGATCCATGGCAACAATTCTCAAGATCTCATCAAATCAACCAAGTAGTTCCTGGAAAAGTTACCAAGCTTGTTCCATTTGGAGCTTTTATTCGCGTTGCTGATGGAATCGAAGGACTTGTACACATTTCTGAACTTTCAGAAAGCCAAGTTGAAATTCCAGAACAAGTTGTTCAAGTAAATCAAGAAGTCACTGTAAAAATCATTGACATTGATTTAGAACGCAGAAGAATTTCTCTTTCTGTTAAGCAAGCTGGCGAAAAAGGTGAAGCAAGAGCTTCATTTGATCCGTATCAATACGGAATGCCACCTGCTTATGATTCAGCTGGAAAATACATTGGACCAGAAGGATTCAATCCTGAAACTGGCGAATGGAAATCTGGTTTTGAAGATCAAAAGAAAGAATGGGAAAAGCAATATTCTGACGCACTTGCCAAATGGCAAGTTGAAAAAGATACCAAAGTTGCCAATCCTGAACTTGCCGCGTTAAGCGACAAACTAGATTCAAACTAGTTCAGATTTAAAAGCCAACATGAAAGTTGGATTAACAGGCGGCATCGGTGCTGGAAAAAGCACCGTTGCCGACTTGTTCTCTCAAAAAGGTGCTGTAGTAATTCGCTCAGATGAATTAGCGCGCCAAGTTATCGAACCTCAAACACCAGGTTTTCAACAAGTCTTAGATCGCTTTGGTAAAGAATTTGTAAATTCTGAAGGATACATTGATAGAGCAAAATTAGCCCAAATTGTATTTCAAGATGATGCAGCATTGAAAGATTTAGAAAATATTATTCATCCCTTAGTGAGAAGTAAAACTAATCAGATCATTGCTCAACACACTTCAGAAACCATAATTGTAAATGAAATTCCTCTGCTTTTGGAAAAAAGAATGGAATCACTTTTTGACTTTCTAGTAATAGTTATCTCGAGTGAGAAAAATAGACTTGAAAGACTTACCCAAAGGGGATTGAATACAGAACAAGCTACTGCTCGAATGGCCAAACAAGTTAGTGATGATGAGCGCAAAGCAGCTGCTGATTTTTTAATAGTTAATGATGGCAACCTTGATCAATTAGAAGCTGATGTAGAAAAAATATGGCAAACACTTCAAGAGAGAAGCTTTAAATCTTAAAATGAGACCAGTCAATGACCTGATCAGAACTGTTGCACCTTTTAAAGTTGAAGCAGATTATGAACCTGCAGGAGATCAGCCTGCAGCAATTAAGGATCTAGAAGAACGTATCCGTAAAGGTGAAAAGCACGTCGTGCTGTTAGGTGCTACTGGAACTGGAAAATCTGCAACGACTGCTTGGTTAATTGAGAAATTACAACGACCAACTTTAATCATTGAACCAAATAAAACACTTGCCGCGCAAATTGCCAACGAGTTAAGGGAAATGCTTCCCAATAATGCTGTTGAGTACTTCGTTTCCTATTACGACTATTACCAGCCTGAAGCCTATGTTCCTCAAACCGATACTTTCATTGAGAAAGACTCAAGTATTAATGAGGAAGTTGAAAGACTTAGACATTCTGCAACAAGTGCCCTTCTAACCAGAAGAGATGTTGTGGTTGTGGCAACTGTTTCTTGTATTTATGGACTAGGTACTCCAGAAGAGTATGTAAAACAAGCTATTCGAATTAGAAAAAACCAAGACTTTTCTCGCGACAAACTACTTCGCCAATTAGTAGATATCCAATACACCCGAAATGATTACGCCTTCGAGCGCGGCACCTTTCGCGTTAGAGGAGACACTGTCGAAATTTTTCCTGCCTATGAGGAACATCCTGTTCGAATTGAAATGTTTGGCGATGAAATTGAGCGCATCATGACTCTTCATCCTTTAACAGGTGAAATCTTGACTGATGATGAGGAAATGTTTATTTTTCCTGCAACTCATTATGTTGCAAGTCCAGAACAAACAGCAAAAGCACTTTCGGCAATTGAGGTTGAACTGATGCACCGAGTTAAAGAATTAGAAAGCCAAAACAAATTACTTGAAGCTCAAAGAATAAAGATGAGAACTGCTTTTGATTTAGAAATGATTCGAGAATTAGGTTTTTGTTCAGGTATTGAGAACTACTCTCGATATTTTGATGATCGTGCTCCAGGTAGTGCTCCAAATTGCTTATTGGATTATTTCCCCGAAGATTTTCTAATGGTAATTGATGAATCCCATGTTGCAGTTCCTCAAATTGGGGGAATGTATGAGGGAGATGCATCACGCAAGAGAACTCTCGTTGAATATGGATTTCGACTACCAAGTGCAATGGATAATCGACCATTAAAGTTTGCTGAATTTGAAGAAAGAGTTGGTCAAACTGTTTATCTTTCTGCCACACCTGGCCCTTATGAACTTGGCAAGGTTACCTCTGTTGTTGAACAAGTAATTAGACCAACTGGACTTGTTGATCCTGAAGTTGAAGTTAGACCTACAAAAGGTCAAATTGATGATTTACTACACGAAATAAAAATAAGAGCTGAGAAAGGTGAAAGAACATTAGTAACGACTTTGACCAAAAAGATGGCAGAAGATCTAACTGATTACTTCCTGGAAAAGGATATGAGAGTTAGATATTTACATTCAGAGATAGATACTTTAAAACGGGTTGAATTGTTGCGAGGATTAAGAATTGGGGAATTTGATTGCCTGGTGGGAATCAACTTGTTGCGTGAAGGTTTGGATTTACCTGAAGTTTCTCTGGTTGCCATTCTTGATGCTGACAAAGAAGGCTTCCTAAGGTCGGAAAAATCTCTAATTCAAACGATTGGGCGAGCAGCTCGAAACGTTGATGGACAAGTAATTATGTATGCCGACAACATCACCAAATCAATGCGAAAAGCACTTGATGAGACCAACCGTAGACGAGAAAGACAAGTTGCACATAATTTAGCCAATGGCATAGATCCAACACCACTTCGTAAGAAAATCTCAGATATCAACGACTCAATCATCAAAGAAGATTCTGATACTGAAATGGTGCTGGAAGAGGCCATGAGTATCAAGAAATTGCGCAAGGACAAAAAAGATGGCGCTAGCCCTGCTCAAGATCTCGCAAATTTAATAACTGAACTCTCAGCTCAAATGAAATTGGCAGCTTCTGAGTTGAATTTTGAACTGGCTGCTCGATATCGTGACGAAATTCACGAACTCAAAAAAGAATTGCGCCAGATGGTTGCAGCGGGCCACGCCTAATTTGATACATTGAAAAGATGAATATAGAAGAACCACTTTGGGTCTGGGTCGTCACAGTTTTGGCATTTTTTGCCATTTATACCGCGGAATTTATCTACGCTAAAAGACATCCCCACATTGTTCAATTTCGTGAAGCAGCAAAATGGGTAGTTGTTTATATCGCTGCAGCAATCTTGTTTGGTATTGGTATTTGGACTATCAAGGGACAAGATGCAGGCATTGAATTTTTTGCAGGATGGATTACTGAATACAGTTTAAGTGTCGATAATCTCTTTGTCTTTGTAATTATTCTTTCGGCTTTTGCTGTCCCTGCCATTTATCAACAAGAAGTTTTGCAAGTGGGAATTATTGGGGCACTTGTCTTAAGATTCCTATTTATCATTGTTGGTGCTGCAGCAATCGCCAAATTTAGTTGGGTCTTTTTTATCTTCGGTGCCTTTTTGCTTTACACTGCTTACAAACTTGCTTCAAAGCATGGTACAGAAAGTGATCCATCTCAAAACAAAGTTTTGAAGTTAGCAGAGAAGTATTTACCTGTAACCCCTAAGTACCACGAGGGCGCATTCAGAGTAACCATTGATGGAAAGAAATATTTCACGCCTCTTTTTATTGTCATGATTGCAATTTTTACCACAGATATTTTATTTGCTCTTGATTCGATTCCAGCCATATTTGGTCTAACTGATGATCCATACATTGTGTTTACTGCTAATGCATTTGCACTGATGGGACTTCGTCAGATGTATTTCATGCTTGATGGATTACTAGATCGTTTGATATATCTGTCTTATGGCTTATCAGTAATTCTTGGTTTCATTGGAGTGAAACTTATACTTCATGCAGCTCATGAAAATGGCTTCAAATCAGCACCTGAAATATCAACTCCAGTTTCACTGGCGGTAATCGTGGGAGTGTTAGCAATTACCATTTATGCCTCACTTCGTCAAACAAAGCTTCATCCAGAACTTGCACATAAACCAGGGCAGAAAGCCGCTGGAACTGCCATCGCTGATATCAAGAGAGATCATCCTGGAGTTGAAGAAGCGTAAAAAGCGCTTAAGCATTAACCTTTGTTAGATGACTGCGACTACTCCCAAAAAGACTGAGACCAAAAGACATGGTTCAGCTGTTGCAGATAAATTAATTGTTCGTGGTGCTCGAGAGCACAACTTAAAAGATATTTCACTTGAACTTCCTAGAGATGCCCTGATTGTTTTTACAGGTTTGTCAGGTTCAGGAAAATCCTCATTAGCATTTGACACAATTTTTGCTGAAGGTCAACGAAGATATGTTGAAAGTTTGTCGGCTTATGCCAGACAGTTCTTAGGACAGATGGACAAACCAGATGTTGACTTTATTGAAGGTTTGTCTCCTGCAGTGTCAATTGATCAGAAATCAACAAATAGAAATCCTCGTTCCACAGTTGGAACCATTACCGAAGTTCATGATTACTTAAGACTTTTATATGCCAGAGCTGGAACTCCACACTGTCCAAAATGTGGGGTAATAATTCATAGACAAACTCCACAACAAATTGTTGACCAAGTTCTGGAATTAACTGCTGGAACAAAATTCCAAGTGTTAGCACCGGTCATAAGAGGGAGAAAAGGTGAATATCAGGATCTTTTCAAAGAATTACAAACCCAAGGTTTTTCTAGAGCTCGAATTGATGGCGAAACTTATGCTTTAACTGAGGTTCCAGTTTTAAAGAAGCAAGAAAAACACAATATCGATGTCGTGGTTGATCGTTTAAGCGTTAAGGCCGAATCAAGACAGAGAATTACAGACTCTGTAGAAACAGCTTTAAGACTTGCCAATGGCACAGTTGTTTTGGATTTCGTTGATGAACCTGCAAAATCCAAGAATAAAGAGCGAGTTTATTCAGAGCATTTGGCTTGTACTAATTGTGAAATATCTTTTGATCAACTTGAACCAAGATCATTTTCATTCAATTCACCATTTGGAGCTTGTCCTGAATGTAGTGGTTTGGGAAATCATTTAGAGGTAGACGAAGACTTGGTGATTCCTGATAAAGATTTATCTGTCGGTGATGGGGCAATCGCACCTTGGGCAAATTCTTCATCTGAAGGTTATTGGGCCAGGCTTCTTGAAGCTGTTGCAAAAGATTTGAAATTTTCACTTGATACTCCATATAAGAAATTGTCAGATAAAACTAAGAATTCTTTGCTTTATGGATACGAAAGTAACATCAATGTTAAATACAAGAATTCTTATGGCAGACAAAGATCTTATTGGACAGAATTTGAAGGCGTAATTGAAAACATTCACAATCGTCATGAGAAATCAGACTCTGATGCCGCCCGTGAACACCTTGAAGGTTACATGCGACAAAAACCTTGTAAGACTTGTAAAGGTGCTCGACTTAAACCTGTCTCTTTAGCAGTAAAAATCGGAAGCAAAAGTATTGCCGAGATGAGTGCCATGTCAATTGGGGAAGTTACTGAATTCATTACTTCACTAAAACTTGGTAAAAGAGAAATGGCTATTGCCCAAAGAGTTTTGAAAGAGGTAATTGAAAGATTACAATTCTTGCTCGATGTGGGTTTGGACTACTTATCTTTAGATAGAGCAGCGGGAACCCTTTCTGGTGGAGAAGCACAAAGAATTCGTCTAGCAACTCAAATTGGTTCAGGTTTAGTAGGAGTTCTTTACGTTTTAGATGAACCAAGTATTGGTTTGCATCAGAGAGATAATAAAAAATTAATAGATACGTTGATCAGATTAAGAAATCTAGGTAACACTTTGATAGTTGTCGAGCATGATGAAGAAACTATTAGAGCTGCTGACTGGGTTGTCGATATAGGACCTGGAGCTGGCGAACATGGCGGCTATGTAGTTTCTAGCGGCACGGTTAAAGAATTAGAAAACAATAAGAAATCAATAACTGGTGATTACATTTCTGGAAGAAAAAGTGTAGTTGTTCCCAAAAAGCGTCGACCTATAGACAAAGAAAGAATGATAAAAGTTGTCGAAGCACAAGAAAATAACCTTAAGAAGGTCACTGTTGAATTTCCCCTAGGAGTCTTTGTGGCAGTAACCGGAGTTAGCGGATCTGGGAAATCCACATTGGTAAATGATATTTTGTACACGACTTTGGCGAGAGATCTTCATCAAGCAAGAACTGTTCCCGGGCAGCATAAAAAAGTCGAAGGAACTAAACATTTAGACAAAGTAGTACATGTTGATCAAAGCCCAATCGGAAGAACTCCTCGAAGTAACCCCGCAACCTACACTGGTGTTTTTGATAACGTGAGAAAACTTTTCGCAGAAACTAGTGAAGCAAAAATTAGGGGATACCAACCAGGCCGCTTCAGCTTTAACGTCAAAGGTGGAAGATGCGAGCCTTGTTCTGGTGACGGAACTATCCAAATCGAAATGAACTTTTTACCTGATGTTTACGTTCCATGTGAAATTTGCCAGGGAGCACGCTACAACCGAGATACTTTAGAAGTTCACTATAAAGGTAAAACTGTTAGTGATGTTTTGAATATGCCAATCGAGCAAGCTTTAGTGTTTTTTGAATCAGTCCCTGCAATCGCCAGACATCTAAAGACACTGGTGGATGTGGGATTAGGTTATGTTCGCTTAGGTCAATCTGCTCCAACACTTTCTGGTGGAGAAGCACAAAGAGTAAAACTTGCCACAGAATTACAAAGACGTAGCACAGGTAGAACAATTTATGTGCTTGATGAACCAACCACAGGATTGCATTTTGAAGATGTTAGAAAACTCTTAGGAGTTCTAGAAAGATTAGTCGATTCTGGAAATACGGTAATTGTTATTGAACACAACCTAGATGTGATCAAGAATTCTGATTGGGTAATCGATATGGGGCCTGAAGGTGGCTTTAGAGGCGGCACTGTTGTTGCGCAAGGCACCCCTGAACAAATTGCGAAAGCAAGTGGTAGTTACACCGGTCATTATTTGGCACAAATTTTAAAGAATTCTCCAAGTAAAGCTGGTTAACAATGGCAGATCCATCTTTATATCGGCCAAAAAATGTACCTGAACTTCCAGGTGTGTATCGATTTAAAACAGCAGATGAAACAGTCATTTATGTTGGTAAAGCCAAGAATTTAAAAAATAGATTAAATAGTTATTTCACAGACATAAGTAATCTTCACCCTCGTACAGCAATGATGGTAAAAACCGCAGCCATGGTTGATTGGGTAACAGTCCACAACGAAGTAGAAGCCTTGCAATTGGAATTTACTTGGATCAAGGCATTCAATCCTAGATTCAATGTTCGTTTTCGCGATAACAAAACTTATCCCTATTTAACTTTGACTTTGAAAGACGAATTTCCACAAATAGCTGTTACAAGGGGAGCAAAAAAGAAAGGTAACAAATATTACGGACCATTCACACATGTTTGGGCAATAAGGCAAACGATGGAACAAATAATTAGAGTTTTTCCAATCAGATCTTGCAAAGACACCGTTTATAGAAGACATCAATTAATGAAGAGACCTTGCTTGCTAGGTGATATTGAAAGATGTGCAGCTCCATGTGTTGGAAGAGTCAATAAAGAAGAATACGGATCGATTGTCACAAATGTAGTTAATTTTTTGAATGGAAATACCAAGCCAATATTTAAAGATCTTGAGTCTGAGATGAGCAAAGCTAGCGCCAATCAAGAATTTGAAAAAGCAGCTCGATTCAGAGACAGATTAGGAGCCTTAACTAAAGTTGTTGAATTAAATGCAATCGTTTTTGATGACGAAACAGACGCAGATTTGATTGCTCTAACCTCTGATGATTTACATTTGTCAACACAAATATTTCATGTCCGACAAGGCCAAATCAAGGGTGAAAGATCTTTTGTTTCAGATCGTATAGATCACAAAACTATGCCAGAACATTTTAAAGATTTACTGGTTCAACTTTATGGTGAATTAGAAGGCGATTCCATACCGAAAGAGATATTAATTAATCAAGAAATTTCTGAAATAGATTCAGTTACTAAATGGATATCTGAAAATGCTAATAAAACTGTTGAGATCAGAAAACCTCAACGAGGTGATAAGCGAAAGCTAATGGAAACAAGTGAGAAAAATTCAGAGCAAAATCTGACCATGCACAAACTCAAACGCTCGGCCGATTTATTAAGTAGAACCAAAGCTTTGGAAGAATTAGCAACTTCTCTGGATTTAGAACAACCACCGTTAAGAATCGAGTGCATTGACGTTTCCAATATCTCAGGAACCAATACCACAGCATCGCTAGTTGTATTTGAAGATGGAATCCCTCAAAAGAAGCATTACCGAAGCTTCAACATTAAATCTTTCGAAGGCCAAGATGATCCAAGAGCAATTCATGAGACAGTAACTAGAAGATTTAGATATTTGGTTGATGAAAATGATGAAGAGAACAAAACTGAAAAGAAAAGTTTTGCTTACCGACCAAGTTTGCTATTGGTTGACGGAGGACAAATTCAAGTAAATGCTGCACGAGAGGCATTAGATGAATTAGGACTTTCAGATATTGAGACTGTTGGAATTGCAAAAAGACTGGAAGAATTATGGAAACCTGGGGTTAAAGATCCAATATTATTGCCTAGAAATAGTGAAGCTTTATTTCTAGTGCAAAGAATAAGAGATGAAGCCCATCGTTTTGCAATTACTAAAACTAGAATGCGCCACGCAAAAGCTTCACTAGCTAGTGAATTAGATGGAATCAAAGGTTTAGGGGAGAAGAAGATTAAAAGTCTATTAGACACTTTTGGCTCAGTGAGCACGATTCGAGAACAAAATTTAGAATCACTCTTGGAAGTGCCTGGAATTACTTCCGAAATAGCCACAAACATTATGCAGACTCTGAAAGATGTTCCCACTAAATTCGATCCTTTAACCGGGGAAATCATCGAAAGTTAAGGCAATAGGGCAGACTATAAACATGGGTAATCCTGAAGTTCTAATTGTCACAGGTATGTCAGGTGCCGGCAGGTCAACTGCGGCAAGAGCTTTAGAAGATTTGGGTTGGTTTGTTATTGATAACTTGCCTCCATCAGTTTTAAATTCCGCATTAAATGATGTAAAACTTCAAGGTGTAGCAAGTCATATTGCAGTAGTAGTTGATGTTCGTGGTGGAAAACTATTTTCAAATTTGGATAAAGCACTGGCTGAAGTTAAGAAAGATAATTGGGAAGTTCGAGTACTTTTTCTTGAAGCATCGGATGTCTCACTTGTTAGAAGATTTGAAGGCAGCAGAAGACCTCATCCTTTGCAAGGCGATGGTCGAGTTCTAGATGGTTTGCAAAATGAAAGAGAACTATTGGGAGATCTCAGAGCCAATGCTGATGTGGTAATTGACACCTCAGACATGTCATCTCCTGGACTTCGAACTGTTATTGAAAAGACATTCGAAAGTGATGTTGCAACATTTCAGGCCACAATATTGTCATTTGGTTTTAAATATGGGATTCCTGTTGATGCTGATTTCGTCTTCGATGTGAGATTTTTAGCAAATCCATTCTGGGAAGAGGATTTGAAAAAACTCACAGGATTAGATAAAAAAGTTCAAGATTTTGTACTAAAGCAAGACGGTGCTGAGAATTTTTCCAAAACAATAAATGAAGTGATCAATGTAACGACTCCTGGATATGTTCGAGAAGGTAAAAAGTATGTAACTGTTGCTATTGGTTGCACCGGTGGAAAACATAGAAGTGTCACAATTGCTGAAAAAGTTGCTCAAGAATTGAAAAGTAATGGAGCGAAAGTAAGAGTTGTACATAGAGATTTAGGGAAAGAATAAGTAACAAAAGTTGTTTTTAGTAACCAATGTTACTAATGTGACTCATCTTCAAGGTGAATTAAGAATATATTTGAAACAATCTGACACGCCGGTGAAGTTGTGTCAAAATGGAATATATGGCCATGACTTCTGCAGTAAAAGATGAATTAGCACGAGTGGAACTAAACAAAACTTGTTGTAGAAAAGCTGAAGTATCAGCTTTGTTGCGTTTCGCTGGGGGACTTCATTTAGTAGCCGGTCAAATTGTGGTTGAAGCAGAACTTGATGCTGGTCAAATTGCCAGACGCCTA
>BJFU01000014.1 GCA_014190035.1 Actinomycetes bacterium | reverse complement strand
AATGTCAGTCAAGATGTCACCAAACAAATTATCGGTTACAACAACATCAAATTTTTCTGGATTTGTCACAAAAAACATTGATGCAGCATCAACGTGTTGATAGTCAGTTTTAACATCACTAAATTCTTTTGCTACGCGATCAAAAGTTCTCTTCCACATATCCCCTGCATAAACAAGTACGTTTGCTTTATGAACAAGTGTTAAATGTTTACGCCTATTTTGAGCACGCTTGAATGCATCACGAATTACTCGCTCTGCTCCAAATGCAGTGTTTAAAGATTCCTCTGTTGCAAGTTCATCTTTGGTGCCTTTTCTTAAAACTCCACCTGCTCCAACGTATGAACCTTCGGTTCCTTCTCTCACAACAACCATGTCAATGTTTTCAGGATTTTTTCCAGCCAAAGGAGTAGTTACTCCTGGAAATAATTTAACTGGACGTAAATTTACGTAGTGATCTAATTCAAACCGTAAGCGAAGTAATAGTCCTCGTTCTAAAATTCCTGGTGCAACCTTTGGATCTCCAACAGCACCAAGCAAAATTGCATCAAATTTCTTTAATTCAGCTAAAACAGAATCAGGAAGAGTTTCTCCAGATTTAAGGAAGCGATTGGCACCTAAATCGTAATTTTGAGTCTCAAATTTTAAACCCACGGCATCTAGAACTTTGCAAGCTTCATTAACAACATCGACACCGATGCCGTCACCAGGAATTAGCGCAACGCGATAGGAATTCATAATAAGTACAGCGTAGGGCTGCGCTACTTGTTTTGTGCCTGCTACCCTTATTTCATAATGATTCGTTGCTTGCTACTTCAAAGCCGCAGCGAGGCCTAACGACTGGCCTCCTCGCTGCGGGAGTTTGCCATTGCTGGTTATTTCCCATAGCGACAAGTTGAAGAGGTCAAAAGCAAAATGAAAAATAATAATCAGAAAACTTCCCCGATGAAGTTTCAGCGCTACGAAGCATTCACCCCCATTGATTTAAAAGATCGAACTTGGCCCAATAACAAAATAACCAAAGCTCCTCGTTGGTGCGCGGTTGACTTAAGAGATGGCAACCAGGCATTAATTGATCCCATGACTCCAGATCGCAAAAGAAAAATGTTCGAACTTTTAGTCAAAATGGGTTACAAAGAAATTGAAGTTGGTTTTCCTGCCGCATCTCAAAATGATTTTGATTTCGTACGCCAGTTAATCAAAGATGATGTAATCCCTGATGATGTCGTTATTCAAGTTCTAACCCAAGCAAGAGAACACTTAATCGAAAGAACTTACGAATCTCTTGAAGGTGTTGATAACGCAATTGTTCACGTTTATAACTCAACGTCTACTTTGCAACGAAGAGTTGTATTTGATTTAGATAAAAATGGAATTAAAGATATCGCAGTTCATGGTGCTCAACTTGTTGCCAAGTACGCCGAACAAATGGGCAAGAGTGAAATCTTCTTTGAATACTCCCCTGAGTCATTCACAGGAACTGAACTTGAATATGCTGTCGAAGTTTGTAACGCCGTTAATGATGTTTGGCAACCAACCAAAGATCGCCCCAGTGTTATTAATTTACCGGCCACAGTTGAAATGGCATCACCAAATGTTTATGCCGATTCAATTGAATGGATGAATCGAAACCTAGATAGAAGAGAAGGTGTAATTCTTTCTTTACATCCTCATAATGATCGAGGCACAGGAGTAGCTGCTGCCGAACTTGGTTACTTAGCAGGAGCCGATCGCATTGAAGGTTGTTTATTTGGAAATGGTGAAAGAACTGGAAACGTTTGCTTAGTAACTCTTGGTTTGAATTTATTCAGTCAAGGAATTGATCCTCAAATAGATTTCAGTGATATTGATGAAATCAAAAGAACTGTTGAGTATTGCAATCAATTACCAGTTGCTGAACGCCATCCTTATGGTGGAGACTTAGTATTCACTGCGTTTTCTGGCTCTCACCAAGATGCAATTAATAAAGGATTAAAAGTTCTACAAAAAGATGCTGACAAAGCTGGAATTCCTATTGAAGATTTCACTTGGAATGTTCCCTATTTACCAATTGATCCAAAAGATGTAGGCAGAAATTATGAAGCAGTGATTCGAGTTAATTCTCAATCAGGCAAAGGTGGCGTTGCCTACATTATGAAAACTGAACACCAATTAGATCTACCACGTAAATTACAAATTGAATTCAGTCAAGTAATTCAAAAAGTAACTGATACCGAAGGTGGCGAAGTTTCTCCTACTGCCATGTGGGACATTTTTAAAGATGAATACTTACCAAATCCACAAAAACCATGGGGTCGTTTCTCATTAGTTTCAGTAGCACAAGATTCTGCCGTTGATGGCGATACAACATTAACTGCCACCATTAAAGATAACGGAAAAGAATTTGTTATCAAGGGTGTAGGAAATGGTCCAATTGCTGCATTTTGTGAAGCGTTAACAACTCATGGAATTAATTTAAGAGTGCTTGATTATCACGAGCACGCATTAGCTTCAGGTGGAGATGCTCAAGCTGCTGCTTATTTAGAATGCTCAATTAATTCTCAAACACTTTGGGGTGTGGGAATTGATCCAAGTATTGTCACTTCATCACTAAAAGCAATTATTAGTGCTGTTAACAGATCTAATAGATAAAACTATTTTTTATCTCGACAAGCATCTGAGCAATACTTAACTTCATTCCAAGTCTTAGCCCAGGATTTTCGCCACGTCATTTTGCGACCACAACGAAGACAAATCTTTTCTTCTTTTGGATGCTTAGAAATATGTGAGCCCACATACCTATTTTAGGTCTGTGGGCTCATTTGGCTAATTGGAATTTAGCGAGAAACAGTTCCTTGAAAATCATCCTTGGTCTTATCAACCCAGGCCATTAATCCACGAAGCTTCTTGCCTACTTCTTCGATTTGTGACTCTTCGCCTTTTCGTCTAAATTTCTTAAATTTCTTGGCACCATTGTCTTGATCATCAATGAATTCTTTAGCAAATGATCCATTTTGAATTTCCTTCAAAATCTTTTTCATTCTCTTCTTAGTCTTCTTGTTGATAATTCTTGGACCTGAAACATAATCGCCGTATTCTGCAGTGTCAGAAACTGACCAACGCATTTTGGCAATTCCGCCTTCATACATAAGATCCACAATTAGTTTTAATTCATGCAAGCATTCAAAATAAGCAACTTCTGGTTGGTAACCTGCTTCAACCAAAGTTTCAAATCCTGCTTGAACTAAAGCTGTAGTTCCACCACAAAGAACAGCTTGTTCACCAAATAAATCTGTTTCGGTTTCTTCTGTGAATGTGGTTTTGATTCCACCAGCACGTAGTCCACCAATTGCTTTGGCATAAGAAAGAGCTAATGCCCAAGCTTTACCTGAATTGTCTTGTTCAACAGCAACAATTACTGGAACTCCTCGACCATTTTGATATTCGCGACGAACTAAATGTCCTGGACCTTTTGGTGCCACCATGCAAACATCAACATCCTTTGGAGGTTTGATGTAACCAAAACGAATATTAAAACCATGAGAAAAGAACAATGCTTTATTACTTGTTAAGTTTGGTTCGATTGATTCTTTATAAATGTGTCTTTGCACATGATCTGGAGCAAGAATCATAATTACATCTGCTTCTTGAGCAGCTTGTGCTGGAGTTACAACTCTTAAGCCTTCTGCTTCTGCTTTTGCTCTACTTGGTGATCCTTCTTTTAAACCAACTCGAACATCAACGCCAGAGTTGTGAAGGTTTAATGCATGAGCATGGCCTTGTGAACCATAACCAATAACTGCAACTTTCTTAGATTTAATAATCTCTAAATCTGCATCTTTGTCATAAAACATCTCGGCCATTATTATTTTCTTTCTGCTCGTATTTTCTTAAATTCTCTAGTTAGAGCGTAATGTGCGATCGGAAACGGCTTTTGACCCACGTCCGATTGCCACCATGCCTGACTGAACTAGTTCCTTGATTCCGTACTCTTCCAACACTTTTAATAGTGCTTGAATCTTGTCGTGATTGCCGGTGGCCTCAATTGTGATGGCATCTGTTGCTACATCGACAACTTTGGCTCTAAAAAGTGCCACTGTTTCTAATATGGCTGAACGAGTGTTGCTATCAGCTTTTACTTTTACAAGTAATAACTCTCTTTGCACAGCAGCAGAGTTATCCAACTCCACAATTTTAAGAACGTTGATTAACTTATTTAATTGCTTGGTTACTTGTTCTAATGGAGATTCAGCAACGTTCACAACGATGGTCATACGAGAAACACCTTCTGCTTCTGTTGGACCTACTGCCAAAGATTCAATGTTGAAACCTCTGCGAGCAAATAAGCTAGCAATTCTTGCTAAAACTCCTGGTTGATCTTCAACTAGAACGCTTAATGTGTGGCGACTCATTCGTCATCACTTCGCATCCATTGTGGTGCCATATCGCGAGCAAATTTAATTTCAGAGTTACTCATACCTGCTGCCACCATTGGCCAAACCATGGCATCTTTATGAACAACAAAATCAATTACCACTGGAGCATCATTTAGTTCTATTGCTTTTTCAATGGTTTTATCTACTTCTTCTCGTGTTTCGCAACGCAAACCATGACATCCGTAAGCATCAGCTAGTTTCACAAAATCTGGAACTCTATTGCTATTTAGGTCTGTATTGGAATAACGATTGTTGTAAAACAAGGATTGCCATTGTCTAACCATGCCCAGGGCATTGTTATTGATCAAACCAACTTTGATTGGAATGTTATTGATTGTGCAAGTAGCTAATTCTTGATTTGTCATCTGAAAACATCCATCACCATCAATTGCCCAAACGGTTTTATCTGGAGCTCCGACTTTTGCACCCATGGCAGCAGGAATTGCGTAACCCATAGTTCCTAAACCACCAGAGTTAAGCCAAGTTCCTGGTTTTTCGTATTTAACAAATTGGGCTGCCCACATTTGATGTTGACCAACACCTGCGGCATAAATTGCATCAGGACCATTAATGGCACCGATTCTTTCAATTACAAATTGTGGTGACAAAGAACCATCAGTTGGATGATCATAACCAAGTGGGTATTCAGTTCTTAATCTATTTAGATTTGCCCACCATGCTTCATAATTACCAGTTCTTCCAGCTTTATATTCATCTTTTAATGCCGCAATTAGTTCAATAATTGTTTCTTTGGCATCTCCCACAATTGGAACATGGGCAAATCTATTTTTACCAATTTCAGCAGGATCGATATCAACGTGAATTACATCTGCTTCTGGTGCAAATGAAGAAAGTTGACCAGTTACTCGATCATCAAAACGTGTTCCTAACGCAATTAACAAATCACTTTGTTGCAAAGATCCAACAGCAGCAACAGATCCGTGCATGCCAGGCATTCCTAAGTGTTGTGGATGAGAATCAGGAAACGCACCTCTTGCCATCAAAGTTGTCACCACTGGAATTTGAGTTAATTCAGCAAGTTGTAATAGCTCTTTAGAAGCATTTGATCTAATAACTCCGCCACCTACATAAAGAACTGGTTTCTTGGCAGCAATGATTCGTTCTGCTGCTTCTTTCACTCGTTTTGAATTTGGTTTGGTAGTTGGATGATATCCAGGCAAATTCATAACCGGTGGCCAATTAAAAGTTGTTTTTGCATTTAGCGCATCTTTGGAAATGTCAACTAAAACCGGTCCTGGTCTGCCAGTTGCTGCTAAATGAAAAGCTTCGGCAATTGCTCTAGGAATTTCATCTGCTTTTGTTACAAGATAATTGTGTTTGGTAATTGGAAAAGTAATGCCTCGAATGTCTGCTTCTTGAAATGCGTCAGTTCCAATCGCATTAGAAGGAACTTGACCAGTAATTGCCACCATAGGAACAGAATCCATATGAGCATCAGCAATTGGGGTAACTAAGTTTGTTGCTCCTGGTCCACTTGTTGCCATACAAACACCAACGCGACCAGTAACTTGGGCATAACCTTCTGCAGCATGACCTGCACCTTGTTCGTGTCTAACTAAAATGTGTCTAAGTTTTTTTGAATCCATCATCGGATCATAAGCAGGAAGAATTGCTCCGCCAGGAATTCCAAAGACCGTATCAACACCAGCTGATTCAAGAGATTGAATCAAACTTTGTGCACCGGTTATTTCGGCCATTTATTTTTTCCTTTTATCGGGGAAGAATTCTTTTTTCAAGAGAATCCCTCAATTGTTTCAGTTGCTCTTAGCCCACTAAAAAACCCCCCGGCCTTTTGGGCAAACGGAGGGTGGCGCGTGGGCTAAATCTTGCTAGCCGACGCGCTCGCTAACTACTACGAGTGCATTTCTCATTGATAAAAGAGTACAACCATATTTATAAAAGGTCTAGTTGGAGGTATAACTTCCAACTAGCTACAGACTGCACCTTTGGCAGAAGAACCAACTAATTTTGCGTATTTTCCTAAAATTCCAGTGGTGTATCTAGGTGCTGCTGGTTTCCAAGTAGCTCTTCGTTTTTCTAATTCAGCCTCATCAACAAGTAGATCAAGTTTTCTTGCAGCAAGATCTAGTCGAATCTTGTCGCCAGTTTGAGCCAAAGCAATTGGTCCACCATCTGTTGCTTCTGGAGCAACGTGACCAATACAAAATCCTGCAGTTGCGCCACTAAATCTGCCATCAGTAATTAACATGACATCTTTTCCTAAACCTGCACCTTTAATTGCTGCAGTTACTGCCAACATTTCACGCATTCCTGGTCCACCTTTTGGACCTTCGTAGCGAATAACTACAACATCGCCTTTGACAATTTTTCCATGAGTTACTGCATCCATTGCAAATTTTTCATCATCAAATACTTTGGCAGTTCCTTCGAATATTGGAGATTCAATAGAAGCTGCTTTAATAACCGCACCTTCTGGGGCAAGGGAGCCTTTAAGAATTACAAGTCCACCAGTTTTATGTATTGGGTTATTTACCGCATGAATAATTTTTCCATCAGGATCTGGTGGATTAATAGCTGCTAAGTTCTCGGCAACAGTTTTTCCAGTAACTGTTAATTCATCACCATGAATTAAACCTGCATCAAGTAAAGCTTTCATGACTACTGGTACTCCACCGATTTTATCTAAGTCATTCATTACATAACGACCAAAAGGTTTAACGTCAGCTAAGTGAGGAGTTTTATCACCAATTCGGTTGTAGTCATCAATAGTTAAATCAACATTTGCTTCATGAGCAATTGCAAGTAAATGAAGAATGGCGTTAGTTGATCCACCTAATGCCATCACTACGGTAATTGCATTTTCAAATGCTTTCTTAGTCATAATGTCTCGGGCAGTAATTCCTAAGCGAATTAAATTAACAACAGCTTCTCCAGCAGCATATGCATCTGCATCTCGTCTGTTATCAATTGCAGGAGCAGAAGCACTTCCTGGTAACGCCATTCCTAAAGCTTCAGCAACTGAGCTCATGGTGTTTGCGGTAAACATTCCTCCACATGCACCTTCGCCAGGGCATGCTGCTCTTTCAATTTCACCTAATTCAGATTCAGTAATTTTTCCTAAAGCACAAGCGCCAACACCTTCGAATACATCTTGAATTGTTAAATCTTTACCATTTAAATTTCCAGGCATAATTGAACCGTTATAAACAAAAACGTTTGCTAAATCTAATCTGGCTGCGGCCATTAACATTCCTGGCAATGATTTATCACAACCTGCCAAAGTAACTGATCCGTCTAATCTTTCTGCATGCATTACACATTCCACAGAATCGGCAATAATTTCTCTACTTACTAAAGATGCACGCATTCCTTCATGTCCCATGGAAATTCCATCGGAGACAGAAATCGTATTAAATGTCATTGGGAAACCACCTGCTGCAAAGACTCCTGCTTTTGCTTTTTCAGCTAAGCGACGAAGTGACATGTTGCAAGGCGTGATTTCATTCCAAGAAGAGGCAATACCAATTTGTGGTTTCTTAAAATCTTCATCTTTCATTCCCACAGCACGAAGCATTGATCTTGCCGGTGCGCGTTCAAAACCTTCAGTTACATCTTTACTACGAGGTTTCATATCGCCAGGTTTATTTGCCATATTTAAACCCTATCTATACAGAAGTAAAAGCGCTTATTGACCTAAAGTTTTAAGAACTAACTCTCTTACTTTGGCGGCATCTGCACTGCCACCAGTAGTCTTCATGACTGCACCAACGATTACTCCAACGACTTGGACTTTTCCTTCACGAATCTTGGCGGCAGCATCAGGATTTGCTGCAATTGCTGCCTCAATTGCTGGAATTAAAGCTGAGTCATCTGAAACAACTGAAAGGTTTCGTTTCTTGATGACTTCGTCAGGATTTCCTTCGCCATTTAAAACAGCTTCAATAACTTGACGCGCAAGTTTGTCAGTTAATTTGCCTTCGTTAACTAAAGAATCAATTCGTGCAATATCTGTTGGAGTAATTTTAAGATCAATTAATTCCACACCAGCTTTACTGGCGTGACCTGAAAGCTCTCCTGCCCACCATTTACGAGCTGACGCAGGGGATGTTCCTTGAGCAATGGTGTCAGCAATTAAATCCACGCCGCCCAAAGTTGCTACATCACGCATTTCTAAATCGGTGAAGTTCCACTCTTTTGCTAAACGGGTTCTTCTAATTGAAGGTTGTTCTGGTAAATCTTTTTTAAGTTTTTCTATCCACGCTTTATCAGGTGCAATTGGTACGAGATCTGGTTCAGGAAAATATCTATATTCTTCGGCAACTTCTTTACTTCTTCCACTTCTAGTTGTTCCAGTATCTTCTTGAAAATGTCTTGTTTCTTGTTTGATTTTGTTACCTTTATCAAGTTCCAGTGATTGTCTTTCAATTTCGCTTTTTATAGCTCTTTCCACACTTCGAAGTGAGTTAACGTTTTTGGTTTCTGTTCTAGTTCCCCAAGTCTTTGATCCTTTGGGAGTTAGTGAAAGGTTTACGTCACAGCGAAGAGAACCTTCTTCCATGCGCACGTCTGAAACGTTTAATCCACGTAATAAATCTCTTAATTCTGTGACATAGGCTTTTGCCACAAGTGGTGCATATTCACCAGTATCTGGAACTGGCTTAGTAACAATTTCAACTAATGGAATACCGGCACGGTTGTAGTCAACAAGTGAATAATCTGCGCCATGAATTCTTCCAGTTGCTCCACCAGCATGAGTTAGTTTTCCAGTGTCTTCTTCTAAGTGCACTCTTTCAATTTCAACTCTAAATGGCTTTGTTCCATCATCGGTGTCAACAAGAACATCTAAGTAACCATTTGAGCAAAGTGGTTCGTCGTATTGACTGGTTTGGAAATCTTTAGGCATATCAGGGTAGAAATAGTTTTTACGAGCAAATCTTGAATAAGCAGCAATTGAGCAGTTAAGTGCTAATCCAATTCGTATTGTTGATTCAATACCGATGGCATTTGCCACCGGCAAAGAACCAGGTAAACCTAAACAAGTTGGACAAGTTTGTGTGTTTGGCTCTGCTCCAAATTCTGTGGAGCAACCACAAAACATTTTTGAATTTGTTGATAATTCAACGTGAGTTTCTAAACCTAATACTGGATCGTATTTCTTTATGGCTTCGTCATAAGTACTCATTTTGCACCACCTAAAGCAGGTGCTTGATCAATTAAAAGACCATTCCATTTAGTTTTTAATGAAGCTTCAATTGCTCCACCAACTCGATAGATTCGATCATCGTTCATAAATGGTGCAACAATTTGTAAACCAACAGGTAATTTATCTTCATCAGCTAATCCAATTGGCACACTCATTGCTGGAATTCCAGCTAAAGATGGTGGCAAGGTTGCAAGATCTGCCAAATACATTGCCATTGGATTATTTACTCTTTCACCTAATCCCCAAGCAGTAGTTGGTGAAGTTGGAGAAATTAATACATCAACTTCTTTGAAAGCATTAGTTAAATCTTGCGCAATTAAGGCTCGAACCTTTTGTGCTTGAGCGTAATAAGCGTCGTAATAACCAGAAGATAATGCGTAAGTTCCAATCATGATTCTTCTTTTTACTTCTTTACCAAAACCTTTTTCACGAGTTTTATTCATTACTTCTTCAGCACTTAAATTGCCATCATCAACTCTTAAACCATATCGCATGCCATCAAAGCGAGCTAAGTTACTTGAAGCTTCACTTGGAGCAATTAAATAATAAGTTGCTAAAGCATAAAGTGAATGTGGAATTGATATTTCTTTAACTTGAGCACCCATTGATTTAAGTAATTCAACAGATTCATTAAATCTATTTAAGACTCCAGTTTGCCAACCATCGCCACCTAATTCTTTTATAATGCCAATCTTCATTCCCTTTACATCTTGTAATTTGGCAGCACTTACAACATCTGGAACCGGTTGATTAATACTGGTTGAATCTAAAGGATCATGTCCTGCCATAACTTCATGCAACATTGCGCAATCTAAAACTGTGCGAGCAAATGGTCCTGCTTGATCAAGTGAAGATGCGAAGGCAACTAATCCAAAACGAGATACGCCACCATAACTTGGTTTTGCTCCCACAATTCCAGTCACTGCAGCAGGTTGTCTAATTGATCCACCAGTATCTGTTCCTATTGCAAGAGGTGCAAAAAATGCAGATACTGCTGCAGAAGATCCACCAGATGAACCACCAGGAATTTTTGTTAAATCCCAAGGATTCTTAGTTGGAAAATATGCACTGTTTTCAGTTGATGAACCCATAGCAAATTCATCCATGTTTGTTTTTCCAAGAATTACAATTCCTGCACTCTTTAATTTCTTAACAACTGTTGAGTCGTATGGCGGAATCCAACCTTCTAATATTTTTGAACCACAAGTTGTTGGCACACCTTTTTGGGTTAACACATCTTTAAGAGCTAGAGGAACTCCAGCTAAAGATGAAACTTTCTTGTTTTCTTTTCTGTTTTTGTCAACTTCTTCTGCTTGCTTTATTGCACCTGTTTTATCAACATGCAAGAAAGATTGGACAGATTTATCTAGAGAATCAATTCGATCAAGATGAGCTTTTGTTACTTCAACAGCACTTACTGAGCCTTTAGTTAATTCACTACTTAATTCAACAGCACTTAGTTTGGTTAAATCTGACATTTATTCCTCATCCAAAATGCGAGGAACTCGGAATCGATCATCTTCTGAGGCAGGAGCTGATCGAAGTATTTCTTCTCTTTTTAAAGATTCTTTAGTTACATCTTCACGGAAAATATTTACTAATCCTGTGGCATGAGACATTGGTTTAACATCTTTGGTTGAAACTTCGCCAACCTTGGCAACTGATTCAAGGATAATTTCTAATTGTTGGGCATATTCATCTAATTCAGATTCGGCTAAATCAAGTCGAGCTAATCTTGCTAAGTTAGCAACTTCTTCACGGTTTATTCTCGACACGATTTATATCTTATTGTTTAGTCAGTTGTTGCGAGTTTCAGCGCTTCTGTGAAGCCTTTATTTAGCAAAACTTCAAAGTTTTCTGCATCCAACTTGGGGATTCCAAGTGAAACAGCCTTGGAATATTTACTGCCGTCAGCTCTGCCATAAACCAACATGGTCGTATTTTTACTGACTGATCCTGAAACTTTGCCACCTCTTTCCAAAACAGCATTGATGGCACCATCTCGAGAAAGATTTGGCACAGAACCAGTTATCACAAAATTCATATCCTTTAATGGTTGAGGCCCAGTTACTTCATCATCTTTAATTCTTACTCCGGCTCGTGCCCATTTACCGACAATTTCTTTATGCCAATCTTCACTAAACCATTCTTTAACCGCAATTCCAATTACTTCACCCACTCCATTTACCTCAGAGAGTTTTTCCAATGGTGAATTAGCAATATTTTCTAGTGATTTAAATTCTCGGGCTAAAGCTTGAGCTGCAGTTGGACCAACGTGTCTTATTGATAAGGCAACTAAAATTCTCCATAAAGGTCTAGTTTTAGCAGCACTTAATTGAGAAAGTAATTCTTCACCATTTTTATTTAATGGTCTGCCTGTTTCTCCTTTGCCAGGAGCTCTCGTGAAGTATTCACTCTTTTCTAAATCTTTTGCAGTTAGTTCAAAAAGATTTCCTTCATCTTTAAGAATTTTGTCATTTAATAATGCAGCTGCCGACTTAGAACCTAAGCCTTCAATGTCCATAGCTCCACGAGATCCAACATGGAAAAGTCTTTCCCTTAATTGAGCAGGACAACTTTGCGCATTAGAGCAGCGAAGATCAACATCGCCCTCTTTTGCTGGAGCAAGTTTGGTTCCACATTCTGGACATTTGCTTGGCATTTCAAATTTCTTTTCCGAACCATTTCTAAGTTCCACAACTGGGCCTACAATTTCAGGAATTACATCTCCTGCTTTTCTCAAATAAACAGTGTCACCAATTAAGACACCTTTTCGGATGATTTCTTCTTGGTTATGAAGTGTTGCCATAGAAACAGTAGAACCTGCAACTTTGATTGGTTCCATAACTGCAAATGGGGTAACTCTCCCAGTTCTTCCCACATTTACTTCAATGTCAATTAACTTGGTTCGAACAACTTCTGGTGGATATTTATAAGCCACGGCCCATCTCGGAGTTCTAGATGTAGCACCAAGATTTTTTTGTGCATTGATATCATTTACTTTTACAACTACACCATCTATTTCATGACTTAAATCTCTACGTTTATTTCCAAATTCTTCAATAAATGAAATCACACTTTTTAAGTCTTTGGTGACCCTGGTTGTCATTGCAACAGGTAGCCCAAGATTTCCTAAAGTTTTATAAGCTTCTGCTTGGGTTTTGAACTCAGATCCTTCTAAGGCACCAATTCCATGAACTACTAGTTTTAATCTGGAAAGAGAAGATGTTGAGCGATTAAATTCTGATTTGAGTTTTTCAATACGAGAATCTGATTTCTTTTCATTTTTTGCTAACGCTAATTCCTCTTCACGCTTATCTACACGTTGTCGAATAGTTCCTGCTGCTGCATTTCGAGGATTGGCAAAAGGGGTTCTTCCTAAATCCATGACTTCGTTGTTTAAAGAATCAAAATCTTTCAAATCAAAATAAACTTCACCACGAACTTCAATAACACTTGGAATCTTTGCACCATTTGTTGCTGTTAAAACTCTTGGAACTGTAGGGATGAATTGAGTGTTATAGGTAACGTCTTCCCCAACTCGACCATCACCTCTTGTTGCAACTCGAGATAATTTTCCATCAAGATACAAAAGATTAAGCGCTAAACCATCAACTTTTAATTCACAAATTGTTTCAGGCAAACTAGTTGTACTTTTACTGACTCGATTTGCCCATTCTTCTAATTCTTCAACATCAAAGACATCTTCCAAACTCATCATTCTTACTCTGTGCTCAACGGGTTCAAATAGTTCTGAGGCAACTCCACCAACTGATTGAGTGGGAGAATCTTGGGTTACTAATTCTGGATATTTTTGTTCAAGTGTTTCTAATTCTTTGAAAGCCTTGTCATATTCGTCATCTGAAATAGTTGGGGAATCAAGCACGTAATATTGACGTCTTGCTTCCTCAATGATTTCAACAAGTTCAGACCAGCGATTTTTAGAGGAATCGGGAATTGATTTAGCCATTTGACCTAAATTTAATTAACTACGAGTGGTAGTTACAACAGTGCCACTGCCGATTACTCGCGTGTTGTCATAAAGAGCAATAGTTTGACCAGGAGCCAAACCAGTTAATGGTTCCAAAAATTCCACAGTTAAGTTGCCGTCTTTATGAAACGCTTTTGCTTTCAAGGCTTGAGAATGAGCTCTAACTTGAGCGGTGCATTCAAATTGTGATTCAGGAGCTTTTCCACACCAAATCAAATTAGTTGCGGTAACCACATCAACTCTAAGCATTGTGGGTAAACCAACCATGACAGTTTTAGTCTTCGAGTCAGTGCCCACAACGAAACGACGAGAGCGATCATCGCGAGGTTTTTCTAAATGAAGACCTTTACGTTGTCCAATTGTAAATTCGAACACTCCATCGTGTTCCCCGATTTCTTCCCCGGTTTCAACATCAATAATTTTTCCAGGATCTTGCCCAAGTTTCTTATGCAAGAAACCTGCAGTGTCTCCATCTGGAATAAAACAAATGTCATGTGAATCAGGCTTTGCAGCAGTAATTAGTCCGCGTTCTTCTGCTTCTTTTCTGATATCTGGTTTAACAGAATTTCCTAAAGGCAAAATTGTGTGTGAAAGTTGTTCAGGAGTTAAAACACTTAAAACATATGATTGATCTTTTTTGTCATCAATTGCTCTATGCAATGTTGGACCATTAGCGGTGTCAATTATTTGGGCATAATGTCCCGTTGCAACGGCATCAAAACCAAGGGCTAAGGATCTTTCTAGGACTGCTTGAAACTTAATCTTTTCATTACATCTCACACATGGATTAGGCGTTCTTCCTTCGGAGTATTCAGATATAAAGTTTTCAATAACTTCTCTTTGAAATTCTTCACTTACATCCCAAATATAAAAAGGAATTCCTAAACGATCTGCCACTCGTCTGGCATCTCTAGCATCATCTAAGGTGCAGCAACCTTTTCCGCCTGCATGACCTTTAACTTTTGCTAAAGCTAAATGAATTCCTACAACGTCATAGCCTTGATCAACTAATCGAGCTGCTGCAACAGAAGAATCAACGCCACCACTCATTGCGGCAACTACACGTTTAGTCATTTGGCTACCGCTGGCTTTCCTGCTCTTTTAGCTCTTTCCACAATTGCAGGAAGAACTTGCATAACTGCATCAACATCATCTGGAGTTGAAGTTGCTCCGAAAGAAAAACGAAGAGAAGCTCTTGCTGTTATTTCATCTCTTCCCATAGCAATAAGAACATGAGACGGTTGAGGAATTCCTGCAGAACAAGCAGAACCAGTTGAGCATTCAATTCCTTGAGCATCCAGCAACATTAAGAGCGCATCGCCTTCGCAACCTTTAAATGAAAAGTGAGCATTTCCTGGTAAACGATTTTCTGGATCGCCGTTTAAGACAACATCTGGAATTTGTTCTTGAATTCTTTTAACTAAATCTTTTCTCAGTGAACTTAATCTGGCTGCCCTTGAAACACTTTGGGAAACTGCAGTAGTAGTTGCTGCGGCAAAACCTGCAATTGAAGGAGCAGCAAGTGTTCCTGATCTAACATCTCTTTCTTGTCCCCCACCATGAAGTAGTGGTGTTAATTCAATATCTCTTTTAACAACTAGAGCGCCAATTCCTTGTGGTCCACCAACTTTGTGACCAGAAACTGTCATTGCATCTAAATCTGTATTTTGAAAATGAACTTCTAAACAACCCACAGCTTGTACTGCATCTGAATGAAAAACAGTTTTATATTCATGTGCAATTTTTACTAGTTCTGCAATTGGTTGAACCGTGCCAACTTCATTATTTGCCCACATCACAGTAACTAGGGCTACATCATTTGGATTTTTTTCAAATGCTTTTCTTAAAGTTTCTGGTAATACTCTGCCTAAATTATCCACGGGTAAAATTTCAATCTCAGCACCTTCGTGCTCACCTAACCACATAACTGGATCTAATACGGCGTGATGTTCAACAGCTGAAACTAATACTCTTTTTTTATTTTTATCTTTCTGTTGTGCAGCCCAAAACAAACCTTTAACAGCTAAATTGTTAGCTTCGGTTCCACCACCTGTAAAAATTACTTCAATTGGTCTTGCACCAAGGGCAGCAGCAATTATTTCTCTACTTTCTTCCACAACTTTTCGAGCTCTTCGACCAGAGGAATGTAGAGAAGATGGATTTCCAACTTGAGCTAATTCAGTACTCATGGCAGCAATTGATTCAGTCAACATAGGAGTTGTTGCCGCGTGATCCAAATAAGTCATGAGTTTAAGTTTAGACGATTTAGAACAATGCGCTTGCTAGGTCTCGTCGTGCCTTTATTACCTCAGGGTCACTATCGCCAACCACAACGAATAACTCTAAAAGCCTTGCTCTTAATTTGTCTCGATCTTCACCACTTGAAATCTTGATGGCTTTAATTAATACCGCAAATCCAGCTCCTGGATTTCCTTTCATTAATTCAAGGTCAGCTAAATCCATTTGGCTGGCAAAATCTTTACGATCACTTGCTTTTTGTAATACATCATTTGGATTTAATTTAGAAGCTCTTTCTAGTAATCCCACTTGAGCAAGACCTGCTTGAGCAACTTGATCTGCTGGAGTTTGATTAAGCATTTCTTTATAAGAATTATTTGCAGCTGCAAAGTCACCTTGTTCGATGGCATTAAATGCTGCTTCTAATCTTGGATCAATTTGTTCTTCTTCAATTACTGGAGCTACGTCTTCTTGAACTTCAGAGTTAATTGTTCCATTAACTCCTTGTTCTGCTGCAATCCTTAATACTTCTTCAATTACTTGTCGAAGTTCAGCTTCAGGTATTGCACCTTGAAAAAGTGGACCAGCAGATTCACCAATCACAGCAAAGACAGCAGGAATTGATTGGACTTGAAACATTTGCGAAAGTCTTGGATTTGCATCAACATCAATTTTTGCTAAAACAAATCGACCTTTGTATTCAGCAGCTAATTTCTCTAACAATGGTGAAAGTTGTTTACAAGGTCCACACCATTCAGCCCACAGATCAACAATTACCGGAACTGTTTTTGAAACATCAATAACTTTTTGTTGAAAGTCTTGTTCACTAACATCAACCACAACTCCAGCTGGAGCATTTGCCACAGCATTTGCTGCCACACTTTGGGCTTTTCTGGCTTGAGCAAGTGCACCTAAATCAATAGCACCGCGCATTGGAATTTGGCTACTCAATTTATTTACGCCTCACTAAGTTTGATACTCACATCTTACTAATTACTAAATGTCGTTCCACTTCTCCATTGGTCCATCCCAGGAGATAGGAAGTGGAACTAGATTCGGAGCAATCATTTTAACAATTTCATTCAAGACAACTTGGACACTTTTTTCCCCAACCCATAAATGCTTTGCTCCAGCTGCAGGGACAATTTGAATATTTGGTGCAACACTAAATCTTAATTTCGCTTCATCTGGTTTTAGATAATCATCAAATTCTGGAACTAAAGCCACAACAGGAAAAGTTACGTTTTTCCATTTAGAAAGTTCATCTTGAGTCGTGAAACGAAGTGGTGGAGAAAGTAAAATTACTCCACTTAATTCCTGATCAAATGCATGACGAAGTGTTACATCGGTGCCAAAAGACCAACCCACCACAAAGGGTTTTCCTAAATTGTTGTCTTTAACATATTTAAGAGCAGCTAATAAATCTTTACCTTCATTGTTAGATGAATCAAATGAACCAGTGCTGGTTCCTAATTTGCTACAGGTTCCCCGAGTGTTAAATCTTAAAATATTTATTCCAGCTAGTGAAGGTAACCTCCAAGACATTTTTCTATAAAGATGGCTATCAGTATTTCCACCATGAGTTGGTAGTGGATGAACAGTAATAATTGTTGCTATTGCCTTGCCATCAATTGGGGATGCAAGTTCTCCAACTAAATTTTCACCATCAGAAGTTGTTAAATTTATTAGTTCTCTTTTTGCGGGCAAGACGCTATTGGCAACTATTTCAGTCATCTAAATCTCTTTTATGTTTCTTGCGATCGCTATTCCAACAAGGAGTGTGCCAATGACGACGATCTTCTAATTCACCCATTACGTAAGCAACGGTATGTGGTGTTGCTGGTCTTATTTCTTGATCACAACCGGGACATCGATAAGGCTTAGTTGCAGCAGAGCCGGTAACTCTTCGAACTACCCAATCACCATCAGACCAATTCTCACTTCTCTGAATTCCTAATAAACGATCAACGTTAAATTCTTCGCTGTCGTCTTTTTTGGAATTCTTTGGTCTATTTCTTCTAGGCATTTTTCTATTCTAGAACAATCTTTCGTCTTTGCGATCTAAACCGCGAAGTGCATCGTAATCAACCACAACACAACGAATTCCTCGATCTTCAGCTAATACTTTGGCTTGAGGTTTAATTTCTTGGGCAGCAAATACTCCACTTACTGGGGCAATTAATGCATCTCGGTTTAATAATTCCAAATATCTGGTTAATTGCTCAACTCCATCAATATCGCCTCGTCTTTTTATTTCTACCGCAACTATTTTGCCTGATTCATCTCTACAAAGTAAATCAACAGGTCCAATTGCTGTTGGGTATTCTCTTCTAACTAATTGCCAATTCTTACCAAAAGTATCAACGTGATCTGCCAGTAATACTTGTAAGTGAGCTTCTACCCCATCTTTTACAAGCCCTGGATCTACTCCTAATTCATGCGTTGAATTATGAATTACTTGGCTCACTGTTATTACTAATCTTTCTCCAGCTTTATTTTCAACTGTAATTATTTTTTTACCTGTTTCATTAACTTCAGTGGTAAAGCAAGGTGGGCTCATCCAGTTAAGAGGTTTATAGGCGCGATCATCGGCGTGAATGGAAACCGAACCATCGGCTTTGAAAAGAATCAAACGGGTTGCTTCAGGCAAATGGGCAGTAAGTCTTCCCACGTAGTCAACCGTGCAAGTGGCAACCAATAAACGCATAACTTGATGATGCCTGATGACTAAATATGCGCAACAATGGCTGTCATGATGACTTGGGGCAGCACCACCTATTTAACTCTGCCGTTACTGGTGGGGTTTGGGCTTTTAGTTTTAATCTTGTTTTTGCGTTGGGCCTACAGTCCTAAAAAAACTTCACTTATTGAAAGACCAACTAAAGCAAGCTTTAAAGATGATTATGGAGTTTTAGTTCCTATTGGAAATCCTGCCAATTATGCAGAAGGAGAAAAGCTTCGTCGAGAATTAATTGCTAATAACATAAAAGCAACGCTAGCTTTTACTTTAGAAGGACCACAACTTATGGTTTGGCCCAATGATGAAGCAAAAGCAAGAAATTTAATACGCGGTCGCGTTTAAATTATCTATTTGCACCCGGTACCCACAAAACATCGCCTTGTTCACGATTGCTGTAACGAGCTAACACAAACAATAAATCAGAAAGTCTATTTAAATATCTTGCTGGAGTTTCTGTCATAACAATTTTGTGAGCTGTAAATGCAGTCCAAGTTGAACGCTCAGCACGTCTTACAACTGTTCTTGCCACATGCAAAAGAGCTGCTCCAGGAGTTCCTCCTGGCAAAATAAATGAGCTTAAAGGTTGTAAAAATGAGTTGTAATGATCAATTGCTTTTTCTAATTCATCAACATAACCAGGTAACACTCTTAATTGCGGCGTATCGTTCTTTTTTCCAACTGGTGTTGCTAAATCAGCACCAACATCAAACAAATCATTTTGCACTCTAATTAGTAAGTCTTTAACATCTTGATCAAGATTTCCCATCGCAATTGCTACTCCAATGGATGAATTAGCTTCATCAACATCGGCAAATGCTTCAAGTCTTAAATCTGTTTTTAAAGCCCGGGACATATCTCCCAAAGCAGTAGTTCCATCATCGCCGGTTCTGGTGTAGATGCGAGTGAGATTAACCATGAGTAGAGCCTATGTGTGAATTGGTGTTTGCACACTTTGGTTGGGTACTCTGGTGAGTCATGGAAGCTTTTAGAGTTGAACGCTCAGGTCCCTTAAAGGGAGAAGTGCGCGTTCCTGGTGCAAAAAATAGTGTTTTGAAACTTATGGCTGCCTCGATCATGGCAGAAGGATTAACAACTTTAACAAACGTCCCAGAAATATTAGATGTTGAAATTATGGCTGAACTTCTTAGAAGACTTGGTTGCAAAGTAGAACATGATCTAGCAACTGCCACAGTAACAATTGATGTGCCAGCAAAAATTGGTCACAAAGCAGATTATGACTTAGTAAGAAAAATGCGTGCTTCAATTTCAGTTCTTGGACCATTAGTTGCAAGATGTGGCGAAGCAGATATTGCTCTTCCTGGTGGAGATGCAATTGGATCTCGTGGACTAGATATTCACATGCAAGGTTTAGAAAAACTTGGTTGTCATGTTCATTCCGAACACGGTTACCTAATTATTAGAGCTGAAAATGGTTTAAGTGGTGCAAATATTGCACTGGATTTTCCAAGTGTGGGTGCAACTGAAAATGTTGTGATGGCAGCTGTTTTGGCTAAAGGAAATTCTAATGTTGAAAACGTTGCTCGCGAACCAGAAATTGTTGATCTTTGTAACATGTTGGTAAAAATGGGTGCCAAAATTAATGGCATTGGATCAAGTGTTCTAGAAATTACCGGAGTAGAAAAACTTAATCCCACCTCTCATCATGTTGTTCCAGATCGCATTGTGGCAGGAACTTGGGCAATTGCAGCAATCATGACTCAAGGAGACATTACAATTCATGGCGTAAAACCTAGTGATATGGATTTAGTTTTAGAAAAATTACGTGACACAGGAGCTGAAATTAAATCAGTTGATGATCGATTAAATGTTTCAATGCACACCAGACCAAAAGCAGTAGATATTGTCACTCTTCCCTATCCAGGTTTTCCAACTGATTTACAACCTCAAATGATTGCCCTTAATGCAATTGCAACAGGTTCTTCCATGGTTACTGAAAATCTCTTTGAAGCAAGATTTAGATTTGTAAACGAATTGGCACGATTAGGTGCTGATGTAAAAATTAATGGTCATCATTGTTTAGTCAGAGGAAAAGAACAATTATCAGGAGCTCCCGTAGAAGGAACTGATGTTCGAGCTGGTGCTTCTTTAGTTTTGGCTGGATTAGTGGCAGATGATGTAACTTATGTGACCGAAGTTCACCACGTTGATCGTGGATATTCAAATTTTGTGGAAAACCTAACAGGACTTGGCGCCAACATTAAACGCGTAGAAATGTAAATAGGTGCCAACTGTTTAGTTGGCACCTATTTTTAGTTCTTTATTTACTGGCATTTACTGAAAAAGTTGGATACTCATCAGTTACCAAGATGAATGCATATCCGGTAACTCTGTTCCAGAATTGAACTGTTCCAACTACAAAGTCAATCGCAAATTTTGGATATTTACCTGTAAACAAGATATTGAACCAAGCAATGATGGTGTAAATAACTGTTACGGCTAAATAAACAACGCCAACTACATAAAGTGGAATTGCTAAAAACCACTTAACTAGAGGAAGCCATCTATTAAGTGCTTTGCCACCTTTTACATCTGGCAAAGAAATAGTTACATTTTTACTTTTTTCAATTGATGGAAATTCATCAGTTAAATAAAGTGCATAGAGTGAGATTCTATTTTGTAGTTCCAAGAATGACTGGTTGAAGCCATAAATATAGCTAGGGTAAATATTTCTAAAAACCAAAGCTAGAAGTACTGGAACTGCAAGTAGGAATGAAATACTCACGGTGCCTGAATTGTTGGATGAAAAAGTACTCACAAATATTAAAATCGGAAGGATCAATATTGGTCGAAAAAAAGTTGAAGCCTTATTTCGTTTACGAGTATTTACTACTAATTTTGTTACAACTTGCTTAGACATCTAAATCTCCTTTGATGGGATATCTATTATCTAACCTACTACAATTGAGAGTCTTGACTCTGCTCTTTTCAATGCTTCTTTGTCGCCCGATTTTTCTGCTTCATCTTTTGCTTTTTGAGCACGCTTTACATCAACTTCACTTGCTAATTCTGCGGTTTCTGCCAACACGATGACGTTATTACTATCAACAATTACAAATCCACCATGAGCTGCTGCTTTTATTTCAGTTCCTTCAATTGGTCTGATCACAATTGGACCATCTGACAGAGAAGCAAGCAATGGTGCATGTCCTGGAAGTAAACCAATTTCACCTGATTTAGTTCGCAAAACAACCGTGCTTGCTTCGCCTGACCAAACTTGTCCGTCAGTTGCAACAACTTCAACTTTTAATGGCATGTGTTAGTTACTTTCCTGCCAATTTGCTTGCGTTCTTTTCAACATCTTCAATATTTCCTGCCATGAAGAATGCTTGTTCTGGAAGATGATCATAGTCACCATTTGTTAATGCTCTAAATGATGCAATGGTTTCTTCCAATGGCACAAATGATCCAGCTTGACCAGTGAATGCTTCTGCCACGAACATGTTTTGTGACAAGAATCTTTGAATTCTTCGAGCGCGACCAACTAGCACTCGATCTTCTTCACTTAGTTCATCAATACCAAGAATTGCAATGATGTCTTGCAAGTCTTTGTATCTCTGCAGAACTTCTTTAACTCTTTGGGCAACTGCGTAGTGTTCTTCACCCAAATAAAGAGGAGAAAGAATACGAGAAGTTGAATCAAGAGGATCCACAGCTGGATAAATTCCAAGTTCTGAAATTGGACGGCTTAACACTGTGGTTGCATCCAAATGTGCGAACGTGGTGTGAGGTGCTGGATCTGTGATGTCATCAGCTGGAACATAAATTGCTTGCATCGAAGTAATTGAGTTACCACGAGTGGAAGTAATTCGTTCTTGCAATTGACCCATCTCATCAGCAAGTGTTGGCTGGTAACCCACAGCAGATGGCATACGTCCCAACAATGTGGAAACTTCTGAACCTGCTTGGGTGAAACGGAAAATATTGTCAATGAATAACAAAACGTCTTGGTTTTGTACATCACGGAAATATTCAGCCATGGTTAGAGCTGAAAGAGCAACTCTCATACGAGTGCCAGGTGGCTCATCCATTTGACCAAACACGAGAGCTGTTTTGTTAATAACTCCAGACTCGGTCATTTCCAAAAATAAGTCGTTTCCTTCACGTGTTCTTTCTCCAACACCAGCAAATACTGATACTCCACCGAAGTTTTCAGAAACACGATAAATCATTTCTTGAATCAAAACAGTTTTTCCTACACCTGCTCCACCAAACAAACCAATCTTTCCACCTTTTACATAAGGTGTTAAAAGATCAATAACTTTGATACCGGTGACAAACATTTCTGTTTTTGGTTCAAGTTCGTCAAACTTAGGAGGTTGACGATGAATTGGCCAGCGTTCATTAATTTTTAATGATGATTCTGCAACATCAAGAGGTTTGCCCAAAGTGTTCCAAACGTGACCCAGAGTTACATCGCCCACAGGAACTGAAATTGGAGAACCAGTTGATTTCACGGTGGCGCCGCGAATCAAACCATCTGTTGGCTGCATGGAAATAGCACGAACCATGCCATCGCCAATGTGTTGAGCAACTTCTAAAGTAAGCGTTCTAGTTTCTGCCCCTGGCAATGTCACTTCGACATGTAGGGCATAAAACAATTCAGGGATCGCATCTACTGGAAACTCCACGTCTACAACGGGACCAGTAACGCGTGCAACTCTTCCGGTTACATTCTTTGTTTCTGTTGTGCTACTCATTTTTTGTTTTCTCCTATTTGGCGGTCTTTAGTGAGTCAGCGCCACCGACGATTTCACTAATTTCCTGGGTAATTTCGGCTTGACGTGCTTGGTTAGCACGACGAGTCAAAGTCTTGATTAGATCTTCAGCATTTTCAGTTGCTGATTTCATTGCGCGCTGTCTTGCAGCGTGTTCTGAAGCTGCTGCTTGCAACAAACCTGCATACACCAAATATTCAATGTATTTAGGTAATAGTTCATCGAGCACAGCATCTGGTGATGGCTCGAAATCATAAAGAGGCAAAGTTGGTTTATGAGTATCAACTTCGGTCATCTTTGCTGATGATTGAACTAGTTCTTCTACAACTTCCAGAGGCACAATTCTTTGCACCACTGGAACTTGAGAAATTCTGTTTACAAAGCGGGTGTAAATGATTTGAATTTCATCAACGCCACCTTGAGCTTCTTCTTTTAAGAAAATTTCTAACAATGCTTTAGCGATTTCTCGAGCATCGTCATATTTTGGTCGATCGGTAATTCCAGTCCAACTTGCAGCAACTTCTCTGTTACGGAATTTGTAGTAACCAACACCTTTTCGACCCACGATGAAAGGTATTACTTCCTTTCCTTGTTCATCGCGTAATAGTTCAGTTAATCTTTCGCCTTCTTTCAAAATGTTTGCAGAATAAGCTCCTGCAAGACCTCTATCGGCGGTGATTAACAAAACAGCTGCTCGTTTGCCATCTTTTTTGTTTAATAA
>BJFU01000013.1 GCA_014190035.1 Actinomycetes bacterium | reverse complement strand
AAACGCGCTTCGTCAACAATTGCGCGCCAAAGGTGTTTCTGATGATGTGGCGCTGGAAGCAATTTCACAAATAAGTGATGATCAGGAATTCCAAGCTGCATTTGCCCTTGCTTGCAAGAAAATTAGGTCTTTGCAGAAAGATGACGCTAAAACCCAATTGCGAAAAATTGTGGGCGTTTTAGCTCGCAAAGGATATTCCTCAAATTTAGCTTTTAGAGTCGCAAAGGAAGTAATAACTGATCTGCCAGATGGACTTCCTCTAGAGATTTAGAAATTTTAGACATTTTTTTGTCATACCCCGAAGTTAGTGTTATAACTAATAACAACAAGGGGAAAATATGAAAAGAAGTCTGATTTTAGTTTTATCCATGTTTTTAACATTTATCGTCGCACCTTCTGCGAAAGCAAATGTGAGTTTTGATGGCGATGTTTCCTGCCCAGCAGATTTTCCCATTAAATATGGGGAATCAAATGCCAATGGCAGTTATAAAACAGTTTGCCATACTGACACATATCACCAAGCAAATCTAATCGGTGGAGATGTTTTCCAAAATTATGTTAACTCGGGTGGAACATTAGATATTTCTCAAGTAATTACTCAATATCGCCGAGAACAACAAAGCATTAGTGATCAAAGAGCAAATGCAGAAGCCCAAGCACTTGCTGAAGCAAATGCCAATCCAGGACAAGAAGTTTGTAAAACTTGGTCCTACACCAGCACTTTTAACGGATCAGGTGGTGGTGGAACTTGTGTAACTATTCCCTTAGCTGCCAGAAAAATTGATAACACAGTGGCGGCAAATAAAATTGCCGAAATTAGATCACAACTTGAAGCAGATCCACAATATGCAACTCTTCGCTACGGAATTGGAAATCAAACATTTGATTATACACCAGCAGAACGAGCTGCTTTGCTTGATCAATGGGCTGCCAATATGGCAGGAAATGAATTAGCAAAAAGTGCAGCAAGCAAAAAGGCTGCAAAGAATCCTGGTTTAAGAGTTTGTAGTGACTGGGTTGTTGGTTCTCAAAATGGCCAACAATGTGATTATGTCCCAGTAGCATTGACTTCAAAAGCAATTTTGGCTTCAGTCACAGAACAACTTGATGGTTTAGAACTAACTGCTGCGTTAGATAAAAAAGTTAACAAATTTGTAAAGGCCGTTGATGTAGCAATTCCAAATACAACATCAGCTAAAACTGTGACAATTCCTAAAGCTCCAAAAGGAATGAGCCAAGTTGTAACAGTTGAAAACCCTGACGATTGCTCAGCAAAAGGTCGCAAAGTAAAGATTGATAAAGGTGCCCTTTGCGAAATATCTATTGCATTGACGGTTGCAGCAGGAATTGATGTTAATTTTGCACAAACCATCAAGCGGAATTAGAGATATAAAAGCAAATTTTTGAATTGATTGACAGGCTAATTAAATGATATATTTTAATTTATGAAGCCTGTCGATCACTTTTACTCTGCAATTGATTGTGCTGATCCGATTAATTTAGCAAAATTTTATTCAAGTATCACAGGACTTAAAGTTGACATAACTACAGAAAACACTTATTCAAATATTGTTTGGGTTGAGTTAAAAGATAATAAAGGAATTCCTAAATTAGCTTTTCAAAAAGTAGCAAATTACAAAGCTCCAACTTGGCCAGAAGGTCCAATCCCACAACAACTTCATCTAGATTTTGCTGTTAAGGATCTTGATGAAACAGAAGCGGAATTGCTTGAAATCGGGGCAGTCAAAACAGAATTTCAACCGGGATCACCTAAATCAAACGACTATTCAACTGAATTTAGGGTTTATTTAGACCCTGAAGGTCATCCTTTTTGCATAATTCATAGACCTTAATTTTTTTGCTCTTCACTTATGCGATTGAATACGTATTAATGAATAAGAATTTTAGTTTCAAGATTGATGCTCAACTTGATTCTCATCCCACAAATAAACAACCTTTGGGCCGTGTTGGCGTAATAACTACACCACACGGTGAGATTAAAACTCCTGCATTCATTCCAGTTGGCACCAAAGCCACTGTTAAGTCAGTTTTGCCTGAAAGTATAAAAGACTTAGATGCTCAAGCTGTTTTATCAAATGCTTATCACCTTTATTTACAACCTGGTCCTGAAGTTGTTGATGAAGCAGGTGGCTTGGGCTCATTCATGAATTGGCCTGGCCCCACTTTTACAGACAGTGGTGGTTTCCAAGTTCTATCCCTTGGAGTTGGTTACAAAAAAGTAATCGCAATGGATTCCTCAACTGTGCAAGCAGATGATGTGATGGCGACTGACAAGGATCGCCTAGCTCATGTTGATGATGATGGAGTCACATTCAAATCTCACCTTGATGGTTCGATGCATAGATTTACCCCAGAAGTTTCAATGCAAGTTCAGCACAAAATTGGTGCAGATATTATTTTTGCTTTCGATGAATGCACAACACTTTTAAATACCCGAAATTATCAAGAAAAATCTTTGGACAGAACTTTTGCTTGGGCTAAAAGATGTATTTCAGAACATGAGAAATTAACTCTAGAAAGATCTCATCGTCCCTATCAAGCACTTTTTGGTGTTGTGCAAGGTGCCCAATATGAAGACTTAAGAAGAAAAGCAGCAAAAGATTTAGCGTCCTTAGACTTTGATGGCTTTGGAATTGGTGGAGCACTGGATAAAAATAAATTAGGCACAATTGTTAATTGGGTAAATGAAGAACTACCTGTAAATAAACCAAGACATTTACTCGGCATTGGTGAGCCGGATGATCTTTTTGTTGGAGTGGAAAATGGCGCTGACACTTTCGATTGTGTAGCAGCCTCCAGGGTTGCTCGAAACAATGCCGTGTATGGCCTTGATGGAAGATTTAATATTTCGGTGAGTGCATTCAAAAGAGACTTCTCACCAATTGATGAAAGCTGTGATTGTTACACCTGCAAGAACTACACCAAAGCTTATTTAAATCATTTAATTAAAGGCAAAGAAATGCTTTCTTCCACACTATTAACAATTCATAACGAATATTTCATTGTTAATTTAGTTGCCAAGATGAGACAAAGTATTATCGATGGCAATTTCTTCGAATTCAAAGAAGAATTCTTAGGCCGATTTTATGCGTCTAGAGAGAGTAACTAGCTTCCTTTTTCTTCACAAATTTAATCACGTTATATGTGACAGGTAGTAAAAATACTTCTAATAATGTTTTGTAAAGATATCCAAATAAGACGTAGTTTACAAAATCCCAGCCGGTGATGATGCCATAAAAAGCGATTGTGCAAAAGACTAAAGTATCTGCAAATTCACCAACGACAGTTGATCCAATTAATCGTAACCACAGTTTCTTTTCTTTAGTTCTTTCTTTGATCTTTACTAACACATATGAATTTAGAAGTTGGCCAACTAAGAATCCACAAATACTTGCTAAAACAATTTGGGGAACAAAACCAAGGATAGATTCAAATGCTGCTTGATTTGTCCAATCTGATGCAGCAGGTGATTTCTGAACTAAAAAGAAAGTAAATGAGGCAAGTATGGCCATAGCGAATCCGGTATAGATCGCTTTTCTTGCGGCTTTAAATCCATAAACTTCACTTAAAACATCTCCCACGATGTAAACAAGTGGAAAGAGAAATGCACCACCATCTGTATAGATGGGTCCAAATTGGATGAGTTTTACAGCTCCTACATTTGAAATCAAAAGTAAGCCCACAAATGCAGCCATCAAGAATGGATAAAGACCTTTAAATTCTTGAGCAAATTGAACTTTGCTTGATTGTTGATTAGCCGTGGTCACAATTGAATATTTAACCACGGCGTACCCTAGTAGTTATATGACAACTCGCACCTACTTTGTTCGAACATTTGGTTGCCAAATGAACGCTCATGATTCTGAACGCCTTTCAGGCATGTTGGAAAGTGCTGGATACATTCCAGCAGAATCTGAAGACGCTGATGTAGTTGTTTACAACACTTGTGCAGTTAGAGAAAATGCCGATAACAAACTTTATGGAAATTTAGGAATGTTGGTTAGACAAAGAGAAAAACGTCCTGGCATGCAAATTGCTGTTGGGGGATGTCTTGCTCAAAAAGATCGTCATGAAATTTTAAGAAGAGCCCCTTGGGTAGATGTGGTATTTGGTACTCACAACTTTGGATCTTTACCAGTTTTGCTTGAAAGAGCACGAATCAATAATGAAGCACAAATTGAAATCCTAGAAGCACTTGAAGTATTTCCATCTTCACTTCCTACAAAAAGAGATTCAATACATTCAGCTTTAGTTGCAATAAGTGTGGGCTGTAATAACACCTGCACATTCTGCATTGTTCCAACTCTGCGAGGAAAAGAAAAAGATAGAAAAGCAGGAGAAATATTAGATGAAATTAATTCCTTAGTTTCTGAAGGTGTAATGGAAGTTATGCTTTTGGGTCAAAACGTTAACTCTTATGGAGTGGAATTTGGCGATAAATTTGCATTCGGAAAACTTCTTAGAGCTTGTGGTGAAATTGAAGGATTAGAAAGAGTTAGATTTATTTCACCTCATCCTAAAGATTTCACTGAAGATGTAATTGATGCAATGGCTGAAACTCCAAATGTAATGCCTCATCTGCATATGCCACTTCAATCAGGAAGCGACAAAATATTAGCCAGCATGAAGAGAAGTTATCGAACTAGTAAATACCTAGGAATTTTAGAAAAAGTGAGAGAAAGAATTCCTGACGCAGCAATAACCACAGATATTATTGTCGGTTTTCCAGGTGAGACTGAAGAAGATTTTCAAGACACATTCAATCTAGTTCGAGAAGCTAGATTTGCTACAGCCTTTACCTATCAATATTCCAAGAGACCTGGAACTCCAGCAGCTGAAATGCCTGATCAAATCTCACCAGAAGTAATTTCAGAAAGATACAACAGACTTACTGAAGTTGTTAATGAAGTAATGCTGGACGAAAATCAAAAACAAGTTGGAAAAATTGTTGAAGTTCTGGTCACAAACCATGAAGGAAAGAAAGATGAAGCTAATGCAAAACTTTCTGGACGTGCCAGAGATAACCGATTAGTTCACTTTAATTTTGAATCTGAACAAGTAATTAGACCAGGGGATTTGGTAGAAGTAGAAATAACTTATGCAGCACCCTTTTTCTTACTTTCAGATAAACCAATTCTTAAAATCAAGAAAACTAGAGCAGGCGATATTTTTAGTGAGAGCAAAAATGTCGATAAATCAGATAAAGTACTTTTGGGCATTCCCACTTTGGTTCGGTCATAAATTTTGAAAGTTATTGCAATCGTTGGACCTACCGCAGTAGGCAAGACCGCGCTTTCTTTAGAAATTGCTGAAAAATTCTCAGCTGAAATTATCAACGCTGATGCTATGCAAATTTATAAGGGCATGGATATTGGAACAGCTAAATTACCTTTGTCCCAGCGAAGGGGCATCGTTCATCATCAAATAGATGTGTTAGACCCAAGTGAAGAAGCAAATGTATCTCAATATCAAAAACAAAGTCGTGAAATTATCAATAATTTACTAAACAAAAATGTACAACCAGTATTAGTAGGAGGAAGTGGGTTATACGTAAATTCAGTATTGGAAGATCTTGAATTTCCCGGAACAAACCTAGAAGTGCGGGCAAAGTATGAAGAGGTTCTTGACGAAAAAGGTGTGGAAGCTCTATTTCAAATGCTCAAGGAAATAGATCCAAAAGCAGCAGAAAATATCTTGCCAAATAATGCAAGAAAAATAGTAAGAGCACTTGAGGTAAATGAAATTACCGGAAAAGCTTTTAATGCAAAACTTCCCGAACCATCACCAATCTTTTCAGATGTTCGTATCGCATTAGATATGCCAAGAGATTTATTGGATCAAAGAATTATTGATCGAGTGCACCAAATGTTTGAAGATGGTTTCGCTGATGAGGTTAAAAGCATTGAAAAGAACTTAAGACTTGGTAAAACTGCCTTTCGAGCTTTGGGTTATTCGCAAGTTCTTTCTCTCTTGTCAGGTGAGATAAGTGAGGATGAAGCCATAACTTTGACCATCAATGCAACTAAGAAATTCGCCCGTAGACAACTTTCTTGGTTCAGAAGAGACCCTCTAATTCATTGGCTGGATGCAACGAGCCCCAATCTCTTCGCACAATCGCTTAGACTAATTGGATGAGTGCAATCATTAATTACACCAAGGGTCATGGAACTAAAAACGATTTTGTCTTAATCGAAGACCTAAATGACAGCCTCAAATTAACTGAGAAACAAATAACTCAAATATGCGATAGAAAAAATGGAATTGGTGCTGACGGAATCTTAAGAATTGTTAAAGAGCAAGATCAATTCTTCATGGATTATCGAAATGCTGATGGATCAATTGCTGAAATGTGTGGCAATGGAGCTCGAGTTTTTGCACAATATCTATTTGTTAACAAATTAGTAACTGATAAAGAATTTAATTTCAAGACCAGAGCCGGATTAGTTAGTGCTCAAATTCATGAACCAGGTGACATAAGTGTGACCATGGATGAGGCCAAACTTCGTGGAAAAGTTGTTGAAGTTTCCGTAAATGGCCATAAATTTAATGCCCAAGCAGTTGATGCCCCCAATCCTCACGCAGTAGCTTTTGTTCCCGATTTGGGAAGCATTGGAGATCTAAAAACCGCTCCAGTTGTATCTCCAGCAGAAGTGTTTCCAACTGGAGTAAACGTTGAGTTTGTTACAAAAATTACTGATGATCATGTAGCCATGCGTGTTCACGAGCGAGGCAGTGGCGAAACTCTTTCTTGCGGTACAGGAGCATGTGCAGTTGCTGCGGTTGTGCGTGAACAAAGTGGACAAAAGATAAATGATATAAAAATTGATTTACCAGGTGGAACTCTGCAGATTACTTTCATTGATGGAAAAATGATTATGCGCGGACCTGCTGTTTTGGAAGAGACTGGAACATTGCCTGAAAGTTGGTTCACCAATTAAATATGGCTGAATCAATTGATACTGGCCAATTAGATTTACAAGATCGCGCTGCTTTAAGGCGAGTTACTTCCTTTTCAACAGAACTTCAAGACATTAGTGAAGTTGAATATCGACAAATTCAATTAGAGCGAGTGGTTCTTGCTGGGGTTTGGACGAGTGGTTCATGGGAATTAGCAGAAAGATCTTTACAAGAATTAGCCAGACTTGCAGAAACTGCCGGATCAACTGTCTTGGAAGGCGTAATTCAAAGACGTGATAATCCAGATCCATCAACATATTTAGGTTCAGGAAAAGCTCAAGAGTTAAGAAGAATTGTTTCAGAAACTGGTGCCGACACAGTAATTATTGATGGTGAATTAAGTCCAGCTCAATTAATTCACTTAGAAGATGTTGTAAAAGTAAAAGTAGTTGATCGAACTTGGTTAATCTTAGATATTTTTGCAAAACATGCGAAAAGTAGAGAAGGTAAAACTCAAGTCTCCCTTGCCCAAATGCAATACATGTTGCCACGACTTCGTGGTTGGGGTGATGCACTGAGCAGACAAGCAGCAAGTGGAGCAAGTGTTGGAATTGGAACAAGAGGACCAGGTGAAACTAAATTAGAAACTGATAGAAGACGTATTCATGATCAAATGACACGTTTAAGAAAAGATTTAAAAGATATGGCCAGATCAAGAGATGTGCAAAGAAATTCAAGAAGAAAAAGTCACATTGCTTCAGTCGCAATCGCTGGTTACACAAACGCCGGTAAATCAAGTTTGCTTAATCGCTTAACTGGCGCAGGAGTTTTAGTAGAAGATTCATTGTTTGCCACCCTTGATCCAACAGTTAGAAAATCACACACCCCATCAGGTCGAAGTATTACTTTGAGTGACACTGTTGGATTTGTTAGACATTTGCCTCATCAATTAATTGACGCATTCAAATCAACACTTGAAGAAGTAAGTGATTCTGATTTGATTGTTCATGTAGTAGATGGCAGTGATGCAGATCCGTTAGAGCAATTTAATTCAGTTCGAGAAGTTTTAGAAGAAATAGAAGCTAACAATATTCCTGAAATTATTGCCATAAATAAATGTGATCGAATAACCGACGAGACGATGGGTAATTTAAAGAGAACTTTTCCTGAAGGAATATTTGTTTCAGCACATAGCGGTATGGGAATAGAGGCATTACTAAAAGCTATAGATGATCGATTACCTGACCCAAGTGTTGAAGTGATGTTAACCATTCCTTACTCCAGAGGTGATTTACTAGCAAAAGTTCATGAAGATGGCAAAGTCCTAAAAACTGAACATAACGATGTTGGTACTCAAGTGCACGCCTTTGTTCCATCTGAATTAGCTCATCTTTTAAAGCAGATTGCAATAAGTGAATAGATTTAAGAAATATTCAGGACCAATCTTTTCTGTTCTCATAACTTTGATTGTGCTTTGGTTTGTTGCCACATGGCTTTTGAAAGATACTGATATTCCAACTATTTGGAATATCCTAATTGGAATATCAAGTACATCATTAGTGTTATTGATTTTGTCCGCAGTATTCAACATCTGGATTTTTCAATATCCGTATATGGTTACCACCAAGAATCTAAAGTTTTGGCAAGCATTTCAAGTTCGTAATGCATCATTTGCTATTAGTAATTCAGTGCCCGCCGGAGGAACCATTGGATTGACGTTTCAATACGCCATGCTTCGTTCATTTGGGGTTAGTGGCAAAGATTCAAGTGCCACAATCGGAATAGCCAGTGTGTGGAACGGATTGATTTCATTTTTTATGCCTGTTTTAGGTTTAGTGGCTTTAATTTTTTCCGGTGAAGTTACATCTGGGTTAATTAGATCCACCATTATTGGAATGGTTGTCTTAATTATTAGCTCTGGTTTGTTCTATACAGCCCTTAAGTCTGCGCAAGGTGCAATATGGGTGGGCAGTTTACTTTCAAAAGTTGTCAATCCGATTCGAAAGTTGTTTAGAAAACCAAATATTGACCTTGGTATTCCTATTGAATCTTTCAGATTACAAGTAAATGATCTAGTCGCAAACTATTGGAAAAGAATTTCATTTACGAACTTTTTAGTTCAAATAGGAATGTTTTTAGTCTTTTGGGCAAGCGCCTACGCAGTTGGAATTGACGTTGCTGGCGGAATAATTTTTGCCATATTCTGCTTTGGTCGAATTGGTACAACTATTCCTTTAACTCCAGGTGGATTAGGAACAACTGATGTGATCATGGTCTCTATGTTGCAATTGTTTGGAGCAGATGCTCAATTGAGTTTGGCGGCAGTTTTGTTATGGAGGGGTTTCTTCTATATCCCTCAAGTCCTGGCAGGGCTTTTGAGCTTTATCTACTGGCAGTTGAGTCGGGTCAAGTAAAGATTTAAGGCTTTTCCTCACAACAATTAAGCAAACGTTAAGACAATTCGACTTGCAATTGCTTTCAAGTTGGTTATATTTATAGATGCACGAGGGGAGTATCCCTTAAAAAGCAAAGTCGTCAACACGAAGTAGTAATACTTCCGGCTTAGCGCCAAGTGGATTTTAACTTGGTCAGGAGAGACCTCGGGAATACAAGTGAACAAGCCTGTTCATTTGCATATACCGGGAGTCTGTATGAAAACTGTTACAAAGAAAAAAGAAAGTGCCCCAGTAATTATTACTGAATTGGGCCGTACAGAACTTCTAAAACAAGTAGAGCAAATAAGAAGCGTTCAGTTAACTGCACTTGCGCCATTAATTGCAGCAGCTGATCGCGATGAAAGAGATGTTGCTGAATTCACCAGACTTACTGAAGAAGCCAATTCTTTAGAAGCAATCGTTTCAGAATCCGGTAAACCAGATCTTCTGGTTGATGACAAAACGGTTCGCTTGGGTTCTGTAGTGAAAATTCAAACTCCTAAGGAAACTTTTAAGGTTCGTTTAGTTCATCCAGTTGAAGCCCATTTAGACGATGAACGAATTTCTGCCGAGTCACCTCTTGGCCAGGCAATTCTGGGAAATAAAAAAGGGGACCGAGTCACAGTGATTGCTCCAAGTGGTAATTGGAGTGCACTAATTAAGTCTGTGGAGTTACTGCCTTAATACCTCCCTTTGGGGAAGTAATTCCACGAAGTAATAACGATTAAGCCCTGGGAATGTTTATCCCCAGGGCTTAGTTATTCCCATATTTAGTTCTCTTACTTATTTCAATCCTCAATTTGCTTCAAAATGCAAATATGACAAAACTAAAAAAAGAAATACAAATCGATGGACCAGCAAATCTCTTGGCCACAGTGCCATATCTTCTGGGATTTAATCCAGAAAAATCATTAGTAATTGTTGCGGTCAAAGGACAACATGACCAAGTGGTGATTTCCATGACTTTAGATTTGCCAGAAAAGATGGAAGATCTTGACGCTACTTTCATGAACAATTTAAAGGAAACTCTGAAACGCTCAGGTGCTGATGGATTAGTGGCAATATTTTATGTTGAAACAAACCCACAAAGGTTACAGAGTATTTCTGAATTACTTATGACAGAGATCTCTTCAGAATTTCACGTCCGAGACATTCTCTGGGTATGCGACCATAAATGGGCTTCTTATCTGTGCAGCGATGAATCATGTTGTCCCAAAGAGGGAAGAACATTAGAAATTGATAAACCAAGCATTGCTCAAACGGAACTAGTTTTAGCTGGACGATCAGTTGCAACTAAGAAAAGTGATCTTTCAAATTTTCTTGAGATTACTACTGTCAATCAGGACTTGATTCCACTAATAAGTCAATTTGCCAGGCAAAAAGCAAAATCTGAACATAATAAAACAATAGAAAAATGGGAGAGTACTCAATTTAAATTTCTTACCGCACCAAAGGCATTTAAAGAATTAGACCTGAAACTCTATGCGCGATTACTTTTGGGTCTTACAGATATTCCGGTGCGGGATGCTCTTTTAGCGCATCACATTGATATGGCCCAAATCAAAGAAGACCCAAATCAATACCTATTCCAGATTGCACAAAATTGGGCACAAGTAGCAAAAGTTGCTCCCGAAACTTTTAGACCACCAATATGTACATGCATTGCAGTATTTATGTGGCAAGCAGGAGAAGGAATTCTGGCTCGAAGCGCGGTTGATTTCGCACTGGCTCAAGATCCTCAATTTCATTTAGCCAAGTTAATTAGTAATGCTCTTGATAGCGGTATGCCTCCGTGGGAATTTCGTGATGCTTTCACCAAAATCTCAAACCCCTGGAGTTGAGAATTCAGGTTGGGTTTAGTAATGTTGAAGCCAGGTCAAGAGTTTCAGTATTAAGCCCCGGCTAGCTGAACGGCAACCCTCCACCGCGGTGGGGTGCTCCGGGTGTAGACCAGGTCGATTGCGAAATTGCATTCGACAAGCGCGGGTCTTACGCAATCTTGAGTGGGACCCCGAAACAAAGGGGCACTAATTGCGTTATATCTATAGAAAAAACTAATTAATTAAATTGAGCTTGCGTATTTGCGTACGCATTTTTAATTAGTCAACTATAGAAATATTCGCACAAATTAGCGCAACCACCAACGACTATCAACGCGATAGGCGTAAGACCCACTAACTGAAAGAGGAACGAAGAAATGTCCAACAACTGGAGCTTTGAAACCCGACAAATACATGCCGGTCAATCACCAGATTCACAGACAAATGCCCGTGCATTGCCGATTTACCAAACAACGGCATACACATTCCGCGACACCAAGCATGCTGCGGATTTGTTTGCTTTGGCAGAACCAGGAAACATCTACACCCGCATCATGAATCCAACACAAGGTGCAGTTGAAGAACGTGTTGCTTCATTAGAAGGTGGAGTGGCAGCCCTGTTGCTGGCAAGTGGTCAAGCTGCAGAAACTTATGCAATCTTGAACTTGGCTGAAGCTGGAGATCACATTGTTTCTAGTCCAAATCTTTATGGTGGAACTTATAACCTGTTTCACTACACCTTGCCTAGATATGGAATCGAAGTAACTTTCGTTGACGATCCAGATGACTTGGATTCATGGAAAAAAGCAATTAGACCTAACACCAAAGCATTTTTTGGTGAAAGTATTGCAAATCCATCAAATGCGATTTTGGATATTGAAAACATTGCCAAGATTGCTCACGAAAATGGAATTCCATTAATCGTTGACAACACTGTGGCAACTCCGTTTCTACTTCGTCCAATTGAATTTGGTGCAGACATTGTTGTTCATTCTGCAACTAAATACATGGGTGGACATGGAACAACCGTTGCCGGAGTAATCGTTGATAGCGGAAAGTTTGACTGGAAGAAAAACGCAGCCAAATTCCCGCAATACAACACACCAGATCCTTCTTATGGTGGTTTGGTTTATGCAGAAGCATTAGGAGAATTGGCTTACATTCTTCGAGCTCGCATTGTGCTGCTTCGCGATTTTGGTGCAGCAGTTTCTCCATTTAATGCTTTCCTAATTGCACAGGGATTAGAAACTCTTTCTCTGCGCATGGAACGCCACATTCAAAACGCAAAAGCAGTTGCTACCTGGTTAGAAAAAAGAAGCGAAGTTGAGAAAGTCAACTACGCATCTCTTGATTCACATCCTCATAACAAATGGGCAAAGAAATACACACCAGCTGGTTCTGGTGCTGTTTTGTCATTTGAAATTAAAGGTGGCATTGAAGCTGGTAAAAAATTCGTGGAAGCACTGGAATTACATTCCCATGTGGCAAACATTGGTGATGTAAGAAGCTTGGTAATTCATCCTGCTTCAACCACGCATTCACAACTGACTCCACAAGAGCAATTAGATGCTGGAGTTACACCTGGATTAATCAGATTGGCTGTTGGTATTGAAAATATCAACGACATTTTGGCTGACATTGAAATTGGTTTCAATGCAGCAAAAGGTGCATAACTAAATATGGCAATTTCATACTCAGGTCCTCTTCCTGCCACGGGTGCGTGGCAGGAAGGAGATCATCCTGGGCAAAGAAAATTTATTGATGTTGGCCCAATTGAATTAGAACTTGGTGGCGCTCTGCCTGAGGTAAGAGTTAGTTATGAAACTTATGGAAAATTAAATTCAAATTCTTCAAATGCAATTTTTATTGAACATGCCTTAACTGGTGATTCTCACGTTGCAGGTCTTGACACCGAGGGACATTTTTCTAGAGGTTGGTGGGATGGATTAATTGGTGAAGGTTTAGCAATTGATACCAAAGAGTGGTTTGTGGTTTGTGCAAACGTTTTGGGTGGATGTCAAGGAACAACTGGTCCTTCTTCAAAAGATCCAAATGGAAAAAGATGGGGTTCAAGATTTCCTCGATTAACAGTTGCCGATCAAGTTGAAATTGAAAAGCGTTTAACTGATCAATTAAATATTGACCGTTGGGCTTCTGTAATGGGTGGCTCAATGGGTGGCATGAGAGTTTTGGAATGGGCAGTTGAACATCCACAAAGAGTTGGTTCCGCATTTGTGATTGCTTCTGCTCCTGGTTCTTCTGCTGATCAAATTGCAACTCAATCAGCACAAATTGCAGCAATCAAAGCTGATCAAAAATGGCGAGGTGGGGATTATTACGAAGCTAAACCAGGCGATGGTCCACACGCAGGTTTAGGAATTGCCAGAAAATTTGCGCAGTTAACTTATCGGTCTGAAACCGAATTAGATGTTCGATTTGGACGAGATCATCAAGATGGAGAAGATCCTTATTCAGATGGTCGTTTTGCAATTGATTCCTATTTAGATCACCATGCAGAAAAACTTGCCCGAAGATTTGATGCCAATACTTATATTGCGTTAACAGATTCCATGTCGACATTTGATATTGGTAGAAACAGGGGCGGAGTTGGATCTGCTTTGGAAAGAATTACTGCTCCAATAATTGTTGCTGGAATTGATTCTGATCGCCTTTATCCAATTAGACAACAAGCAGATTTGGTGAGTGCTCTTCCGCACGCAACAGAGTTGAATGTAATTTCATCTCCCTTTGGTCATGATGGATTCTTAATTGAAATAGATCAAGTTGCCCCAATTATTAAGAAAGCCCTAGACAAAGCAGTTGCAAGCATAAAATAGGGACAGATTGGCCCCATTTAGGTTGTCTTAGTTCATTATCTAATCCAATATCTAAAAGATGTCTCGATTAAAGATTCTGGTTTGTTTGTTTTGTTTATTACTTTTTAACACCAGTAATTCTCAAGCCGATGTGAAAGTCTCAGCAGATCAAGATTCTGGAAGCTATTTAATTGATGGCCAGATTCTTTTGGATGAGACTTTTTCAGGATCTTCAGTAACTCAGGAACAAGGTGCAGTGTGTCAAGGATGTGCTTGGTTATTAACCAATGTTTGTTATGTATTTGACCAAAACTATGTAATTACTTCTTGTACGACTTATTCAGAATGTACAACTGTTGAAAACACAACAGGGGAGAGAAGAAAGATCTGGAGAAAATTAGGAACAGATGAACCATGGCTACTTGTGGGAATGATGTGTGTAGGACCAAAAGGTCCAAATACACCGCAAAAATTGAAAACTTCAATAAGTGAACAAACAATTGAATATCTGCCAAGATTGCTTCCCACAACTCAACCGGCAAATGATGTTTTAGTAAATACCGATGTCTATTTCTTAAGTAATCAACCAAACTTTTTTGGACCCAAAACTGTAAGAGTTACTGGAATTCCAGTAACTCTTACTGCTACTTCAAGTTGGGTGTGGAGATTTTCTGATGGAACAGAAATTCAAACCACAAATTCAGGAACAGGATTTCCAGATGGGCAGATTAGACATAGTTTTAGGACAAAAGGATTACAAACAATTTCAGTAACGACTTCTTGGAATGCCAGCTGGAAAACTAATTCGAAAGTTTCCATTCCAGTGCCTGGAAAATCTCTTACTCAGACCACAACTTTTACTTTGATCGCTCACGAAGCCCGAGGTGTGCTTACACGCTGAGCGATTGACCCAAAGCAGGCAGAAATTGCGAAGTCGTGACACAATAGGAAACCGGGCCGGTCAATTTGACAGGCCCTTAAGCGCGTCATCACTTTGAAAGGTTGTCTTCGTGGCACTGTTTGGAAAAATTTTAAGTAAACCAGCCGCCAAGAAACCTGCTCCTAAGAAACCTGCCCCTAAACCTGTTGCGAAGAAAATTGTTGCCAAACCAGTGGCTAAGCCTGCTGCTAAACCTGCAGCAAAGAAAGTTGTTGCAAAACCAGCACCAAAAAGACCAGTTGCAAAGCCTGCTGCAAAAAAAGTTGTTGCCAAACCAGCGTCAAAGCCTGCTGCTAAACCTGCAGCAAAGAAAGTTGTTGCAAAACCTGTAGCAAAGAAGCCAGCGGCTAAAAAAGTTGTTGCAAAACCAATTAAGAAAGCAAAACCTGGTGCTAAACCTGTAGCAAAGAAGCCAGCGGCTAAAAAAGTTGTTGCAAAACCAATTAATAAAGCAGTACCTGTAAAGGTTGCAAAGCCAACTAAGCCTGCAAAGGCAGCACCAGTCAAAGGTGCTAAAGGAGTTCCAACTCCAAAAGGAAAAGCTGACAAAGGTTTTGCCAAGGTCATATTGGTTGATGGCGAACTTGTAACTGTTGATGACGTAGATGAAGTGGATCCGGCTGAATTAGAGGCAATTGCTGAATTAGAAAAAGAAAGCCTTGCAGAATTAAGTGAAGAAATTGCTGAAGTTGAAGAAGTAGAAGACGACGAAGAAGAAAACACGAAAACAAGCGCCACTGTTGATGAATCAGAAGCATTCATAATTTCAGACACAGATGATGCTGATGAACCAACTCAAAAAGTTACCGTAGCTGGAGCAACTGCAGATCCTGTTAAAGATTATTTGAAACAAATCGGAAAAGTAGCACTTCTTAATGCTGAACAAGAAGTTGAATTAGCTAAAAGAATTGAAGCAGGATTATTCGCTGAAGAAAAAATCGCTGCCGGTGGAATCAAAGATCGTAAACTTAGAAAAGATTTGGAATGGATTGCCGAAGATGGCCAGAGAGCTAAGAATCATCTTCTAGAAGCAAACCTTCGACTTGTTGTATCCCTTGCTAAGCGTTACACAGGACGAGGCATGTTGTTCTTGGATTTGATCCAAGAAGGAAACTTAGGTTTGATTCGTGCAGTTGAAAAATTCGATTACACCAAAGGTTACAAATTCTCCACATATGCAACTTGGTGGATTAGACAAGCAATTACTCGTGCGATGGCTGATCAGGCAAGAACCATTCGTATTCCTGTTCACATGGTTGAAGTTATTAACAAACTTGCACGTGTACAAAGACAAATGTTGCAGGATCTAGGTAGAGAACCAACCCCAGAAGAATTAGCTAAAGAACTTGATATGACTCCTGAGAAAGTTGTAGAAGTTCAAAAATATGGTCGCGAACCTATTTCACTTCACACACCCCTTGGTGAAGATGGTGATTCTGAATTCGGTGATTTAATTGAAGATTCCGAAGCAATTGTGCCAAGTGATGCAGTTTCATTTACTTTGTTACAAGAACAATTAGACAGTGTGCTTGATACTTTAAGTGAACGCGAAAGAGGCGTTGTTCGAATGAGATTTGGTTTAACAGATGGTCAACCAAAAACACTTGATGAAATTGGTCAGGTCTATGGAGTGACTAGAGAACGTATTCGTCAAATTGAATCTAAAACAATGTCTAAATTAAGACATCCATCGCGTTCACAAGTATTGCGCGATTACTTAGACTAAATTAGTTAGTTGCTCCAAGACGATCTGTTTCGTCAACATATTCAGTAGCAATTAGTTTTAGTTTTTCTTCATGCTTTTTAGCATGATGTCCACAAAAAATTAATGTTCCACCTGTTGGAAGTGTTACTCGCACAAATGCTTGTGCTCCACAACGATCGCAACGATCAGAAGCAGTTAGAGCTGGTCCTGCGGTTAATGTCGTATTCAACGTAGGGCCTCATTTCTTTTAGGTGATACTTCAATCATCCTTGCAAAAGCACGGCGCGCAACTCGAAGAAGGCCTCGGTGTGTCGGAGACCACAATCAAGAGGGCCATCTAGGCGTGCCGTAGCCCTGGAAAGGCCTAGAAATCTACGAGAATAAACAAACCAGACTTTTGAACTATTGATACTTGAAATATTACAAAAAGGAAAAGAAAACTTGAGTCCTGCAACTAAGACCAATAACGCTGAATATAACGCCAAGAATTTATCAGTTCTTGAAGGTCTTGATGCGGTAAGAAAACGTCCAGGTATGTACATCGGTTCAACCGATGGCAGAGGATTAATGCATTGTGTTTGGGAATTGATCGATAACGCAGTTGATGAAGCTTTAGCTGGACACTGCAAGAAAATTCATATCAAATTAATGCCTGATAACTCTGTTGAAATACTTGATGATGGTCGAGGAATTCCTGTTGATATTGAACAAAAATCAAAATTAAGTGGTGTGGAATTAGTAATGACCAAACTTCATGCTGGTGGAAAATTTGGTTCCGGTTCATACACCGCCTCAGGTGGATTGCACGGTGTTGGTGCATCCGTTGTTAACGCATTAAGTGCTCGCCTAGATGTTGCAGTTGATCGTGGTGGCAAAACCCACAATGCATCTTTTCAAAGAGGAGTAACTGGAGTATTTAAAGGCGAAGGTCCAAATGCGAAATTCACCAGAGAATCTGGGTTAAGAGTTTCAGGTAAAGCTGCAAAATCAGGAACAGGAACCAGAGTTAGATTCTGGCCAGATCCAGAAATATTTGTTAAAGAACTTCATTTGGATGCCGCAGCTTTAATGCAACGTGCTCGCCAAACTGCATTTTTAGTTCCAGGTTTAGCTGTAGCGGTTTCTGATTTAAGAGATAAAGAAAAGACTGAAGTTGAATATAAATTTAAAGGTGGTATCACCGAATTCGTTGAACATATGTCAAGTGGGGAAGCTGTTACAGGAGTAATTCGTTTGCAAGGAAGCGGAAACTTCACTGAAAATGTTCCAGTCTTAGATGATCATGGGCACATGAGACCTAAAGAAGTTGAAAGAGAAATGGCTGTTGATATTGCACTTCGTTGGGGAAATGGTTATGACAATGAAGTGAAATCTTTCGTAAACGTTGTTGCAACACCAAAAGGTGGAACACACGTTACTGGTTTTGACAGAGCAATTGTAAAAGTTGTTAATGATCAATTAAAAGCGCAAAGAGTTTTAAAGAACAATGAAGAAAGTGTGATGAAGGAAGATATTTTAGAAGGATTAACAGCTGTAATTAGCGTGAGATTGCCTGAACCTCAATTTGAAGGTCAAACCAAAGAAATCTTAGGAACACCAGCTGCGCAAAAAATTGTTACAGCAGTAGTCACTCAAGAATTTAATAAGTGGTTTAAAAGTCCACCAAGAGGCGACAAAGTCAAAGTAAAATTGTTATTGGAAAAAATTGCAAATGCTTCTCGAGCACGTTTAGCCGCTAGAAATCAACGAGATGTGCAAAGAAGAAAGAATGCAATTGAATCTTCTTCACTTCCAGCAAAACTGGCCGATTGCAGATCAAATGACATTGAACACACAGAATTATTTATTGTGGAAGGTGACTCTGCATTAGGAACGGCGAAATTAGCAAGAAACTCAGAATTCCAAGCTCTGCTTCCAATTAGAGGAAAAATATTAAACGTCCAAAAAGCATCAGTTGCTGATGTATTAAAGAACACTGAATGTGCATCAATAATTTCTGTTGTTGGCGGGGGATCAGGCCGAACCTTTGAATTAGCAGATGTTCGCTATAGCAAAATTATTTTGATGTCAGATGCTGACGTTGACGGAGCCCACATTAGATGTTTGTTACTTACTTTGTTCCAGAGATATATGAAACCTCTTCTTGATAGTGGCAGAGTATTTGCAGCGGTTCCACCATTACACAGAATCGAAACTATGGGTGCTGGGAAAAAAGCTGGAGAAGTTATTTATACCTACAGCGATGATGAAATGCGCAAAACTATTGCTGCTATAGAAAAAAGTGGTCAAAAAATTAAGCAACCAATCCAAAGATATAAAGGTTTAGGCGAAATGGATGCCAAACAATTACGTGAAACCACAATGAATCGTGAATCAAGAACTTTAAGAAGAATTAACGTGAAAGATGCTGAAGAGGCAAGTGAAGTATTTGATCTATTAATGGGATCAGATGTTGCCCCTAGAAAAGAATTCATCGTTCATGGTGCTGATGAACTTGATAAGTCAAGAATTGATGCTTAGTTAGTTATTCAACGCTTCCAGAAGAATGACCTGGGAATAAGTGTGCTTCTGGATTTATTGCCACAGTCGCATTATTAACAGCAGTGGCAGCTTCTCCAAAACCAACAGAAATTAAAGCAACTTTTCCAGGATAGGTAGAAATATCTCCTGCTGCAAAAAGTCTTTCAATATTTGTGTGCATTCCAGAATCAACCACAATCTTTCGAGATTCGATATTTAATCCCCATTCAGCCAAAGGTCCAATATTTGCTGTGAAACCAAGTGCTGCAACTAGTGTTTGACAATTTAATTCCTTGGTTTCTTTAGTTTTTGAATTCATGTATTCGATTTTTTCGATATGTGAGCTTCCAGAAACCTTGGTTACTTCTGCTTCTGTGATTAATTCAATTCCTAGGGCTTTAACTTGATCAACTGTTGCTTGATGAGCTCTAAATTTATCTCTTCTGTGGATCAAAGTTACTGATTTTGCAATTGGATGTAATTCGTTTGCCCAATCAAATGCAGAATCTCCACCACCAACGATGACTACATCTTTTCCTGCATGATCTGACATTTTTGGTACGAAGTGAACTAAACCTTTTCCGCTCCATCCATCTGCAGCTGGCAGTGGGCGAGGAGTGAATCGACCAATACCACCAGTAATTATGACTGCCTTTGCATTCACGGTTTCTTTCTCAGAAGTAATAGTTAGTGATTTATCTGCATTTTGTTTCAATGTTGTTGCAGTTTGATTTAATAAAAATTTAGGATTAGAAGGTTTGGCTTGAGTTAAAAGATTATTAATTAAGTCTCTGCCTTTAATTGAAGAAAAACCGCCCACATCAAAAATAGCTTTTTCTGGATACATCGCAGTAATTTGTCCGCCTGGTTCTTCCAAGCTATCCATTAAGGCCACACTCATGCCACGAAATCCTGCGTAATAGGAACCATAGAGTCCTGCAGGTCCTGCACCGATGATCAAAATATCTACGTCGTGAGTTGCCATGTATCTATTCTGCTCTATTGATAAATTTTTGCGACTTGGGCGCTTGAATAACTACTAGACAAGTACTAAATCTTCTGGTTTTTTAGCCGCTTCGCTAATTACTTTGCCAGATTCTGAAACCAACGTGGAACGTCTTGGGGTTGCAAAATGCTGGGCTACTGCAGCTAATTCATCGGCCACACTCTTGCGCAATTTCTTTGTTGAACCAAGAATTGATTTCAGCTCATTGATTGCCTCAAGTAATTGTTTTTGTTCGGTTTGTAATTCAATTTTTGAAGTCTTGGTTAATCTTCGAAGCGGCATTTCCAAGATATAAGTGGTTTGAATGTCTGAGAGTTTGAAACCTTTCATCAAGGCAGTTTTAGCTTCCGCAGCATCATCACTTGCTCTGATTATTTTGATTACTTTGTCAATATCAACAATTGCCAACAACATACCTTCAACTAAATGAAGACGAGAGGTGGCTTTTTCTAATCTAAATTTGCTTCTACGTTTAACAACATCAATGCGGTGTTCTAAGTAAACTTCCAATAATTCTTTCAAACCTAGGGTTCTTGGTCGACCTTCCACAAGAGCAACATTGTTAATCGCGAAGGATTCTTCCATTGGAGTTAAGCGGTATAAGTCTTCCAAGACTTTTTGTGGTTCGTGACCGTTTTTGATTTCAATTACTAGTCTTAGTCCTTTTTCGCCATCAGTTAAATCAATTACTCTTGAAATTCCTTGGAGTTTTTTACTTTCAATTAAATCTTTCATTCTTTCAATTACTTTTTCAGCACCCACGTTGAAAGGAAGCTCTGTGATTACCAAACCTTGTTTTTTGGCCTTTACATTTTCAAGTTGAACAGTAGCTCTCATTCTAAAAGATCCACGACCGGTTAAATATGCATCTTTCATGCCATCGCCAATTAGTAGTTTTCCACCACTTGGTAAATCTGGTCCTGGGATGATTTTCATTAATTCGCGTGGTTTTATTTCTGGATCTTCGATTAGTGCCAAAAGAGCAGAAACAACTTCACCTAAGTTATGAGGTGGCATATTTGTTGCCATACCAACAGCAATTCCAGTGGCACCATTAACTAACAGGTTAGGAAATGCAGCAGGCAATACTTCAGGTTCAACTTCGCGACCATCGTAATTTGTTTTGAAATCAACAACATCTTCATCAATTGATGCAGTTAATCCAAGAGCAGCAGGAGCTAGTTTGCATTCTGTGTAACGCATAGCGGCTGGACCATCATCAAGAGAACCAAAGTTTCCTTGACCATCGATTAAAGATAAACGCAATGAAAACGGTTGAGCCATACGAACAAGTGCGTCATAAATTGCACCATCACCATGAGGATGCAAACGACCCATAACTTCACCAACAACTCGAGCACTTTTTACATGTCCTCGTTCAGGTCTTAATCCCATTTCATTCATCTGGTACAGAATTCGTCTTTGGACAGGTTTTAATCCATCTCTGGCATCAGGTAATGCTCGAGAGTAAATAACTGAATACGCATATTCAAGAAAAGATCCACGCATTTCAGTGGAAACGTCAATATCAATGATTCGTTCAGGGTTAAGCGGCAGAGCAACAGGTTTAGATTTTTTGCTGGCCACTAAAAGATTCCTTAAAGTTTTGGATTGAACAATGTGTTTTAATCATGCCTTTATTGAGAAGGCTTTTGGTGCTGCCACACCGAATTAGTACTTATTGCCCACCTTTGGAACCGAAAAGTATTTCGTCCCAGCTAGGAATTGATGCTCTTTTACCTTTGGCAGGTTTTGGAGAATCATTAACTGCAATCGGTTCATCAATAATTTCTTCGACAACTATTTCTTCAACAACAACTTCTTCAATTACATTGATAATTGGAGCAGGCTGTGGAGTTGGAATTAGCGGAGCAGTTTTAACAACTGGAGTAATAACAGGTTGTGCAACTGGTTCTTGTTTAGGAATTGGCACAGTATTTGAAACGTCTTGTTTTACACCTTCTGGGGTAACCCATTTTGGTAAATCATCAACTACTTCTTCAACAATTGTGGGCACACTTACTAATTTTGGTGCAACATGTTCAAAAGTTTGGTTTTGTGGCATTTCTGGAGTTACATCTAGTAGCCATCGTGCAACATCATCAAGTGGTGCAATTGTTGAAACATCTGGATCGTATGCCCAGTGTGCTTCTGTATCACCTTTTCTGCCAACGAAAGAACATGCAATGTTCCATCTTCCGTCTTCTCGTTTCCACGCATCCCATTTAGTGGATTCAATATCTCCACCACCGTGTGAAATTCTGGTTTGCACAATTTCATCAAATGCAGCACTGCCATGTGCTCGTCTTATTTCTGTTTCACGGGCACGCTTAGAAATCCAATATCTTTCTTGCAACACTGGTGGTTCAAATCTTTTAATTCTTTCTAAAGGAATGCTACTTACTTGAGCTAAATCTTCAGATGCAATTCCAGAACGAATTCTTGCTTGAATTTCAGCAACACTTAATTCATGATCTCTATCGTGAACTGAAGCTTTAGGACGTTTGCGCCAATTGCGTGCAGCATCCCTTGTTTTTTCATCAAGGTCTAATGCAAATTCATTTCCTTTTTCATCTTTCAAAACTATTTTTGTGCCGTCATCACTTAGTGCACCAAAAGTTAATTTTTTGGTCATGCGACACCTCCAAATGTTTGTGTTACAGGAGTGACTAGTCACAATTCCTGTGTAGAACTACGCTACGAGAAAAAAGTGTGTTTAGGTTGATTTGGCTGAGCGCGAGTCGGCTTGCTTTAGATCTCGGTAAGTAATCAAAGTGATGGCGAAAGTTAATAACCCAGCAGCCGACACAACCCAGAACGCAACTTGTGCACCACTGTTATCAATCACCCAACCAGAGATTGCCGAAGCCAACGCAATTCCTAAACCTGCACCCGTATTGGCCCAGGCAAAACCTTCAGTCAATCGGTTTTGGGGGACTAGTTGCCCAATCAGGGTATAGCCAGAAATTAAGACTGGTGAAATTGCTAATCCAGAAATTAAAAGTGTTATGAAAAGTGCCGGCATCGTGGAAATAAACGGTAGAGGCAATAAAGATAGAGCAAAGAAGAAAGCTGCGATTAAGAATCTGCGTGAAAGTTTATTTTTGAAGTGAATTGTGCCCATCGCAATTCCAGCAGCAAGAGATCCTACAGACCAAGCAGTAATAAGTGCTCCTGCAAGTTCAGGACTTCCGTTTTCACGACTAAAAGCGACTGCAATAACTTCTGCTGCACCAAATACGGCACCTAGCAAAATGTAAACCAGGAAGAGAGAAAAAACACCTGGATATCTAAGTGCAGCTTTTCCCTTTTCTGCACCAACGATGTGAACTTCTGGTTGAGTTTTCTTTTGGCCAGATAACCAAATACCACCCAAGGTAACCAAAATTGCTGCAAGTAGTAATCCAGAAGCGTCATAAAGCACAACGCATAAAAATGTTACAAGTGGTGGTCCAAAAATAAATATAACTTCATCAATCACACTCTCCATCGCAAAAGCAGTATTTTCTTGCTGCTTATTGTTCGTCGCTTTTTTCCATCTTGCCCTGATGAAGGGACCAATAGTAGGAACTGTGGCTCCAGAAATGACTCCAAGTAACAAAACAAGAATTAGATTTGCATCCTTGATAATTAGAAAAATCGTAATTAAGAGCGTAGAAACGTGAAGCGATAACAAAATGGGAATTAATTTATTTTGACCTAGTCGATCTACCAAACGTGAAGTTATTGGTCCACCAACTGCTGCTGATATTGCAAAAGATGCAGAAACCACACCGGCTGTGAAGTATGAACCTGTTCTTGATTGAACAAGAAGAACTGCTCCTAGTCCATACATCGATATGGGAAAACGAGCAATTAAACCTGCCAGCATGAAAGAAGTAGCACCAGGAAGAGAAAGTATGTTTCTATATTTCGTTAACACACCTCAACGCTACTTCGTGGGCGACTAAAGGCAAGATAGGTGGTGTGACTGAATCGTTAAATCAA
>BJFU01000012.1 GCA_014190035.1 Actinomycetes bacterium | reverse complement strand
TAGCAGAGGTGAAAAAAAGAAAGTGGCAACAGATTACGACGCCCCCCGTAAAACGGATGAAGAATTAGCCGAGGACTCTCTCGAAGAGTTAAAGGCGCAAAGAGCTGAAGCAACCAATCCTCAAGTTGAAGTTGATGAGAATGACAATTCAGACTCAGTAGAACTCCCAGGTGCAGATCTTTCTGATGAGTCATTGACTGTCAGAGTTTTGCCTAAGCAAGCTGATGAATTTACCTGCATTAAATGTTTCTTAGTGATGCATAGATCAAGAATTGCGAAAGAAACAAAAGGCAAAGCCGTTTGCACAGAGTGTGCTTAGTTTTTAGTTTTTCCTAAGTATTTTTGAACTAAGCCCTCAACTGCAGCTAAAGCAATTGTGCTAAATGCAGTCCAAGTTAAAACGCGACCTAAAGGTTGCTCGCCATCATTGGAACTTGGTGGTTTTTGTCCCATGATTTTTGTGTAGCTTTTTGTAAGTATTTTTCGGGCCAGAAATGTGGCAATCAAAACTCCGATTGAAACAACTATTCCTGAGGAAGTGTTTTTCTTCGTCTTTGATTTCTTGGCCATGAATTTATTCTAGATTAAAGCTTTTGAGTCAGAACTCGGGAGAGTTCTTCAGGTTTTCTGGTTGAGAGTAACCAATATGTGTGGGGATCGTCCTTGTCTTCAAAGTCAATTCTTATGGAAGTGTTGATTAGTGGACTGGTTGCGCTAAAGCAATTGGGATCAGCATTGATGCCTCGAATTTTAGTTGTTTCTGAAATTGACATTGGTGTTGCTTTAATAATGATGCGAAGTGGCAATTTTGCTTTATTGGCGTAAAGAAATTCACTATCAACTTTAATAACGGGTGAAAATTTAACACCCAAGAAAATGAAAACTATAACTAAAAATATGAAAACAATCACGGCTATGAGATCACCAAATACTGCGCTTACTGAAACGGCCAGCATTAGGCAAAAGCCGGTTAGGGCAACCCAACCCCAAATCGGAGGTGTTAATTTCTCACGAAACAGCAACTGGTTCATGAGATAACCCTGCCAGAGAAGTAATCTCAGATATATGTCAGCACCTATTCAATTAGATATTTTAGTTACCAAACTTGATAACAATGCAGTAATTCCCACCTATGCCAAACCAGGTGATGCTGGAGCAGATCTTTATTCAATAAGTGATTTAGTTTTATCCCCTGGAGAGCGAGCTTTAGTAAAAACTGGAATAGCAATTGCGCTACCTAATGGTTATGTTGGATTAGTTCATCCTCGTTCAGGTTTGGGATTGAAAAATGGAATCAGTGTTGTAAATACTCCTGGAACAATTGATGCAGGGTATCGCGGAGAAATTGGTGTGGTTTTAATTAATCATGACTTGCATGAAAATTTTCAAGTTAAAAAAGGTGACCGTATTGCACAATTAGTTATTCAAAAAGTTGAGAATGCACAATTTAAATTGGTCGATCAATTGCCTGAGTCTGATCGCTCAACAGGTGGATATGGATCTACTGGAGCATGAAGAAACAATCAAAGTTTCAAACTTGGCTAAAGAGTTTTTATGCAAGTGATGAAGAATTAGCAGCTTATGAATTATTTGAGCACTCATCTAATCGTGGTTCAACACTTATTGAAGAGATTGAACGTGGAGAAACAATACAAGTAACAGGTGTTGTAAAGACGGCAACGATAAGGCCGGTTAATCAAGTTCCCGCCTACGAAGTAGAGATATTTGATGGTTCTGGAAGTCTCATAATAATTTGGCAAGGCAGAAAACACGTTGCAGGAATTGAACCAGGAACTCGACTTGAAGTTGAAGGAAGAATTACATTTTTGTCAGGCAAACCTTGTTTACACAATCCCGTGTATAAAATCTTAAGTAATGAAGTTGACTAAATGAGCAATCCAGAAAACATGGGGGAGAAGGAATTACTCAATAAAGCAATAGGAGGCTGGCGAGGCTTAATTGATTCAGCGCTACCTTCAATGCTTTTCATTCTGATATTTGTCTTCCAAAAGAACTTAAATAACGCTCTGATTGCTGCACTAGTTTTGGGTGGAGCATTACTGATAATTAGATTATTTGAAAGAAAGAGTTTAACCCAAGTGTTTAGTGGTTTTATTGGCTTATCTATTTCGGTTTTTTTGACTTGGCGTACTAAAGATGCCAGTAACTTCTTTTTAACTGGAATTGTTACTAATGGTATTTATGGATTTTTCTTACTAATTTCTGTACTAATACGAAAGCCTTTAATTGGATATCTAGTTGGCTCTTTAGTGGGGGATACTTCAGGTTGGTTAAAGCATCCACTCTTGGTTCGTGCTTACACAACAGTTACTTGGCTTTGGGTAGCAGTTTTTGGATTGAGATTATTGGTGCAAATCCCACTTTATTTGAATGACAATATTGCATTACTGGGAACGGTAAAAATATTTATGGGATGGCCATTGTATTTATTTGCAGTTTGGTTGACTTATCAAATTGTGCAAACAGCCAGAGCAAAAATTAACTAAGAATTTATTTCTTACAAAGCAATTCTCTAAGTAGTGGTTGCTGTGCACTGGTAGCAACTACTAACAATTCATCTCCTGCTTCTAGCGGATCATCTGGATGAGGAGTAATAACTTTTCTATCACGCAAGATTGCCACTAGAGCAGTGTCAATTGGCCATTCAACATCGCCAACTCTTTTACCAACAACTGGTGAATCAATTGGCAAAGTAACCTCTAGCAAATCTGAGCCAGATTGACGAAGTGAAAATAAACGAACGAGTTCTCCAACAGTTACTGCTTCTTCAACTAGAGCAGTCATCATTTGTGGAGTTGATACCGCAAAGTCAACGCCCCAAGCTTCATCAAAGAGCCATTCATTCTTGGGATGATTTACTCGACCCACAATGCGTGGAACTCCGTATTCAGTTTTAGCAAGTAATGAAACAACTAAATTAACCTTGTCATCACCGGTTGCAGCAACAACGATTTGAGCTTTAGAAAGATTTGCTTCATCAAGTGTATCGGGTTCACATGCGTCACCAAAAACTGTTTCTGCTCCTGATTTTTTCGCACTAGCAATTGCAGCAGGATCATCATCGATAACAGTTACTTTATGACCATTTTTAATTAGATCTCGAGCAATAGCACGACCAACGTTTCCGGCTCCGGCAATAACAATCAGCATCTAATTAATCCTTTGGTCCGGTAGAGAAAACGTTTTCAACTAAATCTCTATCTTGCACTTGATAAATTGCGTGAATTAAATCGCCTTCTTGCAAAACAGTTTCTCGAACTGGAAGAGATGCTCCACCAAATCTGCTAATTAATGCGACACGAACTTTTGCTGCTTCTGATAAATCTCCTACGCGTTTTCCAACCCATTTAGGAGATAAATAAACTTGAGCTAGTACAACATTTCCACTTGGATCACGCCATTCTTCTTGCGCACCTAATGGCAATAATCTTCTTAGAACCTGATCAGTAGTCCAGGCAACACTTGCTACTGTTGGAATTCCTAATCGTTCATAAACTTTAGCTCTTCTTGGATCATAAATTCTTGCGACAACTAAGGGCACATTAAAGTTTTCTCTGGCAACACGTGCCGAAACAATGTTTGAATTGTCTCCGGAAGAAACAGCGGCAAAAGCTTGTGCTTTTTCAATTCCTGCTTCGATTAATGTGTCGCGATCAAACCCAACGCCTAAAACTTTTTGTCCAGTGAAATCGTCACCCAATGCAAGAAAAGCAGTTTCATCTTTGTCGATGATGGCAACTGAATGGCCCAATTCAATCAAGCGAAGTGCAAGGGCAGATCCGACTCGTCCGCAACCCATAATCACTACGTGCACTTGGGATTAATCCTTTGAGTGGTTAGCTGTTAATTCATACGTTACACGTAAATCTATTTCTGTTACGGGAGTGGTTAATGGCTCGGACCACATTTGTTGCGTAATGTGAGGGATTGTGGCAATTCTTACAACTTCGATAAAGCGCCTACTTGTTGGTCGTGCACTCAGAAGCGACAAGTTAGGTGACACTCTTTTACCTAAAAGAGTCGCTCTTCCAGTTTTCGCATCTGATGCTTTGTCATCTAATGCTTACGCAACTCAAGAAATTCTCTTAGTTTTAAGTATCAGTGGAATTGCTTATATAAATAGTTCAATTTGGGTTGCAATGGCTGTGGCAACTGTAATGGGTGTTGTAGTCATGTCGTATCGACAAAATGTTCACGCCTATCCAAGTGGTGGTGGTGACTATGAAGTTGTGACAACGAACTTGGGAAGAAAACCAGGACTAGTTGTTGCTAGTGCTCTACTTGTTGACTATGTAATGACAGTGGCTGTTTCTATAGCTGCAGCAAAAGACAATATTTCATCTGTATTTCCATATTTTTCAAATCATGGAGTGATGCTGGCAATTGGCTTGATTGTCTTGTTGACAGTGTTAAATCTCAGAGGAGTCAAAGAGTCAGGAACTTTATTCGCAATTCCAACTTATGCTTTTATTTTTTCTATTTTAATAATGGTTGGATGGGCTGGTATTCAAATTGTTCAAGGTGTGGAATTAAAAGCTGAAAGTGCTGATTGGACAATTACAGCTGAACAAAGTTTCACAGGCTTTGCTCTGATTTTCTTGTTTGCCAGAGCATTCTCTTCAGGCTGTACAGCCCTGACTGGAGTTGAGGCTATTTCAAATGGTGTTCCTGCATTCAAGAAACCAAAAAGTAAAAATGCGGCGACGACCTTACTTTTATTGGGAACAATTTCTTCTGCAATGTTTCTGTCAATTACTTACTTGGCGATGAAGACGGGTGTAAAAGTTGCAGAGCATCCAGAGGATCTAATTGGATTGCCTTTAGGGCAACAACAAAAAACTGTTATCGTGCAAATTGCGCAAGCTAGTTTTGGTTCGTTCACAATTGGAACTCTTGTTATCGCAGCTGTAACAGCATTGATATTAGTTTTGGCAGCAAATACTGCTTATAACGGTTTTCCGGTCCTAGCATCAATTTTGGCTAACGACAGACTCTTACCTAGACAATTACATAACAGAGGTGATCGTTTAGCTTTTAGTAACGGGATTATATTTTTAGCAGGCGCTGCAATTATTATGGTTTATGCATTTGATGCAAGTGTTACACGATTAATTCAACTTTATATTTTGGGTGTATTTACATCATTTACCCTAGGACAATTAGGAATGATTAAACATTGGACCAGGAATATTGCAACCACAAGTGATAAAAATGAAATTTCAAAGATGAAACGTTCACGAATCATTAATACAATAGGTTTTGTTTTAACTGGCTCAGTTCTGATAATTGTTTTGGTAACTAAATTTACTCACGGTGCCTGGATGGTGGTAGTTGCAATTCCAATGCTTATGGGAATTATGAGTGCAATTTATGTTTACTATCGAAAAGTAAATGATGAACTAACTTTAACAAGTGGTGCTAATTTGTCTTTGCCAAGTAGAATACATGGAATTATTTTGGTTTCTAAGTTACACAAACCAACCATGAGAGCCGTTTATTACGCAAGAGCCACTCGACCAAGCACACTTGAGGCAATAACTGTTCGAGTTGAAGATAAAGAAACTGATGAATTAATTAAGAATTGGCAAAGTTTAGAAATTCCGGTTCCCTTGAAAGTCTTGGATTCACCCTTTAGAGAAGTAACTAGACCAATTCTTGATTATGTAAAAAGTATTAGGCGAGATAGTCCTAGAGATGTTATTTCTATATTTGTACCTCAATATGTGGTGGGACATTGGTGGGAACAGTTACTTCACAATCAATCAGCATTGAGATTAAAATCCCGTTTGTTGTTCACACCGGGTGTAATGGTGGTAAGTGTTCCGTGGCAATTAGTTTCAACAGAAACCATGAAAGAAAAAACTCCTCGTCCAGTGACCCAAAATTTGCGACGTCCTTAACGCCGTGAATCCTGGAGATCTCTTAACTTTAAATATTGAAAAAGTTGCCCATGGTGGACTTTGTGTAGCAAGACACGATGGAGTTGTTGTATTTGTTAGACATGCTCTTCCAGGAGAAACTGTGGAGGCAAAATTAATTTCACTTGCTCCAGGAAAAAGATCTTGGTTTGCGCAAACTACAAAAGTCATAAGGGCGTCTAGTCATAGAATTCAACCAAAATGTGAATTTTTTAAAGCTGATGGTTGCGGAGGATGTGATTGGCAGCATTCAGATTCTAGTTTTCAAAGAGAGATAAAACTGCAAGTATTAGTTGAACAACTTGAAAGATTTGGACAAGTTCCAAACGCCTCAGAAATTAGCTCAGTTAATTCAGTTGAGCCAAGTGAAAGTAACTGGCGTACTCGAATTCGTTTAGTTGCCAATGAGCAAGGTAAGTGGGGTTTTAGAAAAAATCGTTCCCACGATGTTCAAGTTATTGATAAATGTTTAATTGCTGATAATTCTATTAATGATGTTTTAAAGAATCTTCCAGATGGAAATCCTGATGACGAAGTACTCATCGTTAAGTCCAAAGAAGAAACTGTTGTTTACCCCGTTGAACAACGAGCACCAAGTGCACCTAATGCAATTCAAGAAGTTGACGGACATGACTTTGCAGTAGCTGGTGATGGATTTTGGCAAGTTCATCCAGGAGCAGCTTCTGCACTAAGTAGCCAAATTAAGAAATCAATTAAAGGATTGCAAGTTGAATCTTTTGCAGATCTTTACGCAGGAGTTGGAGTTTTAGCCCACTCGTTATTGCAAGAATTCCCACTTGCCCAAGGATTTGTTGTTGAGGCGGATCGAAGTGCTGCCCAAAATGCGAAAATTAATCTAAAAGATTTTAAAAATGTTCAAGTCGTGAGTAATCGCGTGGATAGATGGATTCGTTCAGTTAAAAATAAGTTTGACGTTGTCATCCTTGACCCGCCTAGATCTGGAGCGGGTCAAAATGTGATGCAACAAGTCTGCAATCAAACTCTGCAAAAAATCATTTATATTGCTTGCGACCCAGCCGCCCTAGCAAGAGATGTTCTTATTGCTATGAAATATGGGTGGAAACTTGAAACAGTTGTGGCATTTGATTTGTTTCCACAGACTCACCACATTGAATCCGTGGCCATTTTGGTGCACGAATAACTTAGAATTCTTCCCACTGCTAGTCTTTGCGTATTGATAAAACTGAGGGATAAATGAGTATAAACACTTTCGGAGCCAAGCAAAGCTTAAGTTTTAATAATCGCTCAAGTGAAATGTTTGCTCTAGATAAAGTTCCTGGTTCAAAAACCCTTCCTTTTAGTTTGAAAATACTCTTAGAAAATTTACTTCGCACTGAAGATGGCGTGAACATAACCAAAGATCACATCAATGCAGTTGCCAATTGGGATGAAAAAGCAGAACCAAGTATTGAAATTCCTTACACTCCAGCTCGAGTAATCATGCAAGATTTTACTGGAGTACCAGCAATTGTTGATTTAGCAACAATGCGAGAAGCCATGATTGATTTAGGTGGAGATCCTCAAAAAGTTAATCCATTAGCTCCTGCTGAATTAGTGATTGATCACTCTGTTATTGCAGATGCATTTGGTTCAAATATGGCATTAAAAATAAATGTGGATTTGGAATATGACAGAAACAAAGAAAGATACCAATTTCTTCGCTGGGGCCAAGGAGCTTTTTCTGAGTTTAAAGTAGTGCCACCAGGAACTGGAATTGTTCATCAAGTAAATATTGAAAACTTAGCCAGAGTTGTATTTGAAAGAAATGGAACAATTTATCCAGACACAGTTGTTGGTACAGATTCACACACCACCATGGTTAATGGTTTAGGAGTTCTTGGTTGGGGAGTAGGTGGCATTGAAGCAGAAGCAGCAATGCTTGGCCAACCCGTAAGTATGTTGATTCCAAAAGTTGTGGGCTTTAAATTAACTGGTGCGCTTAAAGAAGGTGTAACAGCAACTGATTTAGTTCTAACAATTACTGAAGTTTTGCGAAAGCACGGCGTTGTGGGCAAATTTGTTGAATTTTATGGTGCTGGTTGTTCTGCTGTTCCATTAGCAAATAGGGCCACTATTGGAAACATGAGTCCTGAATATGGATCTACTGTGGCAATTTTTCCAATTGATGATCAAACAATTGATTACCTGAAATTTACGGGAAGAAGTGCTGATCAATTAGCACTTGTGGAAACCTATGCCAAAGCTCAAGGATTATGGCTAGATCCAAATCACGTCCCAAGATTCTCAGAAAATCTAGAATTAGATTTAACAACTATTGAACCTTCAATTGCAGGACCAAAGAGACCACAAGATCGTGTTGCTTTAAGAAACGCAAAAGAAAGTTTCAACAAAATACTTCCTACTTACACAACTGACCTCGCAAAAGAAATTGAAGTTTCACTTGATGGTGAAAAAATGACACTAAAACACGGTGCTGTAGTAATCGCAGCTATAACTTCATGTACCAACACTTCCAATCCAGAAGTAATGGTTGGAGCTGGATTATTAGCAAAGAAAGCCGTTGAACTTGGTTTGGTAAGAGCTCCCTGGGTAAAAACAACACTTGCCCCAGGTTCTCAAGTCGTCACAGACTACTTAAATAAGGCTGGATTAACTCCGTACTTAAACAAACTTGGTTTTGATCTTGTTGGTTATGGCTGTACTACTTGTATAGGTAACAGTGGCCCACTCCAAGAACCAATTAGTGCAGGAATTAATCACGCTGATTTATCCGCTGTTTCGGTATTAAGTGGTAACAGAAACTTTGAAGGACGCATTAATCCTGATGTGAAGATGAATTACCTTGCATCTCCACCTTTAGTTGTCGCCTACGCCATCGCAGGAACAATGAATATTGATCTAAACAACGACGCAATTGGAACTAATCAAGAGGGTAAAGCAATTTATTTGAAAGACATTTGGCCATCAACGAAAGAAATTCAAGAAGTAATTAAAGGTGCCATCGATTCTGAAATGTTTACAAAACGTTATGCAGATGTTTTCAAAGGTGATGAAAAATGGCAAAGACTTTCCACTCCGACTGGTAAAACATTTACCTGGGTTGATTCCAGTACCTATGTAAGAAAACCGCCATATTTTGAAAATATGCCAAAAACACCAGGAAAAGTTTCAGATATTTCATCTGCTCGAGTACTTGCATGGTTAGGCGATTCTGTAACAACAGATCACATTTCACCTGCCGGAAGTATCAAGGCTGATTCTCCAGCTGGAAAATACTTAACTCAGCACGGAATTGATAAGAAAGATTTCAACTCATATGGTTCACGCCGTGGAAATCACGAAGTAATGATTCGCGGAACATTTGCCAATATCAGACTAAAGAATAAATTACTCAAAGATGTTGAAGGTGGATTTACATTTAACTTTAAAAAGAATCAACAAGACACAATTTATGATGCAAGTGTTGATTACATAAATGACAAAACTTCTTTAATAATAATTGCTGGTGTTGAATATGGTTCAGGATCTTCTCGCGACTGGGCAGCAAAAGGAACAGCCTTACTTGGAGTAAAAGCAGTAATTGCAGAGTCTTACGAAAGAATTCACAGAAGTAATTTAGTTGGCATGGGAGTATTACCGCTGCAATTTAATAACAACGAAAATGCAGAAAAACTTGGGCTCGATGGTTCAGAAATCTTCGACATTAAAGGAATTGAAGATTTAAACAACGGAAAGATTCCCCAAAATGTTGAAGTTGTGGCCACTGGCAAAAACGGAACAAAAACTTTCACCGCCAAAGTAAGAATTGATACACCAGGCGAAGCTGATTATTTTCGCCATGGTGGAATCTTGCCTTACGTGTTACGACAACTCGCAGCTTCTTAAAATAAAAAGATGACTAGAAAATTAGTAGCAGGTGTTGATTCATCAACACAATCTGTAAAAATTGTTGTTCGAGATGCTGAAACTGGCGAATTAGTTCGCGAAGCTCGAGGAACTCATCCTGATGCAACAGAAATTTCTCCAAGTAAATGGTTGAGTGAATTAACAAATTCAACTAAAGGTTTGCTAGATGATGTCGAAGTTATATCAATAGGTGCTCAACAACACGGCATGGTTGTAATTGATGACAACAAACAAGTTGTTAGAGATGCATTGTTATGGAATGACACAAGATCAGCAGCTGCTGCAACAGATTTAATTAATGAATTAGGTGGACCAAATAAATGGGCTGATGCAGTTGGATCAGTTCCTGTGGCATCTTTCACTGTTACAAAATTGCGTTGGCTTGCAACTAATGAACCAGCAAATGCCGCAAAAGTAAGTGGAGTAATGCTTCCTCATGATTGGCTAACTTGGCAGTTTATGGGAACACCTGATGAATTTGTCACCGACAGAGGAGATGCTTCGGGAACTGGTTATTGGTCACCACAAACTAATGAATATAGAAAAGATTTATTAAAACTTGCACTGGGTAAAGAAGTACAACTTCCTAGAGTTGCTCAACCAAACGAAATTATTGGACAAACTACCAACGGAATTTCTGTTGCACCAGGAACTGGTGACAACATGGCAGCTGCCCTTGGATTGGGTGCTGCAACGGGTGACATTGTTATTTCTCTGGGAACTTCAGGAACTGCTTACACAGTTTCAAGCAATCCCACAAATGATGCCAGTGGAATTATTGCTGGATTTGCTGATGCAACTGGAAATTATTTACCTTTAGCTTGCACTTTGAATGCAGCCAGAGTAATTAATGCAGGAGCAGCAGTATTAAACGTTTCACTTGATCAATTTGCAGAATTAGCTCTGACTGCTAAACCAGGTGCAGATGGTTTAGTTTTATTACCATTCTTAGATGGCGAAAGAACTCCAAACTTGCCAAACGCAAAAGGATCAATGCACGGCTTAACTAGAAATAATTTAACTCCGGCAAATTTTGCTCGAGCATGTATCGAGGGAATGCTTTGTTCCCTTGCAGAAGCAAGTGATGTGATTACTAATTTTGGTCAAGGAACAAAACCAAATCGTGTTGTGTTAATTGGAGGAGCTGCAGCTTCAAAAGCAGTCCAAGAAATTGCTGCCACACTATTTAATGTGCCAGTTCATATTCCACCTGCTGCTGAATATGTGGCAGATGGTGCAGCCAGACAAGCTTCATGGGCATTGAGTGGATCAAAAAATCCACCAACCTGGGAAATCAAGGGAAGTGTTGTAAAGCAAGTCAACTACCAAGAATCTGTGCGAAAGGCTTATCGAGAAGCCTTTCATGAGAGCTACGCCTGATTTGTTGATTTGTGGGACGAAAAGTTATGGAAAAGTAACCTGATTGTGTCTAAAAAGCAATCACCTCAGGTAGACCCACCAGGGCCTCACAGAGTAAGTTGACATAGTTGCACTAATTCGCAAGATGTTCGCAAATACGAAAGAGGTTCAAATGGGAAATGCTTTGACTCCTAAAAGAGAAGACAAGTTTGCTTTTGGCCTTTGGACAATTGGTCATTTAGGAACAGATCCATTTGGTACCGCAACCAGACCTCCAATTTATCCCGCTGATTTTGTAAGAAAACTTGGAGAATTAAATGTTTGGGGAGTTTCATTTCATGATGATGACTTACTTCCTTACAAATCAACATTAGCTGAACAAGATAAAATTAAAAAAGATTTCAGAAAAGCACTTGATGATTCAGGTGTTGTTGTTTCCATGTCAACAACAAATTTGTTCACTCATCCAGTATTTAAAGATGGAGCATTTACTTCAAATGATCCACAAATTAGAAAGTATGCAATTCAAAAAGTTTTGAACGCCCTTGATGTCGGTGCAGAATTTGGTGCACCAACTGCCGTTTTCTGGGGTGGCCGTGAAGGTGTTGAAGCAGCGGGTTCCAAATATCCACTTGATGCGTTAGAGAGATATAGAGAAGCAATTAACTTCTTCATTGGTTACATCAAGGACAAAGGTTACAAGATGCGCATGGCACTTGAACCAAAACCAAATGAACCAAGAGGCGACACATTCTTACCAACCATTGGTCACATGATTGCATTTATTGAAACACTTGATGATCCAAGCATGGTGGGCGTTAACCCAGAGGTTGCTCACGAAACTATGGCTGGTCTTTCTTTCTATCAAGGTGTTGCCCAAGCAATTTGGCAAGAGAAGTTATTCCACATTGACTTAAACGATCAAAAGATTGGTCGCTATGACCAGGATCTTCGTTTTGGATCAGAAGGAATTAAAGATAACTTCTTCTTGGTGAGATTGTTAGAAAAGACAGGCTATGCAGGTCCAAAACATTTTGATTCTCGTCCATATAGAAATGAACATGGCGATGGAATTTGGGAATTTGCCAAGAATTCCATGAAAAACTATTTAGCTCTTGCTGAAAAAGCACGTGCTTATGATGCAGATCCAGATGTTCAAGCTGCACATAAAGTTTCAGGTCATGATTCACTATCACAAAAAACTGTCGGAGGTTATTCCTCAGATTCAGCTAACAAGTTGAAACAGGAGGTATTTGACGCCGACAAACTGGCTGAACGTGGTTACTTTAACGAGAGACTCGATCAGCTAGCGATTGACCACATACTTGGTTTGAAATAAATAGAGCCAAAAGCTTTATTTGTTTTAAATCATGATCCAACAAAACAAAGGAGAACTGAGTGTTAAAACGCTCTTTCGGAGTAGTTGCAGTTACCGCTGCAGCAGCTCTTTTATTAGCAGCATGTTCAAGTGGTAGCGATACCGCTGCAAGCGAAGACACAGCAGCAGCCGCTGCAAGTGGTCTAGCTTGTGTAATTTTGCCAGACTCTGCATCTTCCCCACGCTGGGAAAATGGAGATCGTCCAGCACTTAAAGAAGCTTTAGAAGCAGCCGGTTTCACAACCGACATTCAAAATGCTGAAGGCGACACTGCAAAGATGCTCACCATTGGTGATCAAATGCTTGCATCAGGTTGCAACGTAATGATTATCACCGATTACCAAGGTGCTGGCGCACAAGTTGCTGCCAAATCCAAGGCACAAGGTGTACCAACCATTGCTTACGATCGTCCAATCGAAGGTGTTGACTACTACGTTTCATTTGACAACGTAACAGTTGGAACTCTTCAAGGCGAAGGAATCTTGAAGTGTCTTGCTGACGCTGGAAAAGATCCAAAGACCGCTGAATTGATTTTCCTTGATGGAGATCCAACAGACGGTAACGCAGCAATGTTTGCTGAAGGCTATGACACAGCATTAAAAGCTGCTGGTGTTGAAGTTGACAAAGCAAAACTTGGCGCAAAGCGTCCAGACGGTTCATGGGATGGTGCCAAAGCTGGTACCAACTTTGAACAAGCACTTACTGCAAACGGTGGAAAAGTTGACGCAGTTGTGTCAGCAAACGACACCAACGCAGCATCTGCAATCGCAATCCTTGATAAGAACAAATTGACCGTTCCAGTTTCAGGTCAAGATGCTTCTAAAGAAGGAATGAACAACGTATTGTCAGGCAAGCAATGTATGACTGTCTTCAAAGATTACTTAGTTGAAGCTTCAACAGCAGCTGAATTGGCAATCGCAATCTTGAAGGGTGAAACCCCAACAACCAATAAACAATTGGCTGACGGAACACCTTTCCAAGCAGCAGATCCACAAGCGTTGTATGCAGATGCAGCATCACTTGATGGTTTCAAACAAGCACTTGATCGCAGTGGTCTAACCGCAGCAGATGTTTGCACCGGCGACGCAGCAGCAAAGTGTACAGAAATCGGTCTTTCCTAAGATCTGATTTATAGATAGTTATATTTGGTCTTGGCACCTGTAATAGGGTGTCAAGACCAAATATGTAATACGAGCATTTTTGACGAAAAAGGGGATTTTCTTGTCAAGTGATACTCCAGTAATTGAATTAAAAAGTGTGAAGAAAAGCTTTGGTCCAGTTGAAGTATTAAAGGACGTAAACTTTTCAGTTCGTGCCGGTGAAGTAACCGCTCTTGTTGGAGATAACGGTGCAGGCAAATCAACTCTCATTAAAGGTTTAGCAGGAATCCAGCCATATGACGCAGGAACAATTCTTTTTGAAGGCAAACCAGTTGAACTACACAGTCCAAGGCAATCAGCTGATTTAGGCATTGATGTTGTTTATCAAGATTTAGCACTTTGTGACAACTTAGACATCGTGCACAATATGTTTTTAGGTCGAGAAGAAGCAAACGCCGGTGTGCTTGATGAAGGTCACATGGAATCAGAAGCAGCAAACACTTTGACTTCATTGTCAGTAAAAACTGTTAAATCAGTGAGACAAAAAGTTGCTCGACTTTCAGGTGGACAAAGACAAACCGTAGCAATTGCTAGAGCAGTTTTGTGGAATAACAAAGTCGTTATCTTGGATGAACCAACTGCAGCATTAGGTGTGGCCCAAACAGAGCAAGTTTTGCAACTAGTTAGAAGACTGGCAGATGCTGGAAAAGCCGTAATTATTATTTCCCACAACTTACAAGATGTTTTTACAGTAGCTGATCGAATTTATGTTCTTTATTTGGGCAAAATGACAGCTGCGGTTAAGAAATCAGAAACTAACCAAGCAGATGTAGTTGGCTACATCACTGGTGCAAAAACACAAGAAGTTGGTGCCTAAGTGAGTAATCAAAACGCAATTCAAACTGGTAACGAAGGTTCCTTTCTAGATGCTGGTCGAAATTACATCGCTCGAGTAAAAGGTGGCGAAACCGGATCTTTACCAGCTTTACTTGGTTTGGTAATTCTTGCCACTATTTTTGCTGTGGCAAATCCAATCTTCTTAAAACCAATTAACTTCGCTAACTTATTAACCCAAACTGCAACTGTTACAACACTTGCAATGGGATTAACTTTCGTTTTACTTTTAGGTGAAATTGATTTATCAGCAGGTGTGACTGCAGGATTATCTGCAGCATTTTTAGCGATAACAATGTCTGAATATGGAGTTGCTTGGCCGATCGCTGCTGTTATTGCGATTTCAATGGGAATGCTAATTGGTTTTCTAATAGGACTCTTAGTTGCAAAAGTCGGAATACCCTCGTTCGTCGTAACGCTGGCAGCCTTTTTAGCATTTCAAGGTTTGCAATTAGTTGTTGTTGGTAAAGGTGGATTAATTGGAATTGATGCTCCACCAATTCTTGCCATCATGAACACCCCAATGCAATTGGCATTTGGTTGGATTTTATTGGCAATTGTTTTCTTGTCTTATCTAGGAACTTCAATTTATTCACGTCGACAAAGAACATCTTCAGGTCAACAAAACAAACCTCTAGGAATATTAATTTTTAGATCAGTAGCAATTTTGGTTGTCGGAGCTGGTTTTGTAAGTTTTCTTAATTTAGAACGTGGCGCAAACCCAGCTGTTACTTCTTTAAGAGGAGTACCTTATGTAGTGCCAATTGTTTTGATTTTGTTAGCTGTTGGAACATTTGTATTAAACAGAACTAAATTTGGTAGACACGTTTATGCAGTTGGTGGAAACGCAGAAGCCGCCAGACGCGCAGGAATTCAAGTAAGTCGAGTAAGAATCACAGTCTTTATGATCTCTTCCACATTTGCAGGCATTGCTGGAATTCTTATGGCTTCTCGTCAAGCATCAGTTGATGCTGCAGCTGGAAGATCAATTGTGTTAAATGCAATTGCAGCAGCCGTTGTTGGTGGCGTGAGTTTGTTTGGTGGCCGTGGCAGATTAAGTGATGCAGTAATTGGTGGTTTTGTAATCGCGGTAATTGACAACGGCCTAGGCCTAATTGGTTTGGCCTCAGGATTAAACCTGGCAATCACTGGTGGAGTGTTGTTACTTGCTGCAACAGCTGATGCAATTACTAGTCGGAAATCACGAACAAGTTAGCTTATTTTCTTTTCAAACCTTAAGGATTTGAAATGATTATTGAAATTGCAAGTGGTAAACATAAATTAGTAATTGATTCTATTGCCGGTGGTCGTGCTACCCAATGGTTTGTTGATGATTTACAAATTCTTGGACCAAAAGGAGATCACCCTTTAATAGGTGGTTGGTACTTGATGGCCCCATGGGCTGGACGCATTAGAGATAATCAAGTTGTTTATAAAGGAAAAAATTACCCACAAGATGTAAATTTTCAAAACTGGGCAATTCATGGAACGGTTTTGTTTAATGAAGGACAAATTCGCAATCAAAGTGAAACTTCAGTTGAAGTAGCTCACGAAACAAATGATAAGTGGCCGGTAAAGATGGAGATCGTCCAAAAATGGTCAATTACAAATAATTTCGTTAAATGCCAAGTAACTGTTTCATCGAGAAGTGGAGAATTTCCTGCTGAAATTGGATGGCATCCATGGTTTAAGAGACAACTTGAAAAAGGTCAACCTGCTAAATTTGGAATAGAAGCAATATCTCAATATGTGAAAGATGAAAATTTTTTCACTCTTAATAAAACTAAATCAATAGGAATTCCCCCTTTTGATGATGCATTTGATGTGCCAACGGGCAAAGGATTCATCGAGTGGCCTGATGCTTTAAGAATTGATCTTTCATCAGATGTGGATACGTTTGTAATTTTTGATGAACCAGAAGACGTTTTTTGTATCGAGCCCCAGACTGGGCCTCCCGATGCGGTTAATCACCCCCGACACATTGTTTCTCCTGGAAAGCCACTCGAGGCAAGCGTGAAATGGGAAGTCACGCGTCTTTAAGTAGCATTTAGGGGAAAGTGCGGTCAACGAGATTCGATCTAGAATTAAACAGGCACGAGAGCAGATGAGGAAGGTGGAGATTTATGGGAATTTTGCAATCCATTAATTCGCCAACTGATCTAAAGAAAATCCCTGCTGCCCAAATTCCAACTTTAGCTAAAGAAGTACGCGAATTTTTAATTGATCGAGTTTCTAAAACTGGTGGCCATCTTGGTCCAAATCTTGGAGTAGTGGAATTAACTATTGCCATTCACAGAGTTTTTGATTCACCTAAAGATTCAATTGTTTGGGACACCGGACATCAGTCATACGTTCACAAAATGTTTACCGGAAGACTAGATAAATTTAATGAATTAAGAAAGAAAGATGGAATTTCTGGATACCCAGCAAGAGGTGAGTCAGCACATGACATTGTGGAAAATTCCCATGCATCAACTGCTTTATCTTGGGCTGATGGAATTGCCCGAGCTTATGAGCAAACAGGCGAATTAAAAGATCGCCACGTTGTGGCAGTTGTAGGAGATGGATCTTTAACAGGTGGCATGAGTTGGGAAGCCTTGAACAACATTGCTTCACAAACTCATCGTCCATTAGTAATAATTGTGAACGACAACGGCCGTTCTTATTCACCAACTATTGGTGGACTATCAACACATTTAGCATCTTTAAGAACTAACGATATGTATGAAAAAGTTCTTGATTGGGGTAAAGAAACCTTATTGAAATCCCCAATGGGTAGGCCCGTATTCGAAGCTTTGCATGGCATGAAAAAAGGAATTAAAGATGTTTTTGCTCCACAAGGTTTATTTGAAGATTTGGGACTTAAATACCTTGGACCAGTTGATGGTCACGATGAGGATTTAATAGAAAACGCCCTTCAGGTAGCTAAAAGATTTAATGGTCCAGTAATGGTTCATGTCATTACCGAAAAAGGTAAAGGATATGCCCCTGCTTTAGAAGATGAAGCTGAAAAATTCCATGCCACCGGAATCATTAATCCTTCAACTGGAAAACCAGTAAATGCTTCCGCTACAACTTGGACCTCAGTATTTAGTGATGAATTAGTGGCAATTGGCAAAGAAAGAAAAGACATTGTGGCTCTTACTGCTGCGATGCTAGGGCCTACTGGTTTAGATAAATTTGCTCAACAATTTCCTGATCGAATATTTGATGTTGGAATCGCAGAACAACATGCCACAACTTCAGCAGCAGGAATGGCATTTGGGGGATTGCACCCTGTAGTTGCAATTTATGCAACTTTCTTAAATAGAGCTTTTGATCAATTGTTACTTGATGTGGCACTTCATAATGCCGGTGTGACTTTTGTGCTTGATAGAGCAGGAATAACTGGTGATGACGGAGCAAGCCATAACGGCATGTGGGACTTGTCAATCTTGCAAGTAGTGCCTAATTTGATGCTGTCTGCACCAAGAGATGCTTCCACCTTAAGGGAATTATTAAGAGAATCTGTTGTTGTAAAAGATAGACCTACTGTATTGAGATTTCCTAAGGGTGCAATTGCCCAACCAGTTCCTGCACAGGAACGAATTGAAGGCATAGATATTTTGAATAAAAAAGGCGAAGAAGATGTATTGCTTGTATCAATTGGAGCAATGGCAAATTTGGCCTTAGATGTTGCACAACGTTTAAGTGATCAAGGAGTAGGAGTAACTGTAATTGATCCTCGTTGGATTAAACCTTTACCAAATTACTTATCTATCTTGGCTGCCAAACATCGCTTAATTGCAGTTGTGGAAGATAATTCTAAATCTGGGGGAGTAGCAGCAGGAATTTCTCAATTCTTAAGAGATAAGAACATTTACACACCACAAAGAGACTTTGGGATCCCAGAAAAATTCTTGAATCACGGCACTCGTGCCCAAATCATGTCAGAAATTGGTTTAACTGCCCAAGATATTTCGAGAGAAATTATTGAAGCAGTGGCAAGACTTGATAATGCATTTAGTGAAAGAAAGAATTAAGAAATCTTCATTTCTTCTTTGACTGTTTTTGCAACACGTGAAGGTCTTAAGAATATTACTGCAACAATCACAATGTAGGAAAGGTAAGCAAATACTTCTAACCAGCTCATGGAAGTTCTTAAGCTTAGTAATCCTTTAAACATAGTTGCCACAAATCCGGTTGGATCAATTGAACCTGAAATATCGTAAGCAATTGAGTTAATTCCTGGCAACCATCCTAATTCTTGATATTCATGAATACCGTAGGTCAATACTCCGGCTGCAACCACTATTAAGAGTAAACCTGTGGTGCGAAAGAAAACTGAAAGATTTAACTTAACTGCACCTAGATAAATTAAGTAACCTAAGAAAATTGAAATTGCGATACCAGTAAACCCACCAACTAGAGTTGGCATGCTTCCTGAATTTTGTGCTGAAGCCCATAAGAAAATTGCAGTTTCAACACCTTCGCGAGCAACAGCTGCGAAAGATAGCATTGCCAATCCAAATGCTCCACTAGTTATTAGGGCACCATCAACTTGAGTTCTTAAACTTTTTGCTAATCCTTTAGAGGCTGTTCGCATCCAGAAAATCATTCCGGTTACAAAACCAACTGCAATAAAACTCATTGTGCCTGCGAAAAATTTCTCGGCAAATTCAGATAATGACTCAGAAGTTAGTGCAACTCCGATACCTAAAACAATGGAAAAGATTACCGCTGTAATAACACCTGTCCAAACAGCTTTGATGCGACTGCGAAGATCGATTTTTACCAAATAGGCAATTAAAATTCCCACGATTAGGGATGCTTCTAAACCTTCACGAAGACCGATTAGTAGACCTGCGAGCATTGGGTTTTTTCCTTATTTGGCAGTTACTTCCAACCTAACCCAATTCCTCGAATTCGTCAACCTTGGGGTTGTCTAATGATTTGAGCAATATCGGGGTCAATTTCTCAGCCTGCCAGGCCCTTGCCCCATGCTCTGAGAGCCAAAGAGCAGTTGAGATCTCATCATCACTTGGTTTATCCCAACACCAACGCTTCACCAGGTCAGGGGAGCAGAGATGTTCAACTGGAATTTGTACTTCTTCTGAAAGTTGATGAAGAGCACTTTTCACATATTGCAGGCGTTGATAGGCCTCAGGTCTTTTTTCCAACCAAGACTTGGGTGCGGGATAGGTTTCAATTCCTTTTTGTTTAACAGGCCAATGTTCAGGAGTTAGTTGTAAGGCAATTTGGAGTTGTTCAAACCAAATAGTGGCATCATTTTTAGCTGGACGATATTTAATACTGGATAAAGATTTTAATTCTTCAACAGTTTTAGGTTTTTTAGCGGCAATTTCAACAATGCCAGCATCATTTAAAACTCGACCTGGAGCAATATCTCTTTCTTTAGCTATTTCGTCTCGTTTATTCCAAATTTGTCTCACAATGGCAGATTCAATTCCACCTCGAACTTCATGCATTCCGGAAGTTCGACGCCATGGATCAAGTCTTAAACCGGGGGATTGCCAATTACAAAGGGAAGCAAACTCTTGATTAGCAAGCTCTAGTTTGTTGCTCGCGGTGAGTTTTTCAATCAGGATTTTTCTTAATTGATGTAAGAATTCAACATCAAGGGCAGCATAAATTAACCAATCTTGAGGCAATGGTCTTTTCGACCAGTCAGCAGCTGAATGTTCTTTATCAAGTGTTATTTCCAATTCATCTTCTAACAATCCACCCAAACCAACATGGGGAAGAGACATCAATCTTGCTGCTAATTCGGTATCAAATATTTCTCCAGGCTTTAAAGCAAGTTCATATAAACATGGCAAATCTTGAGTGGCAGCATGCAAGATCCAAGATTTATTATTTAATAATTGTTGTAATGGAGAAAGATCATTCATTGCAATTGGATCAATCAAATAAATATCAGAAGTTGCAGCAGAAATTTGTAATAGATAAGCGCGCTGCGAATACTTAAAACCCGATGCACGTTCGGCATCTAAGGCATAAGGTTCGGGGAATTTTTCTAAAGTTTTACAAAAATCATTGAGAGATTCTTGATTATCAATTAAATGAAATTGTCTAACAGGTTTAGTGATGTGGGTAAGAAAATCAGCTTCTTCTAAGGCGATTTCTTCAAGCGACTCTGACATATGTCTCTAGCCAATCACACCGGCTCTCAGAGCAGTTGTAACTAGCGCGGCTCTGTCATGAATACCAGTCTTTTTGCGAATATTTGCCAAAATACTTTTCACTCTAGACACAGGTAATTTAAGTGATTCAGAAATATGAGTTATGTCTTTGCCATTAGCTAGCAGTTGTAACAATCTAATTTCTTTGCTTGATAATTTCCAATTTGGCGTTTGTGCCTGATTTTCAGATTTAAAAATCAAGGCTCTGGTTTTCTTATTGATAATTTGTTTAGTGCTAACCGAATCTTTCTTACTCATAAACAAAACAATATTGTCACAGCCTGCGTGCTTTAACTCTTGCGCAAGATTAATTCCATATTCAGCACTAATTCTTTCCGAGATGAGAGAAATTCTAGGTGGACCATATTTTCTAAAATGAGTTCTAATTTCATTCCCTGTTAATAAGTGAATCCAATGAGTAACGCCAATTTCCATACATACTTTTAAATATTTATCAATATTTTGATTATGATCTGCAATCAGTGCAGTTAAATTAGTTTTCAAGTTAATGACTCGGACGAAAAACTTAGCTGGAAAGTTCCAGAGACTTAAATGGAAGTTATCTTGCCTTTTTAATTCGAGACATCCCAGTGGGTAAAGGCTGTAAACCTGCTGCTTGACACAAAAGATCTCCCCAGGCAGCAACGTGCAAACCTAATTGTCCAGTCACAGTCCAAGACGCTCTGATTTCAATAGTTCCATCTAAAAGATGGGAATCTAGTTCGCCATATGACTCAGAAGATGTTCTAGTCACAGTTCCGGAAAGTTCAGTTGCTTTTATTCCACGTTGTTCAAAGCAATCCAGTAACCAAGACCAACCAACTTGAGTCAATAGTGGATCACTTGCTAAATCTGCTTCAACGCGAGCTTTGGTAAAAGTAACTAAACGAGTGTTTCCTTTCCAAGCATCAACACCTTCAGGATCAAAAAGTAAAACTAAGCGACCATTACTTAAATCATCTTCGCCTTCTAAAACTTCTGCAGAAATTGCTAAAGCAAAAGGTGCTAACCGCATAGGTGCTGGAACTTCTTCAGTGGTGATTTCTGGTCTTAGGGGAGCGCGACGAACTTCTTCTACTAGTTGCTCAAATTCAGAATTTTCTATTTTCACTTGTCTAACTGTAAGTGTTACTGGTGTGACAGAAGTGATGCAACGCCGAAAGAGGGTAAAAACTTAATCAGCAGATTTTAAACAAACCGCATTTATGCAATAGCGCAAATCTGTTGGGGTATCAAAGCCTTCCCCTTCGAAAACATGTCCTAAGTGTGAGCCACAATTGGCACAACGAACTTCAACTCTTAATCGACCCATTGAGTAATCAGGTAATTCAATGATTGCCTCTTTTGCTAACGGTGACCAAAAAGATGGCCAACCACAACGAGAATCAAATTTTTCGTTGGAAGTAAAAAGTTTTGAATTACATCCTCGACATACATAAGTTAGGTTCTCACCCTTTTCGATCTCACCACTCCAAGCAGGTTCAGTTCCAGCTTGTCTTAATACGTGGTATTCAAAATCTGATAATTCTGATTTCCATTCTTGATCTGTTTTTTGTACCGGATACTTATTGCCATCAGGCTTTTCATTTGAGATTAATTCACCCATTTAGAATTTGTGCCCTTCAGTTATGTAACGCATAAAAATTGTTTGATTTTCTTGTAATACGTGAGCTGGTTTGAAGTTAACTGGAATCCTAAATTTAGTGCCTTTAAGCAATGAGGTCAATTCAGAGCTTTCAGAAAACTTTGCCACAATTGATAAATCTAATTCATCCAGCAAATTGTTATTAATAAGTCCATGAAGTAAAGTTGGCCCACCTTCACACAAGATTCTTTTAAATGATCGTCTGACTAGATCTTGTTTAACACTTTTTAAATCTAATTCTTTTTGGCCACAAAAGACAAATTCTGCTAATCCCACAAATGGTCTTATATTTGATTCACTACTTTGTGAGGTGTAAATAATTGGTTGTTCCTCATCAGTTCTGGATTTAAACCATTCTTTAGTGAAATTTAAATTATTTGAAACAACCGCAAGTCTTGGTTTTTTAGTAAGTCTTAGTTTCTTTCTAAGTTCTTTGTTTTGTTCATTAATTTTTATATCTAGATAAGGAGCTGATTGAGCAGTTTTTGATCCAACTAATATCACTTCACTTAGTTGGCGAAGTAATCTAAATATTTGTTTATCTGAATCGGTGGAAAGAGAAATTGTGTTTTGATTCTGGTCAGTTACACCACCGTCTAATGATTGGACCATGTTGGCTCTGATACAAGGTTTATTTGGCCAAGGATAAAGATTTAGTAATTCTGAATCAGAAAGTACTTTTTCAGGGGCAGGAGAGATTTGTAGCATCGCTTTGAAAATTCACCCTTTCACCTGTTTGAAGTCCACTTCCCGGTTTATAACCAGGGCGGAAATAAGTGTTGCTCCTTTGCAAAGCCTAAACCACGGGAGTAACATCTGAAACATGATTAAACACTTAAAGAAGACTTCTTTGCTTTTAACCTCACTATTACTACTAGCGGGAATGTCCGCTCCAGCCCACGGTGCAACTACGCTGAATAAAACTCAACAAGCAAAAGTCTCAGCAGTGTTTAAGGCCATTGCCTCAAGTAATCCAGATTCAATAAGTGCAACTAGAAAAAATTTGTCCGGTTCTGCAGATCTTGCAGTATCGATGATTCAAAATTATTACTCAACTGAGAAATACATGCGCTCAATTTCTACAGTGGGAAGACCTTTAGGAACAACTCCAGCTAATGCTGCTGCGGGAACTGCCAAAGTAACTAATGGCAAAGTGGTTTTAACTACCGCTGCCCCAGGTTTTTCTGGCACCTACTCAGATTTTAAATTCAATAAGTCAGGCAAAATTACTTCTTGGTCGATTACTTCAACTGGTGGAAGCAAGGTAAATATTGCTTCTCGAGTTAAATCTTTGCCAAAAGTTACCTGGCAATACGCCAATGACATCAAAGCTGTTTATTGGGGTAAAGGTGTGCAGATGGATTCGGGCACCGTTTATCAAGATTCACTAGGACAATGGATCATTCAACTCTCTGTTACCAATGTGGCTGGTGGGAATAACACTAAATCTTTAATTTCAACCACTGGTAAATACCAATCACCAGACAAAAAATTGTTTTCTACAACTTCAACTCCAGAGGGATGCTTTGAAACAGGTCAAACTGTCTATTTCACATCCGTTGTCCCAACAGGAGCTGTAATCCTGAGTGGGGTTAAAGGTCTACTTGAGGTACCTATGAGTAATGGCTGTGCTGAAGACGACTCAAATCGCCTCGAAGTGACGATTAAGCCTTAATTTTCCACAGGGGCGCGCCTTGCTTGCCCCTAAAGGCAAGCCAGTTGGTATGGTCTTTGGTTATGCGCCTGAAACGACGCCTGGTTGCCCTGACTATTTCGGGAATTCTAGCCAGCACAATCTCAATCTCACCTGCCTACGCAGATGGGATTCCTGACTATCCAGGATCCTCTGCTCTTCGAACTGGTGTTGAAAACAGTGCTGTGAAAAAAATGCAAGCAGCGTTAATTGAACTTGGTTACGACATTCCTGTTGCCAACGGCAAATACGGTCCAGCAACTACTAGAGCAGTTTCTAAATTTTATGCTGAAAACGGTGACATCGATGATGGCACCTCAGTAGGACCACTTGGTTGGAACGAAATATTCATCGCTCTTGATGAACAAAGAGCTGTTAACAAATCTGAAAAAGAATACGACGAAGCAACAAAAGAAGAAGTAGCTGCACAATTAAATCCTGAACAAGCTGCAACTGTTATTCCTGAAGGTCAACGTGGCAAGCAACCTGCTCGCGGAACTTCCAGCCGATCTCTTCCATACAAGATGCCAGTAATTGGTGAGATATCAGCTGTTTATAACCAAAAGGGTAGACGTTGGGCTGGCAGACGACATGACGGAATTGATATTCGCGCACCTCGCGGCACTGTAATAAAGGCAGTAGTAGAAGGCAAAGTTATTTTTGCTGGATGGAAAAAAGCTTATGGTCGTTTGATCATTTTGGAACATTCTGATGGCACAACTTCTTGGTATGCGCACATGTCGAAAAGAATTGCTAAAAAAGGTGACGTTTTACAAGTTGGGGACAAAATTGGCTTAGTGGGAGCCTCAGGACATACCACTGGATCACATCTTCACTTTGAAACCCATAACGCAAAAGACGAAACAATCAACCCTGTTACTTGGTTACAAACACGAGTTTGGAAAGCAGAACCTGCTGCAGATTCT
>BJFU01000011.1 GCA_014190035.1 Actinomycetes bacterium | reverse complement strand
AGGTCTACACAGTTATGCAGGTATTTAAGGCATGAAAAATATATTTATTTACACGTTCTTAAGAATTTTGATTTTGGCTTCCTTTTTGGGCGTTGGATACTTAGTTGGTTTAAGAGGAGTTCTATTGCTAATGGTTGGATTTTTGGCTTCAGGCATTGTGAGTCTTTTTGTACTTTCCAAAACTAGAGACCAACTATCTACTTCTATATTTTCAGGATTTCAGAGAGTGAACAAAAGAATTGCTGCCGCCGCAGAAAAAGAAGACAAAATTATTGATGGAAATTAATTAGTTTCTAGAACTAATGCAAGTGAAACAAGTAGAGCCCAGAGAAGCTCAGTCTGACCTGTTTTAACCAAAACCGGAATTAATTCTTTACCCATTACTTTATTAATAACTGGTTTTATACTTCTCCAAGCCAGAAACAAAGCTAGAAGTTGAATTTGAATTGTTGCACCAATTCTTGTTCCAGGATTCATTCTGTTATAGATAAATAATGATAAAAGTAAGATAAATGGAAGAATCATGAAAAGCGCATACAAATTCCTGGTCTTTTGATCGCCTAATTTAACTGCCAAAGTGTTCTTATTATTTTGTTTATCCTTTTCTCTATCTCTTAAATTATTTGCAACCAATATTGCTGATGCAAAAAGTCCTATCGATACGGCGTATAAAGAGAAGTAAGGTTTTAAGTAAAGAGTTTGCGCATACGTTGTTCCTAATACAGCAACTAGCCCAAAATAAATGAAAACAAATAATTCACCCAATCCGGTATAACCGTAAGGTTTTGGGCCTCCGGTGTAAGTCCACGCTGCAACAATTGCACTAAGACCTAATAGTAAAAACCACCATTGGTTGGAAAGAATGGTAATAAATAATCCAGCCAAAGCAGCTATAGAAAAGAAAATGATGGCAGCAGTTTTCACAGATTTAGGACTTGCAAGTTTTTGACCAACAAGTCGCACTGGACCAACTCTTTGATCATCTGTGCCTTTTATTCCATCTGAATAATCGTTGGCATAGTTAACAGCTATTTGAATAGAAATACTTACTATTAAAGCCAAAAGAGAAATTGTTAAATCAAAAGATTTTTCATAATAGGCAATTGATGAGCCAACTAATACTGGAGCAATTGCTGCACCAAGTGTTTTTGGTCTAGCTCCTTGAAACCAGATGTTTAAACTAGTCATTTCAAAGAATCTACATCAATTTTGCCATTTGGAAGTAAAGGCAATTCATGAGCAAATTTAATTACTCGAGGTTTGGCTGGACTACCTAATTCTTTTTCAACTGCATCTTGAAGTTTAAGGAGATCTGCATTTCCTACAATTACTGCAGCAATAATTGTTCCCCAAGTTTTATCGGGCATTGCAAAAACAACTGCATCTTCAACGCCGTCTTGATCTCTTAAAACATTTTCCACAGCGTGGACAGAAACATTTACGCCCCCTGAAACAACAATGTCATCACTTCTGCCAATTACTTTAAGTGTGACATTTTCAAAAGTTCCTATATCTTGAGTCATTACCCAACCGCCATTAAAAGTTATTTGATTCAATTTCTTTATGCCTTCACTATTTCCGTGATAGCAAGTTGCATTACTTGGGCTGTTGATTGAAATTTGTCCTGCTCCACCATTGGCGGGGTTTTCAATTCTTATTTTTACTTCTCCAAGTGTTTTTCCATCCCAAACAACTCCACCGCAAGTTTCAGTCATTCCATAGGTTCTAATTAAATTAACGCCTTGATTTATTAGATTGTTATAAATTTCTGGAGAAATCTGTCCGCCACCAACCAATACTGCATCAAATTTTGTTAATAACTCAATTCGATCTTGGGCAATCAATGAAGAAAGCTGAGCAGCAACCAATGATGTTCTTACTCTTCCGTTTTTCGCAATGAAGGTTTGGGCAATACCGGCAAAAATTTCTGGGGAGAATTTACCGTCATCGTCTAATCCGTATTCCCATTTTTGATCTTGCGCAATTGCTCGTGCAATAACCATGGCACCACCAATAAAGGCAGGATTAATTGCTAATAACCAAGATGCAGGATTTTCAAACTTTGAATTGACTAAATTCGTTGCTGCTAATAATGCTTCGGCAGATATTTCCACAGCTTTTGGATTTCCAGTTGATCCGCTTGTGCAAACAATTAGTCCAGACTCAATTTCGCAAGGCACTGAAACATCTAGGGCCGTTTCGAATTTATTTCCTAAACTTTCACCTTTGGTTGCAGGCACTAGTGCACTAATTGATTTTTCATTAAGACTTTTAGAAATTGCCCCTGAAACTGCGTCAGCAGCCTTCCGGCCCACAGGCAGTAAAACTCGGTTTGCAAAGATTGGTGTCATCAGTACACCAGCGTAGAGAGTGAATGTTTTTAAGTGAATAACGATCCAGCACAATCCTCAATCGTTTCTGCATTGAATTGGAAACCTGAAGGTCAATGGCGCGATATTGAATATCACGTAGCTGAAGGCATTGCAAAGATCACAATTAATCGTCCTGAAAAAAGAAATGCATTTAGACCTCAAACTGTTACTGAACTTATAAAAGCTTTTGATATTGCACGAGATGACAATGAAGTCGGCGTAGTAATTCTCACCGGTAAAGGTGACCTTGCTTTTTGTTCAGGTGGAGATCAAAGCATTCGTGGCGATGACGGATACATCGGTGATGATGAAGTTGCACAAAAAGGAATTGGTCGACTAAATGTTTTAGATTTACAAGTACAAATTAGAAGATTACCTAAACCAGTTATTGCAATGATTGCAGGTTTTGCAATTGGTGGTGGACATGTATTACATGTTGTTTGTGATTTATCAATTGCAGCAGAGAATGCAAAATTTGGGCAAACAGGTCCAAGAGTTGGATCATTCGATGGTGGTTACGGTTCAAGTTTGTTGTCAAGACAAATTGGTTTAAAGAGAGCAAAAGAAGTTTGGTTTATGGCAAGACAGTATGACGCTAAAACTGCACTTGAATGGGGATTAGTTAATTCCGTTGTTCCTTTAGCCGATCTAGAAAAAGAAACTGTTAAATGGGCAAAAGAAATGTTGCAACATTCTCCACTTTCACTTCGATTACTCAAAGCTTCATTTAATGCATCCGATGATGGATTAGCTGGTATTCAACAATTAGCAGGGGATGCAACTTTGCTTTATTACATGAGCGAAGAAGCTCAAGAAGGACGTAATGCTTATAAAGAAAAAAGAAAACCTGATTTCGGTAAATTTCCAAAGCGTCCTTAAAAAGAAAGTTTGTTGCAATGCAAAGTAAAGAAAATGCTTTAAGCAATTTAAAAACTTTTCGAGTCGAACTAACCGATGCGATGCGCCACGAGACATTTCGCGAAGGCGTTTTAATTAGAGGTGATTTTGGCTGGTCAGAGTTTGCTCCTTTCCCTCATCACACAATTGAACACAGTGCCAGGTGGTTACAAGCTGCATTAGAAATGGCTTGGTCGAAACTGCCTGAACCAATTGAAAAGCAAATCAAAGTTAACGCAATATCTACTAGTCCTGATCCTAAAAAAGCAATCGATATTCTTACCGCCACCGGATGTAAGATTTTAAAAGTAAAACTAAATGGAACCAATATTGATAGTGATATAGCATTTTTAGAAGCCGTAATTTCAGCTTATCCAGAAATTCTTTTTAGAATTGATTTTAATGGAAGTTTAAAAATTAGTGATGCTCTTAATTATTCAAACAAGTTGTCTGAATTCAACATCGAATACATCGAGCAACCCTGTAAAAGTATTGAAGAGATTAAAGAACTCAAAGTATTAACTAAAATTCCTGTTGCAATCGATGAGAACCTACGTTTAGCAAATGATGCGACTAATCCTGAACACATTAAAACAATTACAGATGTTGCAGATTTTGTAGTTATAAAGCCTATTCCAGTTGGTGGGATAAAGAGATTTCAAAGCATTGCTGAACAGGTAATAAAAAGTGGGAAAAAAGTTGTGGTATCTGGATCAATGGATACAAGCATTGGTTTATACGAAACTTTGCTAGCCCAATCTCTTTTGGGAGAAAGTTCTCAATTGGTTGCTGGGGCTGGGACAGGCTCAATTCTTTCTACTGATGTTGTGACTCAAACTCTGAGAGCCCATAATGGCGTTATTGAAATAAAAAGACTTGAAGTAGATGAATCTAAAGTCACAGAAAGTCCAAACCAAGAAGAATTGATTCAAAGATTAAATATGTCATTTGATTTCGGAAGAGAGAGGAATTGGTTTTAATGTCAGAACAAAAAACATCACAACCAGCCTCTGCGCAAACTGCTCAATTAGTCGTTCAACAATTAATTAATACTGGCGTTGAATTTGTTTCGCTAGCTCCAGGATCAAGAAATGGTCCTATTTCATTGGCTTTAATCGAAGCAGAAAAGCAAGGTTTAATTTCCATACACGTAAGAATCGATGAAAGATCAGCAGCATTTTTAGCATTAGGTTCTGCAATAAAAACTGGCAAACCTGCTGCGGTGTTAACAACTTCAGGTACGGCTGTTGCAAATATTTTCCCAGCAATAATAGAAGCAAAATATGCAGGAATTCCATTCATAGTTTTAACGGCAGATCGCCCTGCCGCTTTTCAAGGAACAGGTGCAAATCAAGTAATTGCTCAAAGAGAAATTTTTGGTAATTATGTGTCCAGAAGTATTGAAATAGCTTCTGAATCATTAACTATTGAAACAGCCTCTGCAAGGGATGCAATCAGAGATCGAATTAATTCAGTTTTTACTGCAGCCACAAGAAATAGAGGACCAGTTCATTTAAATATTGCGTTAGCAGAGCCACTAGTTCCTAGTGTTGATTTTGTTTTTGAACATAAAAAAATTCTACAAAATGAGACTGTGATTACTCCTGAAAATATCTCAACGGAGCTGCTATCTCGTAAAGGATTAATAGTTGCTGGTGGAACAAATGTGGAGTATTTAAACTACGCACAAGAACTAGGAAATGCACTCGATTGGCCAGTGATAGTTGAACCCCCGCATCAATGTGTTGGATCAGGAATGGTTTCTAATGCACCGGCATTACTTTCTTTAAACGCAATTAACTTAAAACCAGACGTAGTCTTAACTGTTGGACGCGTGGGTTTATCTCGCCAAGTTAATGATTTGATTAAAAAAGGAAGTTTAGTTATTTCCTGCGCAGTACCAAGCATTATTACCAATTCTGCTGCTAAGCAAAGAATTTCTGGCCTTTTCAGAGTTCCAGCAAAACAATCCAATAAAGCTTGGAAACAAACTTGGCAAGATGCTGGAAAATTATCACATTCAATAGTTCAACAATTACTGAAAGAGAATTCTAAAGTATCTGCACTTCATGTTGTCGATTGTTTAATGAAAAACCTACCTAAAAATTCTCATATTCATTTAGCTTCAAGTCTTGCTGCCAGAGACTTTGAGTTACTCACTTCCCCCGAAATTGATTCTCCTTTCTCCAATGGAGAAGTAAGTGTTTCTATGAATAGAGGAGTAAATGGAATCGATGGCATCGTTTCTACAGCAATGGGTGCGGCTATAAGTTCTAAACTTGCTACCTTTGCAATGTTGGGTGATATTGCAGCACTTCATGATTTGTCTAGTTTTGTTATTCCAACACTTGAAAAAAAACCAAACATAACTTTTATTGTCAACGATAATAACGGTGGAGGAATATTTAATCTTTTGGAGCAATCTGAAGTTGCAGATTTTGAAAGAGTTTTTGGAACTCCAACAGATGTTAACTTGGCGGAAGTATTTAAGAGTTTAGGTGCTGAAGTTAAGTCAATTTCTAAAATTGATGACTTAGCAAACAACTTGAATGTTCCAAATGGAGTTAAAGTCTTAGTGGTTAAAATTCAATCAAGAAAAGCAGAAGCACAGCTAAGAAAAGCAATTTTTGAAGAAGTAAACAGGAGTATTACCGTTTAGTTAGTAAGTGCATCTTTCATTGCTGCAAATTTTGCATCAGATTCTGCCAATTCATCAATTGGTGTTGATTCAGAAACAATTCCACACCCAGCAAATAATCTTGCCATATTTTCAATTATTTCTGCGCATCTAAGAGCAATCCCTAATTCACCATCACCTTTAGCATTTATCCAGCCAACTGGACCGGTGTATCGATTGCGATCCATTTGTTCTAATTCTTTTATTAAACTTTTTGCTCTTCCAGTAGGTGTGCCACAAATTGCGGCAGTTGGATGAAGAGATCCTGCTAAAACTAAAGCAGGGGCCGAATCAACAAGTGTTCCTGAGATATCAGTTGCTAAATGCGCAACGTTAGAAAGTCTTAAAACTCTAGGAGTAGAAGGCACTTTCATATCGGTGCAATGCAAAGCTAGTGATGTGGCAACAGAAGTCACAGCAAATTCATGTTCTTCTAAATCTTTTCCGCTCTTTAGCAAAGTTATTGCTAGTTCTGAATCATTTGCAGTTTCGTCACGACGAATTGTTCCAGCTAAAACTCTTGATAAAACAGCATCGCCACTTCGACGAATTAGCAATTCAGGCGTTGCCCCAATTAATCCATCTACTGCAAATGACCAGCATTCAGGATAAGAATTGCTTAATTTCGTTAAGACATATCTAGGCTCAATAACTTCATCTGCATGAGCAATTAAATCTCTTGCTAAGACGACCTTGTCTAGCTCTTTGTTATTAATTCTTGTAACTGCTTTCTCAACACCTTTTTGCCAGTCATCAATTGAAATGCTGCCCTTTGTCCAAGTTAGATTTACAGGAGCTTTTGCTACTTCTTTAGGCGCATAGATCGCAGCTTGAATTTTCTCTATATCTATATCACCAATTACGGTTAACCAGGTTTTGTCACTGTTCTGTCCCACCACAACTTCAGGAACAACTACGACACTTGAACTTTCTACAAGATAAGAAAATGAAACAAAAGATATAGCGCCTGAACTTGAAGTAAGCACTTCATCTCTGATTGAGCAATTATCAACAAATTCTTTCCACCATTTATGTGCTCTAGAGAATCGCTCAGTTCCAGAGAAGTTTTCTTTGGTGTTTATTCCCCATGCCACGATTCCTTGATTGTTTCTAACCCACGAAAAAACTTGATCGGCTGGAAGGTCTGGAATCAGGTTGATTAAATCAACTTTTTTAGATAATTCGATTGTGCGAATGGGAGTAGTCGACAAGTTTTCTACGGCAGTTGGTTTCGACATATTCATAGACTACGCCTGAAGTTAAAAACCATCCACAAGTGGCAAAAAACTGTGGGGCTGACAGAATATGAATATGTCGAAAGCTTCCTTAACAAAAAATCCCAGCGAAGTTGCTGCAATGTTTGATCGCGTTGCCGCAAAATACGACATCACAAATGACGTCTTAGCATTTGGACTTACCCACTCTTGGCGTAGAGCAACTGCACAAGCAGTTTCTGCTAAAAAAGGCGAATTAGTTTTAGATCTTGCAGCAGGAACCGGAACTAGTTCAATAGCTTTTTCAAAATCTGGGGCAACAGTTATTCCTTGTGACTTTTCCTTAGGAATGTTAAAGGAAGGACGCAAACGTTCTCCACAATTAAGTTTCTCAGCAGGAGATGCCCTATCGCTGCCTTTTGCTGATCAAACATTTGATGCAGTAACAATCTCTTTTGGAATAAGAAATGTGAACAACGTTGAAAAAGCATTAAAAGAAATGTTTAGAGTAACAAAGCCTAGAGGAAGATTAGTTGTTTGTGAATTCTCTTCTCCCACCTTTGAGCCGATCAGAAAAATTTATATGGAGTATTTAATGAAGGCTCTTCCTGCAATTGCTAAGAAGACCTCTTCCAATCCGGATGCTTATGTTTATCTGGCAGATTCAATTAGAGCCTGGCCAAATCAGAAAGACTTTGCTACTCAAATTAGTAACTCAAATTGGAATAATGTTAAATGGAAAAACCTAACTGGTGGAATTGTTGCCCTCCACAGAGCTGAGAAAAGTAAATAAATGAATACTCCAAATGATGCTGACGTAATTGTTGTAGGAGCTGGACCTGGTGGTTCAGCCACAGCATTTCATTTAGCAAATCGTGGCTTAGATGTTTTGATGTTTGAGAAAACAAGTTTTCCCCGAGAAAAAGTTTGTGGTGATGGTTTAACACCTCGTGCCGTAAAACAAATTTTAGATATGGGAATTGAACCTACTGTTGAAAATGGTTGGTTAAGAAATAAAGGTTTAAGAGTAATTGGTGGAGGCCATCGCTTAGAACTTGATTGGCCAGACGTTGAAGGTTTTCCAAATTATGGATTAGTCAGACCAAGATCTGATTTTGATGAGTTACTTGCTAGAACTGCACAAAAACGTGGAGTTCGTTTACACGAAAAAACCAGAGTTACTGGACCAATCATGGATGAAAAAACTGGACGTATGGTTGGGGTAACAACAAAGAATCCTGACGGATCTGAATCAAAACATTTTGCAAAAGTTGTTGTAGCAGCAGATGGTGTATCAAGTCGTATGGCATTAGCTCTTGGTTTGGAAAGAAGAGATGACAGACCAATGGGTGTTGCAGTTAGAACTTATTACAAGAGTCCAAGAACTCATGATGACTATTTAGAGTCATGGTTAGAACTAAAAGATGATAATAAATTATTACCAGGTTACGGTTGGATTTTTGGAATGGGAGATGGAACTTCCAATGTTGGTTTAGGAATCCTTGATTCCTCGCCAGTATTTCAAAGTATTGATTACAAAGATTTATTAAAACGTTGGCTTGATCAGACTCCAGAAGAATGGGGTTATCGAGATGAAAACATGACACAACAAGTTCGTGGTGCAGCTTTACCAATGGGTTTTAATCGTCAACCTCATTACATAAAAGGAATGTTGTTAGTTGGTGATTCTGGAGGAATGGTTAATCCATTCAACGGTGAAGGAATTGCTTATGCAATGGAAACAGGACAAGTAGCTGCAGATGTAATTGAAAAAGCAGTTAACGCACCTTCTACATTTGCAATGGAAACAGAATTACATAAATATCCTGTGGCACTTAAAGATCGCTTGGGAAGTTATTACACATTAGGCAGAGTTTTTGTGAAACTAATTGGTAATCCTCAAATTATGCAAGTTGCCACAAAATATGGCATGGCCTCAAAACCACTTATGCGCTTTACTTTGAAACTGTTGGCAAATCTTTACAGCACGACTGGTAAAACAAAGTCTGATCGAATTATTACCGCTTTAACAAAAATCGCACCCGCTGCTTAGTTTTCGGTAACATCTGCAACAAAATAAGCCAAATAACTAAGGCACAAATGCACAAGTGCACAATCGACCCGGTGTCCAAAATCTGGGCGGGGCAAACATTAGACTCAAGATGTTGAAGTCTTAAATCTTGATTGCTCAAAAGTAGAAGGAGTAATAAGTGAATGTCGCTTGGCCAATCGTTGGGCTAGGTGGAATCGCTTTTGCTTTTGCAGCTTTCTCATTAGTCGCCGGGGCATTAGCTGGTCCTAAGGTCTATAACAGAGCAAAACTTTCTGCTTACGAATGTGGAATTGAACCAACTCCTCAACCTGTTGGTGGCGGAAGATTTCCAATTAAGTACTACTTAACAGCAATGTTATTTATTGTTTTTGATATTGAAATTGTTTTCTTGTATCCATGGGCAGTCACATTTGATCAACTTGGATTCTTTGGTGTTGTTGAAATGCTTCTGTTCATCGGAACAGTTTTTATCGCGTACGCATATGTTTGGCGTCGCGGGGGACTTGAGTGGGAATAAATGGGTATTGAAGAGAAATTACCAAGTGGAGTTCTTTTAACTTCAGTCGAACAACTTGCAGGTTATGTTCGTAAATCATCTTTGTGGCCTGCAACATTTGGTTTAGCTTGTTGTGCAATTGAAATGATGGCAACTGGTGCTGGACGTTACGACTTAGCAAGATTTGGAATGGAAGTTTTTAGAGCAAGTCCAAGACAAGCAGATTTAATGATTGTGGCAGGACGAGTTAGCCAAAAAATGGCACCAGTGTTGCGACAAATTTATGATCAAATGGCAGATCCAAAATGGGTTTTAGCTATGGGAGTTTGTGCATCATCAGGTGGAATGTTTAACAACTACGCAATCGTGCAAGGTGTTGATCATGTTGTTCCAGTTGATATGTATTTACCGGGTTGTCCGCCAAGACCAGAAATGTTGATGGATGCAATTTTAAAGATTCACGATCAAATCCAAGATATGAAACTTGGTAAGCAAAGAGAAAAGCAAGTAATTCACCTAGAAGATAAAGGCTTAAAAGAATCTCCACTTATTGAATTAAAGGGTTTGCTTTCATGAGTGAAAAAGAAATAGTTAATTCAACCGAAACTCCAATTTTAAAAGATGTTGTTAAGGGAGCGTTTGGAAGTTCCACATCAGCAGGAGACACTTCAGGTTTTGGTGGATTAGTTACAACAATCCAGGCAGCACCAAGTGCGCAAAGACCCTACGGAAGTTATTTCGATGAAATTGCTGATGCATTAGAAAAAGCACTACCTTCTCAAAAGGTAACTTTTGAACAAGCAATTGAAAGAGTTGTAGTTCAAGTTGATCAACTAACTTTCATGGTTAAAAAAGAACATTTAAAAGCTGTTGCTCGCGTGCTAAGAGATGATCCAACTCTTCGTTTTGAAATGTGTATGGGTGTAGCAGGAGCTCACTGGCCAAAAGAAAAAGATCGTGAACTTCACGCAATTTATCCGTTTGTTTCAATCACAAATAATAGAAGAGTATTACTTGAAGTAGTAACTCCTGAAAATAATCCACACATTCCATCAATCACAGATATTTATCCTTCAAATAATTGGCACGAAAGAGAAACTTATGATTTCTTTGGAATTATTTTTGATGGTCATCCATCTTTAACAAGAATTGAAATGCCAGATGATTGGGTTGGCTTTCCCCAAAGAAAAGATTATCCACTTGGTGGAATTCCAGTTGAATATAAAGGTGCAGTAATTCCTGCTCCCGATAACAGAAGAAGTTACAGCGGATGAGTACCGATATTTTTTCTGGTTCATATGAAACAACACAAGGACGTGTTTACACACTTTCTGGTGGAGATTGGGACACAGTTCTTGGTGCACCAAATGGTGAACGCGAACGAATCGTTGTCAACATGGGACCACAACATCCATCCACACATGGAGTGCTTCGCTTAATTCTTGAATTAGATGGCGAAACTGTTACTGAAGCTCGTTGTGGAATTGGTTATTTACATACCGGTATTGAAAAAAATATGGAATTTCGTTCTTGGGTTCAAGGAACCACTTATGTAACACGTATGGATTATTTAGCACCAATATTTAATGAAACTGCATATTGTTTAGCAGTTGAGAAATTGTTAGGAATTACAGATCAAATTCCAGAACGTGCCAACACCATCCGAGTGATGCTCATGGAATTAAACAGAATTTCTTCTCACCTTGTTGCTTTAGCAACAGGTGGAATGGAACTTGGTGCTTTGACTGCAATGACAAATGGTTTTAGAGATAGAGAATTAATTCTTGATCTTTTCGAAATGATCACAGGTTTAAGAATGAATATGGCTTATGTCAGACCAGGAGGAGTAGCAGTAGATCTTCCAGCAGGAGCTGAAAAGAAAATTGAAGAGACGATTAAATTATTAAGAAAAAGATTTAAAGATAATTACAATATTTTGGTTGATAACACAGTGTGGACTGCTCGAACAAAAGGAATTGGGGTTCTTGATTTAACAGGCTGTATGGCACTTGGAATTACAGGACCAGTTTTGAGATCAACGGGTTTACCTTGGGATTTAAGAAAAACACAACCTTATTGTGGTTATGAAAATTATGAATTTGATGTGATCACAGAAAATACCAGTGATACTTATGGTCGATTCTTAATCAGAATGCGTGAAATGAATGAATCATTAAAAATTGTTGAACAAGCTCTTGCTCGTTTAAAACCAGGACCAGTAATGGTTGAAGATAAATCAATTGCTTGGCCTGCTCAATTAGCTCTGGGTTCAGATGGTTTAGGTAATTCACTTGATCACATCAGAAAAATTATGGGTCAATCGATGGAATCTTTGATTCATCATTTCAAACTTGTTACCGAAGGATTTAAAGTTCCAGCAGGACAAGCCTATGTCGCAATTGAATCTCCAAGAGGTGAACTTGGTGCACTAGTAGTTAGTGATGGTGGCACAAAACCTTATCGAGTACATTTTCGTGATCCATCCTTTAATAATTTGCAAGCAGTTGGCCCAATGGGAGAAGGCGGTCAAGTCGCAGACATCGTTGCAGCTGTTGCCTCAATTGATCCTGTGATGGGTGGTGTTGATCGATGAGTGTAAAAGCAATAACTGAAGAAGATATTAAAACTTTAGAAACTTTAGCTGCAAAATATCCTGAAAGAAGATCAGCATTATTGCCAATGCTTCATTATGTGCAATCAATTCAAGGAATGGTTTCTCCAGCAGGAATTCAAGTTTGTGCGAAAGTTTTAGATTTAACTCCCGCAGAAGTTGCAGCAGTGGCAACCTTTTACACAATGTACAAAAGATTTCCTATGGGTAAACATCACATAGGTGTTTGTGTAAACACATTATGTGCATTACTTGGTGGCGATGATTTGTGGAAAGAATTGACAGATACTTTAGGAATTGGCCATGACGAAACTACTGCTGATGGACTATTTACTTTAGAAAGAATTGAATGCCAAGCAGCTTGCACCGTGGCACCAGTTATGACAGTTAATTGGGAATTTATGGATTCAATGAATCCAACACTTTTAAGAGATTTAATTGACAAACTAAAAATTGGTGCACCAGTTCAATCAACACGAGGTGTGCAGATTACTTCCATTTCTGACTCACAAAGAGTTTTAGCTGGTATTAATGATGGTAAATATCAAGAATCACCTTTAGCTGATGATTCCATGCTTGCTGGTTTAAGAGTTGCGAAAGAAAGAAAAATGTCTGCACCAGTAGGAAAGGGTGCAAAATAAAATGGCATTGACACCTGTTCTTACCGCCCATTGGGATGATCCAAAATCATTTGAAATCGAAACTTATAAAAAACATGGTGGTTATGTTGCGTTAAAGAATTCATTAAAAATGACACCAGATGAAGTAATTGGAATTGTTAAAGATTCTGGTTTACGTGGTCGTGGCGGTGCAGGTTTTCCAACTGGAATGAAGTGGTCATTTGTTCCTCAAAATGATGGCAAGCCTCATTACTTAGTTGTTAACGCAGATGAATCAGAACCTGGTGCTTGTAAAGATATTCCTTTGATGCTTGCCAATCCTCATTCATTAGTTGAAGGTATTGCAATTGCTTCATATGCAATTAGAGCAAATCATGCCTTTATTTATATTCGTGGCGAAGTTCCACACGTTATAAGAAGAGTAATGAATGCTGTTGAACAAGCTTATGCAGAAGGTTTACTTGGAAAAAATATTCAAGGATCTGGATTTAATTTAGAAGTTGTAGTTCATGCAGGAGCTGGTGCTTACATTTGCGGAGAAGAAACTGCACTACTTGATTCGTTAGAAGGTCGACGTGGTCAACCAAGATTAAAACCACCATTTCCAGCAGTTGCAGGACTATACGCATCTCCAACAGTTGTAAATAATGCTGAAACATTGGCAAGTGTTCCTTCAATTATTTTGAATGGTGCTGATTGGTTTAAATCAATGGGAACAGAAAAATCTCCTGGATTTAAATTATTTGCAGTTTCAGGTCACGTTAATCGTCCTGGAATTTTTGAAGCAGCCCTTGGTACAACGATGAGTGAACTACTTGATTATGCCGGTGGAATGCGTAAGGGAAGTAAATTAAAGTTTTGGATTCCAGGTGGATCTTCTGTTCCAATGTTGACACCAGATCACATTGATATTCCAATGACTTATGAAGATTTAGCTGCTGCAGGAACCATGCTTGGCACAGGAACACCAATGATGTTTGATCACACGACAAGTGTTGTAAAAGCTGTAACTAGATGGCTTGAATTTTATAAACACGAATCATGTGGCAAGTGCACCCCATGTCGTGAAGGTACTTATTGGATTACTGGAGTTTTGGAAAAGTTTGAACACGGTAAGGGTAAAGAAGAAGAATTAGAAGTAATCAATGATGTGTGCGGGCAAATTGCAGGTAGATCATTCTGCGCACTAGGCGATGCGGCAGCAACACCATTTCCAGGAGCTATGAAATATTTTGCTGACGAATTCCGTGAAGCAACTAGAACTTCAGCCGATGCATCTTTTCCACCAAGTGCCACAACTATTTTTGATAAGGCAGGTGTGTAAATGACTTTAACTTCAGACAACAAACAAACAAATACTGAAAATCAGATCACTGCCACCATTGATGGAATTCAGGTACAAGTTCCTAAAGGAACACTAATTATTAGAGCAGCAGAAAGAATGGGAACTTTTGTTCCTAGATTTTGCGATCATCCTTCTCTTGCACCAGTTGCAGCTTGTCGTATGTGTTTAGTTGAAATTGAAGGAATGCCAAAACCACAACCATCATGCGCAATTCCTTTAACTGAAGGAATGGTTGTTAAAACACAAATGACTTCTGAAGTTGCTGAAAAAGCACAAGCAGGAGTTATGGAATTTCTACTTATTAATCATCCACTTGATTGCCCAGTTTGCGATAAAGGTGGAGAATGTCCATTACAAAATCAAGCAATGACAGCAGGTCGAGCCGAATCAAGATTTGATATCGAGAAAAGAACTTTCCCTAAACCAATTGAATTAAGCACAGAAATTTTGCTCGATAGAGAACGTTGCGTTGAATGCGCACGTTGCACCAGATTCTCAGAAGAAATAGCAGGAGATCCATTTATTGAATTATTGGAACGTGGAGCTAAACAACAAGTTGGTATTGCAACAGATGAACCATTCAATTCATATTTTTCTGGAAACACTGTGCAAATTTGCCCAGTAGGAGCTTTAACTAGTTCTTCATATCGTTTTAGATCAAGACCATTTGATCTAGTTTCAGTTCCAACAACTTGCGAACATTGTGCTTCTGGTTGTTCTTTAAGAACAGATTATCGACGAGAAACTGTGATGCGCAGACTTGCTTGGGAAGATCCAGCAGTTAATGAAGATTGGAACTGCGATAAAGGTCGCTTTGCATTTAGCTATTTGAAAACTAATCGCTTAACTCAACCAAAGGTAAGAACAAAAGACGGAAACCAAGTCGATGCCTTATGGCCAGATGCAATTGATTTTGCAGCTAAAGGATTAAAAGATGCCAAAGGCAAGGTCGGTGTCTTATTAGGTGGACGTCTTACTTTGGAAGATGCTTACGCATATTCCAAATTTGCTCGCCTTGCTCTAGAAACTAACGATATTGATTTTAGAAACAGAGTAAATAGTGCAGAAGAACAAGACTTCCTAGGAAGTGTTGTTGCAGGATCTGCCGGAACAGTTACTTATGCAGATTTAGAAAAAGCACAAAATGTATTACTGGTTAATTTTGAACCAGAAGAAGAATCACCAATTGTGTTCCTACGCTTAAGAAAAGCTGCTGAAAAGGGCCAGATAAATATAATCGCAATTGCGCCATATCTATCTCGTGGTCTAGAAAAAATTAATGCTGAGGTTGTTGCAACAAAACCAGGTGATGAAGCGAAAGTATTACGAGGATTAGAAATAGCTCAAGATTCAATAATTTTAGTTGGCGAAAGAGCAGCAGCAACTGAAGGAACATTAAGTGCAGTTATTGAAGTTGCTGAAAAAACTAATTCAAAACTTTCCTGGATTCCAAGAAGAGCAGGTGAAAGAGGCGCTGTTGAAGTCGGAGCATTGCCAAACTTATTACCGGGAGCAAGACCAGTAACTGAATCAAGTGCTCGTAGCGAAGTCGGTGCTATTTGGGGAGTAAATGGTTCTGATATTCCAAGTAAGCCTGGTCGAAATCATGCTGAAATTATTCAAGCCGCAATTAATGGAGAATTAAAAGCTTTAGTTATTGCTGGCCTTGATGTTCTTGACGCACCAGATCCACAAGCTTTAGGTCTAGCAATTAACTCAGTTGATTTTGTTATCACTTTAGGAATTCAAGAAAATTCATTAACTCGCTACGCCAACGTTTCACTTCCTGTTGCACCAGTTACTGAAAAGTCTGGAACATTCATTAACTGGGAAGGTCGTCCAAGACCATTTGGAAGAGCAATCACTTCAACAAATGCCTTAACTGATGCAAGAGTTTTGGCAATGATTGCAGAAAGCCTAGGTTTGGATTTTGGGTTACAAACAATTGAAGAATTAAGGCAAGAGCTTTCATCTTTTGGTAGTTGGAATGGAAACAAATTAGTTAAACCAACTGTTACCGCAAAAGATTCAGCAAAGACAAGTGTTGGTAATGCAATATTGTCCACTTGGAATCTGCTTCTTGATGATGGAGCATTACAAAAAGGTGAAGAGCATTTAGCTGGAACTCAAAGACCAGTTGTTGCTCACATGAGTGAGAAAACAGCAACAGATAACAAACTTGAAAATGAAGAAAAAGTAATCATCTCTAATTCAAGAGGTTCAATAACAATCAAACTAGAAATTATTGAGATGGTTAATGATGTCGTGTGGATTCCATCAAATAACCACGACAGTAAAGTTAAATCAAAACTTGGCGCCAAAGAGGGCGATGTTGTAACAATTAAAAAGGGAAGTTTCTAATGAGAATCTTGCCTAATGTTGAATTAAGTGCATTTGGAATTGATCCTTGGTGGATCACGCTAATTAAAGTTCTTGTTGTTTTCGTTACCCTTGTGGTTTTGACTTTGTTAGCAATTTGGGGTGAAAGAAGAATTGTTGCTCGAATGCAAATGCGCGTTGGCCCAAACAGAGTTGGCCCAGGTGGAGTTTTAATTGGGTTGATGGATGGTGTGAAACTTGCATTAAAAGAAGATGTAATTCCTTTCACAGTTGATCGTGCTGTTTATATCTTGGCTCCGATTATTTCTGCAACAACGGCATTTATGACTTTTGCTGTTATTCCGTTCGGTCCCGAAGTTTCATTCTTTGGCGTTATAACTCCATTGCAGTTAACAGATTTTCCAGTAAGTGTTCTATATGTATTAGCAATTGCTAGCGTGGGAATTTATGGAATTGTGCTAGCTGGCTGGTCATCTGGTTCAACTTATGCGCTGCTTGGCGGTTTGAGATCTTCTGCACAAATGGTTTCTTATGAAATTGCAATGGGTCTTTCATTTGTCGCAGTCTTTCTTTACGCCGGTTCAATGAGTACTTCTCAAATTGTTGCTGCTCAAGAAAGAACTTGGTACATCTTGTTACTGCTTCCCTCATTTTTAATTTACGTGATTTCAATGGTGGGTGAAACTAACAGAGCACCATTTGATTTACCTGAAGCGGAAGGAGAATTAGTAGGAGGTTTTCACACCGAATACACCTCATTGAAGTTCGCACTTTTCTTCTTAGCTGAATACATAAATATGGTGACAGTTTCTGCTCTTGCCACAACACTTTTCTTAGGCGGCTGGAGAGCTCCTTTTCCTATCTCATTAATTCCAGGAGTTAATGAAGGTTGGATTCCTTTAATTTGGTTCTTTAGTAAAATTGCCGTTTTCTTGTTTGTATTTATCTGGATTCGAGGAACACTGCCTAGGTTTAGATACGACCAGTTTATGAATTTAGGTTGGAAAATATTAATTCCAGCTTCACTTGCTTGGATTGCAATAGTGGCAATTACTAGGGGATTAAGAAACTCACTTGATTTACCAACAGGTCAAACGATCGCATTTTTAGGGTTACCTTTAATTGCAGTAGCACTTGCTGTCTTTATTGCTGATTGGCGAAAAGCTAATGCTGAAGTTGCCAAAGAAGAATTAATAGTTGAGATTACAGAAGTAAATCCATTTGCAGGTGGACATCCTGTTCCACCACTGCCAGGACAAGTTTTAGTTGAACCAAATGCAAATAAACAAGGGGTATTAAATGGCTGAGTTACCACAAATGATGAGAGCATTCGGTACCACTTTTCTGTCAATGTTTAGAAAAGTAACTACCGAACAATATCCAGAAGAAAAAGTTCCAACGCAAGCAAGATTTCATGGCAGACATCAATTAAATCGTCATCCAGACGGTTTAGAAAAATGTGTGGGCTGCGAACTTTGTGCTTGGGCTTGTCCTGCAGATGCAATTTATGTTGAAGGTGCATCAAATGATGAAGGCGACAGATTTTCTCCAGGAGAACGTTATGGTCGCGTTTACCAAATTAATTACTTGCGATGCATTGGATGCGGACTTTGTATTGAAGCTTGCCCAACTAGAGCATTAACTATGACTAATGAATATGAATTAGCAGATAATTCAAGAACAAAATTAATTTATGAAAAAGATGATTTACTTGCTCCAATTCTTCCCGGAATGGCGCAACCTCCTCATTCCATGATCGATGATTATGTGGCACAGGACTATTACGACGGAAAAGTAAAAGGAGCTTCCGCTGAACAATTTGCAGAAGCTGAAATTTACAAACAAAAAGGTCAAGGTGCGTAAGTTTAAATGATTCGCTCGGTTATAAAACTTGCTGAAGTTGCAAATGAATCATCCATTTCATTTGAACCATTTGTTTTTTGGTTATGTGGAGGCTTAGCGGTTTTGGGTGCGATCGGAATGTTGATTTCACATAAGGCAGTACACAGTGCTTTATGGGTTGCTTTGACCATGATTAATTTGGCTGTTTTGTATGTCTTGCAATCGGCACCATTTTTAGGAGTAGCTCAAGTAGTCGTTTACACCGGAGCAGTGATGATGCTCTTTCTTTTCGTTTTGATGATTGTTGGAGTAGATGCTTCAGACTCATTAGTGGAAACCATTAAAGGTCAAAGAAGAGTTGGAATTTTGGCTGGCGTGATCTTGGTTATTGCACTTGTTTTGTTACTAGGAAATTCTTTCTCAATTCAAGCAGCAGAGTTAGTAAATGCTGATTCCACTTATGGTGGAAACGTACAAGGAATTGCTGCCTTATTGTTTGGTAAATATGTTTTGATTTTCGAATTAACTTCTGCACTACTTATTACAGCAGCAGTAGGCGCGATGGTACTTGCACACAAGGAAAGAACCTCACCAAGAAAAACCCAAGCAATCTTGGCTAAAGAATTATTTGCAAGCGGAAATTATAAAGGTCCACTTCCTGCTCCAGGTGTTTATGCTCGACACAATTCAGTTGACACTCCAGCGCTATTACCTGATGGATCTGTTTCAGAAATTTCATTACCAGGACCAATTGTTGCTCGTGGAGCAGTTAAGAACATTAATCAAAGTGACTTAAATGAAGTTCAGATTATTTCTGAAGGACTAGGCCTTGTCTCAAGTGAAGAAGAAGGTGACAAGTGAATCCAGATGCATATTTAGTTTTATCAGGAATTATTTTTTCAATTGGTACTCTGGGAGTTCTATTAAGAAGAAATGCCATTGTGGCATTTATGTCTGTTGAGTTAATGCTTAATGCTGCAAATCTTGCATTTGTCACAGGGGCTCGAGTATGGGGAAATCTTGATGGCCAAACTGCAGCATTCTTTGTGATGGTTGTAGCAGCAGCTGAAGTAGTTATTGGTTTAGCAATTATTTTGACAATCTTTAGAACTAGAAATTCAGCTTCGGTTGACGAAGCAAGCTTGCTTCGTTGGTAGTAGGAAAAGAGAAAAAGTGATTGCCGCTGTTATTGCTTTGCCAGCATTAAGTGCTGCATTGCTACTTTCTTTGGGAAACAGAACAAATAAATTTGGACCCTGGATGGCAATTGGCGCTTCAGCATCTTCATTTCTAATTGGATTTTGGCAATTCTTACAAATGCTAGCTAGACCTGAAGAAGAAAGAACAGTAATAACTACAGTTTATGAATGGCTAGCAGTGCCTGCAGCTGGATTTAAAGTCGATTTCGCATTGCAACTAGATCAACTATCAATTTCATTCGTTTTACTTATTACTTTTGTAGGAACTTTAATTCACATTTATTCACTGGGATATATGTCTCATGATGAAAACCAAAGAAGATTCTTTGCTTATTTAAATTTGTTTGTTGCCGCAATGTTGTTACTGGTTTTGGCGGATAATTACTTACTTCTTTATGTGGGATGGGAAGGTGTTGGTTTAGCTTCATATTTGTTAATTGGGTTTTGGCAACATAAGCCAACAGCAGCGGTTGCGGCTAAAAAAGCTTTTGTAGCAAACCGTGTTGGTGATTTTGGTTTATCACTTGCAATCATGACTATGTTTATTGTGTTTGGATCAGTTTCATTTAGTGATGTGAATGAAGGTGTACTAGGAGCACCTGCCTGGGTTTCTTTAACAATTGGTTTGTTACTACTACTTGCTGCTTGTGGTAAGTCAGCACAATTTCCACTTCAGTCTTGGTTATTGGATGCGATGGAAGGACCAACTCCTGTTTCGGCTTTAATTCATGCCGCAACAATGGTGACTGCTGGAGTTTATTTAATTGTTCGAAGTGCTTCAATATTTAATGCCAGTGAAGTTGCTCAAACTGCAGTTATTGTCATCGGTGCAATTTCCTTATTAATGGGTGCAATTATTGGTGCGGCTAAAGATGATATTAAGAAATCATTAGCGGGTTCTACTATGAGTCAAATTGGTTACATGGTTTTGGCTGCTGGTTTAGGTCCAATTGGATATGTATTTGCAATTTTGCATTTGATAACTCACGGTTTCTTCAAAGCAGTTATGTTTCTTGGCGCAGGTTCAGTAATGCATGCGACCGATGACAATGTAGACATGCGCCGCTACGGCGGATTGTCAAAAGTAATGATTTTTACAACAATTACATTCTTTATTGGTTATTTAGCAATTATTGGAATTCCTCCATTTGCAGGTTTCTATTCCAAAGATCACATCATTGAAGCTGCGTTAAGCCATTCTTGGTGGGCCGGTGCTGCTGTTTTATTCGGTGCAGGATTAACAGCTTTTTATATGACTCGCATGGTGGTGATGACATTTTTCTCCAAGCCACGTTGGGAAGACGATGTTCATCCACATGAATCACCACTATCAATGACTTTGCCAATGATTTTGTTATCAATTGGTGCTGCATCGATGGGAATTATTCTGACAAACAACCATATGTTTGAACATTGGTTGGAACCAGTAACTGGATTTGTGGAACCTGAACCTCCATTTTCAATCCAAACGATAACCATAATTACTTTAAGCGTTGTAGCGACTGGGGTATTAGCTGCAATTTGGCAATATCGAAAAATTGCCAAGGTTGCACCTAAAAAAGTTTCATTTGCGGTAACAGCTGCAAGAAAAGATTTATATGGCGATGTAATGAATGAGGCCTTATTAATGAAACCAGGTCAAGCTTTAACAAGAGCTCTTAATATTTTTGATAAATCAGTTGTTGATGGATTTGTAAATGGATTAGGACTATTTACTGGTGGTATTTCATCTAGATTAAGAAAAAGCGAAACAGGATATGTTCGCTCTTATGCCATGTCAATAGTTCTTGGTACAGCCATATTGGTTATTGTGTTATTGATTGTGAGACTATAAATGAATTTTCCTTGGTTACTCATAATTCTACTTATTCCTCTTATTGCATCGGTTCTACTCTTTATCCCTAAAAAATATGTAATTTTCAAAGATCAACAAATAGCACTATATTCATCCTTGATTACTCTTTTATTTGTAATTGTTGTGGCTTTACAATTCGACACTTCATCAAATGCAGCTACTCAGTTTGATATTTCTTTTGACTGGATTCCAGTATTTGGAATTTCCTTTCATTTAGGACTAACCGGAATTTCCTTAGTCTTAATTGCTTTGACGGCTGTTTTAACTCCTATTGTGATTCTTGCTACAGAGCATGAAGGACAAAAGAAAAATAGAGAATTCTTAATGTGGATTTTATTGATTGAAGCAAGTGCCCTAGCAGTGTTTTTAGCTAGAGATCTGTTCTTGTTCTATGTAGTTTTCGAGGCAATGCTTGTTCCAATATTTTTCTTAGTGGGAAGATTTGGCGGCCCTCGAAAGAATGCAGCTGCACTTAAATTTATTTTGTTTGGATTAGCAGGCGGTTTAGTTATGTTAGCCGCTTTAATTTGGTTGTACTTTGCCGCAGCAACTCAGCTTGGTCGTGGCACATTTTCAATTTCTGCATTAAGCAATGAACTTAATTTAGATATTTGGACTGAGCGTTGGTTGTTCCTAGGTTTCTTCTTTGCATTTGCACTAAAAGCTCCAATGGTTCCAGGACATACTTGGTTGCCCGATACTGCTGAACAAGCAACACCAGGAACTTCCACGATGTTGATCGGAATTTTAGACAAAGTTGGAACCTATGGAATGTTAGCTATTTTATTACCAATTTTTCCAAATGCTTCAAAAGAATTTGCACCAGCCATTATTGGATTTGCTGTTTTTGGTGTTATCTATGGAGCACTTATTGCGATTGCTCAAAAAGATATGAAGAGAACTTTTGCCTATATTTCAATTTCTCATTTCGGATTTATTGTGATGGGAATTTTCTCTTTCACAAGCATTGGAATGATTGGATCAACCATTTATATGGTTGCACACGGTCTTTCAACCGCTGGTCTGTTTTTAACGGCAGGTTATCTAATTAGACAAAAAGATAATTCATTAATTCAAAATTTTGGTGGCTTAACAAAAGCTGCGCCAGTTATGACTGGACTATTTCTAGTAGCAGGTTTGGCCTCAATTGCCTTACCTGGAATGGCAGGTTTTGTTGCTGAATTTATGGTGCTAACTGGAACATTCCAGGTATACAAAATACCAGCGATAATCGCTACTCTTGCAATAGTTTTGGCAGCTATTTACATGCTGTGGTTATACCAAAGGGTGTTTACTGGCAATGAAAATAAGGATTCGAAAAATATAGTTGATCTGAATAAGAAGCAAATTCTAATTCTTTCACCAATTGTTGTTTTAACTGTTTTATTTGGTTTTTATCCAACACCAATTATCAAAATCGCTGAAACATCAATTGCAAACACCATGACATATGTAGGGGTAACAGATCCTCAACCAATAATCGAAAAGGTGGTGAGCAAATGATTCAAACGGTTTTAAACTCGATTCCAACACCTAGCTTTGAATACGCTTTATTATCACCGATTTTGATTATGTTTTTTGCTGCTTGCTTAGGTGTATTAGTTGAAGCATTTGTCTCAATTGAGAAGAGAAGATTTGCTCACTTAATTATTGTTTTTACTTCATTGTTATTTGCATTCTTTGCAGTTGCTCTGCAGTCTGGACCAAATGGTCGCGCCCTTGTCGCAAATGGCACAGTCGCACTAGATGGACCAGGTTGGATTCTGCAAGGAACAATTTTGTTAGTTGCTACATTGAGCGCGTTGTTATTTGCTGAATCGAAAGTTGATCCACTGGGAGACGCTTTTGCCTCAAGAGCTTCAACTTTGCCTGGAGGAGAAGAAGAAAAAACTGTTACAAAATTAGGTTGGACTCAGACTGAAATTTGGCCACTATTTTTATTCTCAATTTGTGGAATGCTGCTATTTGTTACTGCAAATGATTTATTAGTACTTTTTGTGGCATTAGAAGTTATGAGCTTGCCTCTTTACCTATTAGCAGGTTTGGCAAGACGTCGCAGATTACTTAGCCAAGAAGCTTCTTTGAAGTATTTTATTTTAGGTGCCCTTGCCAGTGCTATTTTGCTTTTTGGAAGCGCTTTAACTTACGCGTACACCGGGTCATTGGAATTTGGTCAAATTTCAAATGGAATTAGTTCTGCAAATAATTCACCAGGTTTATTAACAGCAGCAATTGCACTTGTTGCCGTGGGAATGTTATTTAAAGTCGGAGCTGTTCCATTTCACCAATGGGTGCCAGATGTTTACATGGGCTCTCCAACTCCAGTAACTTCATTCATGGCAGGTGCAGTGAAAGTTGCCGCATTTGGTGGATTGCTCAGAGTTTTCTACGTTGCATTCGGCGCACTGGTTTGGGATTGGCGTCCATTAATTTGGGTTGTGGCAGGTTTAACAATGGTTGTAGGAAGCGTTATTGCATTAGCGCAATCAGATTTTAAGAGAATGCTTGCTTACTCTTCTATTTCAAATGGTGGATTTATTTTGGTTGGATTCTCAGCAACAAATAGACCAGCTATTGCTGCGGTATTGATTTATCTGATCGCTTACGCATTTGCCACAGTCGGTGCATTTGCACTACTTACTTTGATTAGAGAACAAGCTGGAGAAAGCTCAACCTTGATTCGCTGGAAAGGTTTAGGAAAGAAATCTCCACTAGTAGCTGCTCTTATGTCTTTATTTATGTTGTCATTTGCAGGAATCCCATTAACCAGTGGTTTCACGGCAAAGTTTGGAGTCTTTACCGCAGCAATTTCTGGTGGAGCTACGGCATTAGTTTTGGTAGGAGTTTTGGCAAGTGTGATTGCCGCAGTGTTCTACGTCAGGGTAATTATTTTAATGTTCTTTAGTGATCCGATACCTGATGGGCCATTTGTGGTTGTACCAAGTGTTTTCACAACAATAGCAATAACATCAAGTGCTCTTGTCACAATAATTTTAGGATTATTTCCTCAACTTATAATTGACTTAATTAGTTCTGCGTCAGTGTTTCTAAGATGAGTAAAGTTAATGTTCCCGAAATTTTAATTGGTGATGAAAAGTTAAAAGAGTTTTTAAGTAAAGGAATAAAGCGAACTGAAGAATTCTTAGAAATAGAATCTGCTTCCCCATATAATCCTTTGACTGAAATTACCCAACATTTATTGCTAGCTGGTGGAAAAAGAATTAGACCAGTATTAGTTTTTCTTTCTGCTCAGTTTGGTAAACCTGATATAGACCGCTTGGCTAAAGTTGCTGCTGCAATTGAATTTATTCACGTGGCAACGCTTTATCACGATGATGTTATGGATGAAGCACTTTTACGACGAGGCGTTGAGTCTGCAAATGCAAAATTTGGTAACACAAATGCAATCTTGGCGGGAGACTTTCTCTTCTCTAGAGCATCAGCGATTGCAGCTGAATTAGGTCCTCACGTTGTAACAACTTTGGCAGACACTTTGTCAGTACTTTGTGAAGGTCAAATTCGTGAAGCAATGGGTGCTGGAGATAGTGATCCAATCAAGCATTACTTGGAAGTATTGAAACAAAAAA
>BJFU01000010.1 GCA_014190035.1 Actinomycetes bacterium | reverse complement strand
CTTTTGATTGGTTTTCATAACTTGATAAGAAACTGTCTTGAGCTGCTCGAACCACTGAATTTAGGGAACCGTATTCAATCTTGTTTAATCTTTCTCCCACTCTTGCCGCTAAGGAAATTGACGTTAAGAAATGTGCAACATCACTTTCTCTTGGCGCCCAGCTGTTTTTCATTTCTGCCTGCAACACTGGGGAACCATCAAAATCAATAACAAAATATTTGGATCCTGATTTAAGAATTTGGCCAACATGGAAATCTCCATGAGTCATTTGGTTATTTACTTGTGAGAAACTAAATGAAGATTTTTTTGCTTCGAGATTACTAAAATATTGTCTTGATTTTGAATTCCAAATTTCAAACATTTGTTTAGGGTCTGGATATCCGGTGAAATCATAATTAGAATCAAGATTAAAATTATTTGGTATTTGCGTTTTGATTTCTTCTGTTACTTGCATAAAATCAAGTGTTTTATCACAAGCCATTGATTTAAGATCTCGATGCATTGAGGCACAAATGCTGGCAATTTCGTTGGTAAAATTCAAATCGTTGTTAATCAGTTTTTTTGATGCCCATGTCCAGCCATCTTCTGATTCTTCAATAAATTCATAAATTGTAATAAACTCAACTGATTTTCCAAATACTTCAATCTCGATATGTCCAAAGTATTGTGGAGTATTTTCAAATTTAGCTTTTGCTAAAGTGCTAATTATTTTATTATTTCTGTTAGATAAATCTAAAGTCTTTCTTATTTTTATTAAGTAATCACCATATCGAAAACTTGAATTACTTTGATCAACGTCAATGTATTCGGGTTGGGCATTGTCTACAACAATTTTGTCGTCACCAAAGTTTCTAAAACCTGGAACTTCGCTCTTACTATTTATTAATGAAACTACCCACTGAGCTACTTCTTGCAAATCATTAGGTGCAAGGTTGAGTCTTAGATCTGAATCAGGGGAAATCTCAATTTGCCGTCCTGAGCCAAGAACAATGTTCGCCATATCCCCCATCTTGCCCCTCAATTAGATAACAAATTGATACTGATCTCCTTATCGCCTTGCAAAACAAATAGGGGAACTGACAGACTCAATCCAAAATGTTCTGAGGCCCCAAAACCCTCAGAAACCTATTGGAGGAGATATACATGGCGACAGTGCGAAAATTTAAGTTTTCAGCAACTGTTGTTGCAGCGGCTGCACTATTACTTTCTGCTTGTGGCGGATCAAGTGACAGTGCTTCATCAGCATCAGTAGATACAAATGTGGATATAACAACACAAAAACTTGTTATTTCTAACTGGGCAGGTTATTACCCAGAAGACTTGGCAGCAAAAGTAAAAGAAGCAATTGGTGTTGACATCACAATCACTAATCACGCAAACAATGAAGAAATCATGGGTAAATTAACTGCATCTGATGATTCAGGAATTGACATTGCGTTTGTTAGTGGTCAGTATGCACAAGCTTTAGCAGCTGGCGGAAAGATTGTTAACTTTGATAAAGCAGCCATTCCAAACTTGGCTAACCTTTATCCAGAAGTTGCAGATCTTGCATACGACAAGGGAACAAATTACTCAGCACCATACGCATGGGGAACAACTGGTATTTGTTACCGATCTGACTTAGTTGACTTCACACCTGATTCATGGAATGACCTTTTGAATCCAAAAGATTCAATTAAAGGCAAAACCACGATGCTTGCAACCGAACGCTGGTTAGCACTTCCTGCAATGAAATTACTTGGTTACTCAATGAACACAACCAATGCTGATGAAATTGCAAAAGCAAAAGAGCAATTAGTCAAAACCAAGCCAACATTGCTTGCTTATGATGACACTGCTTATTACACAAAACTAGTTTCTGGTGAAGCAGTTCTATCTGAATCATGGGATGGTTGGTGTAACTACGGTATTGCAGAAAACCCAGCAATCAAGTTCGTAATTCCTAAAGAAGGAAGCGACCTTTGGGCAGACACAATGGTGATCTTGTCTTCAAGCGAAAACAAAGAAGCAGCTCACGCATTTATTAACTACATTTTGCAAGCAGATGTGCATGCATGGGTAGCTAATAACATCCTTTACAAAGTTCCTAACAAAGCAGCAACAGAAACTTTGGATCCAGCACTTTCAACCTCATATCCAAATATGGGATTGACACCTGCTGAATTACTAAAGGGTGAAGTAGTTCTTGATTTGGGTACAGACTCCAAGTTGTACACAGATCTAGCAACATCTGTTACTTCAAGTTAATTAGTTAGGTAACCGATTGGTTAAAAGTGGCGGGAGTAAAACCTCCCGCCATCTCGGTTGGGCTTGGGCATCGCCTGGTCTTATTTTCTTAACATTATTTGCCGCAATACCTGTTTTATCTATGTTGTTTATGTCAGTTCTGACTGCAGGGCGTTTTGGTGGAGTAACAACTCCTATAAATTTTGATAATTTTTCTCGTGCCACTGATCCTATTTTTGTAAAAGTAATAATCAATTCCCTATTAATAGCAAGTGCTACTGCAATTTTGTCTTTGTTGATTGGCTTTCCTACAGCTTTATTTATTTCAAGGCTTTCACGCAAATGGCAAGTTATTTTGATCGTGGCAATAATTTTGCCTTACTGGACCAACTTTTTAGTGAGAACTTATGCTTGGCTAGTTTTATTAAACAACGAAGGAATCATAAACAAATTCTTAAGAAATATCGGTTTGATTGATAAACCAATTGAAATGCTCTATACCCCAGCAGCAGTAATTGTGGGAATGACTTATCTTTATCTACCCTTAATGATTCTGCCTATTTATGCAGCCTTAGAAAAAGTAGATAAAAACTTAACTGAGGCTGCATTTGATTTAGGTTCTAGTGCTTGGAAATCCTTAAGAACTATTTCTATTCCATTAGCGATGCCAGGAATTCTTATCGGATTTATTTTCGTATTTGTTCCAAGCCTGGGTAACTTTGTGGTTCCGGAACTGCTTGGTGGCGGAAAAACTGTGATGATTGGAAATCTAGTTCGCGATCAATTCTTGAAAGCCAGAGATTGGCCTTTTGGTGCAACCTTTGCTCTAATTCTCGCTCTTATTTTAGTTGTCTTAATTTCAATTCAAAGCTACGTTAGTAAAAGAGTGAATGTAAATGCATAAACGTATTAATTTATCTGCCATGGTCGCAGTATTTGTCATTATATTTCTTTATTTACCAATAACTGCAGTTGTTGGTCTTTCATTTAATCAAAGTAGTAATTCCTTAATTTGGAAAGGCTTTAGCCTTGATTGGTATAAGACTATTTGGTCAAATGAGCCAATAATGTCAAGTTTTCAAAGAACTATCTTTGTAGCAGTTGTGACAACTATTTTATCGCTGGTAATTGGAACGACAATTTCAATTGGATTAAACAAATTGAAAGCGGGAGGATTTTTAAGAACTTTCTCAACCGCGCCAGCTATTGTTCCTGATTTAGTATTAGCAATTGGACTTCTTACAACTTTTTCAGTTATTTCAATGTCTTTAAGTCTTACTACAGTAATTATTTCTCACACTGTTTTTTGTACAGCTTTCGTTGTAGCAGTTGTGTTAGCCCGCATAGGTTTAATTGATCCATCAATTGAAGAAGCCTCGACTGATCTAGGGGCAAGTGCTATAAAAACACTTTTCAAAATAACAATTCCTCAATTAATGCCGTCACTTATTGCCGGAGCTGTTCTTTCTTTCACTCTGTCTATGGATGAGTTTGTGATTGCCTTCTTCACAAACGGACCAGAAACTCCGACCCTTCCGATGGTTATTTATTCCATGATTAGATTTGGGGTAACACCTGAAATCAATGTTTTGGGTACCTTGCTTTTAGTAATAAGTTTTGTTGGCGTTATCTTGGCTCAAAGAATTGGAAAGGTGGCTGATTCAATATGAGTGAAAACTTACTTGAAATTAGAAACCTAACAAAGAATTTTGGATCAGTTACAGCTCTTAATAATATTTCTTTAGATATTAAAACCAATGAAATGTTTGCATTACTTGGTCCATCTGGATGTGGCAAAACTACTTTGTTAAGAATTATTGCAGGATTTGAATATCCTGACTCAGGTCAAGTTTTAATGAATCAAAGTGATCTACTAGCAATTCCTACACGAACAAGACCAGTTAACTTAATGTTTCAGTCTTATGCTTTGTTTCCGCACATGGATGTATTTTCAAATATTTCTTACGGATTAACAAATACTTCACTTTCTAAAGAAGAAATCTCTAAACAAACTTTTGAAATTATTGAAAAGATTGGACTTCAAGAACACGTCAAAAAGAAACCAAACCAACTTTCTGGTGGTCAACAACAAAGAGTTGCTTTAGCTAGAGCAATTGCCAGAAAACCCAAAATACTTTTGCTAGATGAACCTTTAAGTGCACTTGATAAGAAAATTAGACAAGAAATGCAAGTTGAATTAAAAAGAATTCAACATGAATTTGGAATTACCTTCATTATTGTTACTCACGATCAGGACGAAGCTATTTCTTTAGCAAATAGAATTGCAGTATTTAACAAGGGTGAAATTAAACAGATCTCTAGTCCTCAAGAACTATATGAAAATCCCACCAATGAATTCGTTGCCAATTTCATAGGAGATGGAAACCTACTAAAAGCGGTTTCAACTGGCAATGGTTTTCAACACCCATCCCTTGGTGAAATAGTTGTTTCCCACAACTCTGGAAGTGGAAAGCAAATCTCGATTTTGATTCGCCCGGAGAATATTTCTTTAGTTAAAGCCAGTGATGGGGCAGGAGAAATTACAGACTCAGTCTTTGCTGGTTCCCGAAAAAACATAACCATTAAATTAAGAACTAACGAAATAGTGAGAGTTTACGCAGATAAATCAGCCAGTCTTGAAATCGGTGACCGCGTGAATCTATCATTTAAACCACAAGACGTCAGAGTTTTCTAAAAAGGGAGATATGAAATGAGTGGCAAAACAATTCTGTTCTGGCCAGAATCCGCATATGGTCCAACTAACAATTGCATTGGTATTGGAAATGTTTTAAAGAATCGTGGCCATAATGTTGTTTTTGCTGCTGAATCATCATGGGGTGGCAAATTATCTCCACTTGGATTTAAAGAAGAGTTAGTTGATTTGTCCGCTCCCCCAGAAAATGCTGATGCACAAAGTGCCGGACAATTCTGGAAAGATTTTATTAGAGACACTTCCCCAGAGTTTAAAAAACCAACTGTTGAGCAATTAGAAACTTTTATTACTCCTACCAGGCAAGCACTGATTGATGGTGCTATTTATTCAGAGCCAAGACTTAAAGAAATTATTGCTAAACACAAACCAGATGTAATCGTCGAGGACAACGTAGTTTGTTTCCCTGCAACAGTGACTGCAGGTGTTCCATTTGTAAGAGTCGTTTCTTGTAATCCTCTAGAAATATTGGGTGAACATATTGCGCCACCATTTTCTGGTTTAGCTGAAAATGATCCAGCGTCATGGAATTCTTATAACCAGGCTTATGAAAAAACCCAAAGACCTATATGGGAAAAATTTAACTCTTGGGTTGTTTCTCAAGGTGCCCCTGCTTTACCTGACTTAGATTTCATTCACACTTCAAAAGATTTAAATATGTATGTGTATCCAACAGAACTTGATTACACAGACAAAAGACCTTTGGGAAATAACTGGCACAGAATTGATTCAAGTGTTCGCTCAACAGATGCTGCATTTGAATTACCACAAGAAATCACAAATAGACCAGCTGATTCCAAATTAATCTATTTATCATTAGGTTCTTTAGGTTCTGCTGATGTTGAACTAATGAAGCGCTTAGTAAGCATTCTGGGTAAAACTAAGCACAAATTTATTGTTTCTAAAGGTCCCCAAGCCAGTGAATATGAATTAGCTTCCAACATGTTTGGTGCTGAATTCTTACCTCAAATATCAATCATTCCAAAAGTTGATTTAGTTATTACTCACGGTGGAAATAACACCACCACAGAGTCGGTTCACTTTGGAAAACCAATGATTGTGCTGCCTTTGTTTTGGGATCAATATGACAATGCTCAACGAGTTCACGAAAAAGGGCATGGCATCAGACTTGCAACTTATGCATTCAAAGATGAAGAACTAACCGGAGCAATTGACAAATTGCTTAATGACTCAGCCTTGCTTGCAAAATTAAACAAAATTGGTGAAGCAGTTAGATCTCGTAAAGGAATTGAAGAAGCTGCCACCAAAATTGAAGCTTTAGCTAAATAGTGAATAGAGCAATAATTAACCCGGCAACGGGTTTAGTAATTCGAGAAATTGCTGATTCAACAACTCAACAAGTCGATGAATCAATTAGTCGAGCATTAACTGCCTTTACCCCTTGGTCTGAATTAACACCAGGAGAGCGTTCAAAGAAAATATTGGATTATGCCGATCTACTTGAAAAACATGCAGATGAAATTTGTGAATTAGAGGTTTCAGAAACAGGTAAACCTTGGTCAACTATGCGAGATGGAGAATTTCCTTTTGGCCTAGATAATCTCAGATTTTTTGCCGGTGCTGCTAGATCTTTAGATGGAACAGGTGCTGGTTCTTTTAATCATGGTTACACATCTCTTTTAGTTAGAAAACCAGTTGGGGTAATTGGTTCAATTTCTCCCTGGAATTTTCCATTCATAATGGCCATTTGGAAAATTGGCCCAGCCTTGGCTGCGGGAAATACAGTTGTAATTAAACCTGCACCCCAAACTCCATCTTCAACAATTAAGTTATTTGAATTAGCAAAACAAATATTTGCTCCCGGAACAATTGAAGTGATTCTGGGAGATGCAGAAGTTGCGCAACAATTAGTTAAAGATCCCCGTATTTCTATGGTCAGCATTACTGGATCAAGTGATTCTGGAAGAAAAGTGATGCAAGCTGCAAGTGAAACAACAAAAAGAGTTCATTTAGAGCTTGGTGGCAAAGCCCCAGTAATTGTCAGAGAAGATGCAGATTTATCTCAAGTAGCCCAAGCAATTTCTATGGCTTGTACCTATAACTCTGGTCAAGATTGCACTGCCGCAACACGAATTTATGCACATCATTTGGTTGTAAAAGACTTAGAAAAGTTAATGAAACAAAAAATGGAATCAATAAAAGTTGGAGACCCTAAAGATAAAAGCTCAGATATTGGTCCTCTGATATCTGAAAAACACAGATATCTTGTTCATCAAAAAGTTCAAAAAGCAATTAATGATGGAGCCACTTTAATTACCGGTGGAAAAGTAATCGATGGAATCGGTTTTTATTACACACCAACATTGCTTTCAAATGTGAAGCAAGACAATTCCATTATTCAAACAGAAGTGTTTGGACCAGTCATAACCATTACTTCTGTCAAAGATGATGAAGAAGCAATAAAGCTAGCTAATGACAGTGAATACGGATTAGCTTCATCAATCTGGACCAAAGACGTTGGTAAAGCCTTAGAAATTTCAAAGAAAATTCAAGCAGGAGTTACCTGGATAAATGATCATCTACCAATAATTTCTGAAGGCCCTCATGGAGGAGTTAAGGGAAGTGGTTTTGGTAAAGACATGAGCCAAGAATCTGTTTTGGAATATACAACAACTCATCACATCATGATTAAACATGGCCAACATGAAGTTAAAGAAGGATTCAGGCCTGTTTAGTTAATAGATTCAAGAAACAAAGACTAAAGTTAGCCCCATGTCAACTCAGTTAGAACGCGGCACAACCGATCTACCAATCTTTCAAGCAATCTCACAAAACATTAAAAATCTTCCTAAATCATTTACTTGGGGAGCACTACTTTCTGGCTTTCTAATTGTTTTAATATCAACAACTGGGCCAATCGCAATTTTGTTTCAAGCAGCAGATGCTGGAAATTTCACGGATCAACAACTTGCATCATGGTTACTGACAGTATTTATTGGCTCAGGTTTATTTGGATTAGTTTTAACTCTTCGACATGGCATGCCAGTAATTGGTGCTTGGGCAGCAGCTACTACTGCATTGTTGGTAACAGGTTTGACAGATCATTCCTATCCTGAAGTATTGGGAGCTTATGTTGTAGCTTCAATTGCTTTAATCATTGTTGGAGTAACTGGTTTATTTGGCAAACTAATGGCATTAGTTCCAAGACCAGTTGTTATGGCCATGCTTGGTGGAGTTTTATTTAGATTTGGTGTGGAGGTTTTCTCTTCTCTCAAAAGTGATGCACTCCTTGGTTTAAGCATGATTTTGATGTTTTTTATTGGCAAAAGATATAAATGGAGAGCCCCTGTTGTTCCTGCTTTAGCGGTGGGATTAGTTATTGGTTTACTTGAAAAAGAATTAGTTAACCCAAATATTAAAGTTTCAATTACTGCCCCTCTTTGGGTAAATCCTGAACTCACCTTAGGTTCAATGCTTACTTTGGCTTTACCAATATTTCTTCTTGTGATGACAACACAAAATGCCACAGGAACTGCTGTTTTGTATAACTCAGGTTATGAACCACCAATTAACAACGTAGTAACAGTTGGTGGAGTTATTTCATTATTAACTGCTCCATTTGGCAATAGTGGCGTAAATATCTCTGCAATGACAGCAGCTATTGCAACTCAAAAAGATGCTGATCCAAATCCAAAAACAAGGTACTTTGCAGGAGTAGCTTGCGGAATTTTCTATATTATTTTAGGTTTATTTGGTTCAACCGTGATGGGATTCTTTGGAACATTGCCACCAGTGTTATTAGCTGTCCTTGCTGGATTAGCACTAATCCCAGTAATTGGTTCTTGCACAAATGAAGCGCTAGAAAATCCTGATTACCGAGAAGCAGGCCTTGTTACTTTATTGATAACAGTTTCTGGAATTTCAGCATTTAATCTTGGTGCACCATTTTGGGGATTAATTGGTGGCGTATTAGTTCACGAGATTTTAACGAGAAAAAAGAAAACAACTTCTAAGATTTAAATTTCTTTAAAACAAAAGAGTAAAACTTTTCATAAACAAGAATTAAGATAACTCCCACCAAAATGGGGGTTATTACATAACTCCAATCAGGTTTTGAAAACATAATCAATAATGGAATAGATCCAGCAGGTGGATGAAGTGTTTTAGTTAGTTGCATCAAGACGAATGAAATTCCAAAAGCTAATCCTAGTGAAATTGGAGTATTTCCAAGTAATTGATAGAAAACTAAACCTGTAACCGTAGCGATTAAATATCCACCAATAATGTTTCTGGGTTTAACTAAGGGACTTTCTGGAAGGGCGAAAACCAATACAAATGTCGCACCAAAGGGTGCAACTAATAATGCAATATTAGAAGTTTCAGACAAAACCTGCAGCAGCACTATTCCTAAAGTTGCACCCATGGCGCCAAGCAGCATTGATTCATATTTTTTCATGTTTTAAAATCTACAATCTTTATTGAGCGAAAAGTGGTCTTAAGTGATCATTCAAGAAAACACCTTTAGGATCAAATTGTTTTCTAATTTTTATGAATTTCTCAGCTTTTGGATAACGATCATGTAATTGTTGTTTGGTTAAGAAATGTAATTTACCCCAATGCACACGTGCGTCATATCGACCAAGAATTCGATCAACTTCTCTTAAGTATGGCCAGTAATCAACACCAGGCATTCCTGAAACTGAAACAACTAAGGTTTCTCGTTTGTAGTTTGAAGATAGGAAACCATCTTCTGAACCACATGATCTAATTTCTAATGGGAAAATACTTAAAGGTAAATTCTTTAACATATATTCACGCATTTCATTAATGCAATCTACTGATCTTTCTAGCGGAATAAAGTATTCAAGTTCATGAAAATTAGGTGAATAAAACATTGGATAAATTCGGTAAGAACGATCCACTCTTCTTTTTGGAACATCAGATACTTGTTCTGATTCCCTGGCTTCGTTAAATACTTTTACATGGCAGGTGTCAGTTGCTTTTTCACCTGGGGGAAGTTCGATGTTATAAAGCGCAGCTGATTCTTCGCTAGGAAACCAGAAGAAGGAAAAGTTTCTATTCTTTTTAACTCGTTCATGAAAGTTTCTCATCACATCAGAGAATGGCTCATGGTCAATATGTTCACGTAATTTATATTTCTTGGTAACTTGCAATTCCATACCAACCATCACACCTAACATGCCCACAGAAACTTGCGCGGCGTGTAATAAGTCTGGTGTTTTCTCATTGATCTCAACTACTTCACCAGACCCAGTAACAATTCGACAAGATCTCAAAATTGAGGAGAAGCTTCCAAATTCAGTTCCTGAACCATGAGTTCCTGTTGAAATTGCACCGGCAATTCTTTGGGAATCGATATCGCCTTGATTTCTTAATGCCAAACCTTTTTCCCATAGCGGATCTCCTAGTGCACTAATTGGAGTTCCTGAACCAACGAATGCTCTTTGCTTGTAAGGATCTACAGCTTTGATTCCACTAATTTTTTCTAAATCAAGTAATAAACCATCTGTTTCAACAATTGGAGTAAAAGAGTGGCCAGTTGCCATCACTCTTATGTTTTGTTTTTTTTCTAAAGCTTTTTTAACGGCTTTGACAACTTCTTTTTCACTTGAGGGCTGGGCATAACTTGCATACTTAAATGATTGATTGCCGACCCAGTTAGTCCATTTACCAGCCATGGAATTAATCTACCAACAAATTTTGACTTTAGGTTAGGGCTCTTTCTCGTCTAGAGGCCTCGAGAACTTCCTTTGCTGAGTCCAAGTTGAGTAGCAAGATTCCAATACCCACAATCAAATCCGGCCAGCCCGAAGCCCAAAACAGACTTATCACGCTGGCAAAAATAATGGCCACATTTGCAAGAGCATCATTTCTGGCAGATAAGTACGCAGCTTTTGTAAGACTTTCTTTACTCTTTTTAAATCTCACTAAAAGGTAAGCACAGAACCCATTTACAATTAATGCACCAAATCCTGTTAAGCCTAAGGTCAATGACTCAGGAGATACGGGATTTTGAAATTTTTCCCAAGCAACACTTAACACAGCAATTCCAGGAATTAGTAGTAAACCGGCAAATAGATACCCAAGTTTTATTCTGGTTTTGATGCTCCAACCAAAAGCCAAAAGAATTAGGACATTTACCGAAGCATCTTCTAGAAAATCTACACTATCGGCAAAAAGGGAAACAGAGTTGATTTGCCTAGCTATAGAGAATTCATAAGCAAAATAAATTAGATTCAATGTAGCTACTGTTAAAACTGTTTTCTTTAAACTAAGATTTGCTAGCAAGATAACCCTCTAATATTTTTAATGTTTCTTCAATTCCGCTATCGTCTTTCATCTTATTGGAAACATCCACTACTTTTTGTTTATAAGTTAATGCTTCACTTATTCTTTTCGAAACATTTTTGCTTTTTAGTTTTCTAAGCGGAAGTGATTTCGGTCCTAATTTTTGTTTATTTAGTTTATGTGCCCACCAAGGTTGATCAACAATAAATGGAACAATCACAGAGGGTGTTCCGGCTCTTAAAGCAGCGTGAGTAGTTCCTATGCCTCCATGATGCAAAATTACTTTAACTAGAGGAAATAGATTTGAATGAGAAACGGTCTCTAGGAATAGAACTTCGGGATCATCTTTAAATTGTGGACCAACAGATAATCCTCCCCATCCAGCAGAGATAATTACTTGCATATTTAAAGCTTTGCAACCTTTTATAATTTCAGTAGCAATCTTTTCAGGATTACCTTTTTTCATGGAGCCAAATCCTGCATAAACTGTTGGTTTCTTCTGCACAAAGTTAGCAACAGTTGGACTTAGGCTTTCGTTATCTTTTTTAAACCAAGGTCCAACTAAGTGCGTATTTGAGGGCCAATCTTTCGGTCTATTTAAAAGTGCTGGACTAGTTAATGAAAGTGAAAAATCATACTTTTTGTTTTTTACTTTTAACTTGCGTGACCACTTAAATGTTTCTAAGAAAAAGAGCTTTTCTGCAAGAACTACCCCTTTATAAGTTAATTTGTTTAAAAAACCTAAATTCGAAGTCCAAAGTCCTGCAGATGCAAACTCGCTAGTAGGAGTCAAAATAGGAATAATCTCAACTAAACCAGATATTGCTCCAACAGATCTTGCTGCAATTGGTGCTGTTAAAACAGTTGGGTGATACAAAACTACATCGGGTTTGATTTCTAATATTTGCTCAGCTGCAGTATCAAGGATTTTTACAACAAAAGGTCTAACATTTGGCAAGAAGTCAAATGTATTTTTAATTATTGATACACCATTCTTCTTTACAAAATATTGAATAGATCCTGGAAGTTTTAAGACATTAAAATCTACATTTATTAATCGGGGTTGAAATTCTTCTGTTACCGATAGATAGACCTCATGACCTAACTCTGTTGCTCTTCGGGCAAAAGCGTAAAATGGTTCAAAATCTCCGCGGCTACCTGCAGTTACTAATAATATTTTCATATTTCCATATCCCGATTTTTCAAGAAATTATTTGGTAATCATTTTTGTTTTACTTGGAGGTAGAAAGATTCTAGGTGGCTCTGGGTAGTTCTAAATCTGACGATTTTTACGTAATTTGATCAAACTTGTAATTGTTTTATAAAGAAATAGAACTCCAACCACTGCTATCCCTGCATAAACGACTAAATCAAGATACTTTGTATATTTCTCAGCTTCTTGCCATCTTGCTCCCAGGAAAAAACCTAAAGTTATCCAAATGGTATTCCAAGTGGCACTACCTAAAGTAGTAAACAAAATAAATTTAGATAACTTCATTTCTGTTAAACCTGCAGGAACACTTACTAAACTTCTTATTAAGGGAATTAGGCGCCCAAAAAATACAAGTTGGGCTCCATGTCTTTCAAACCATTTTGCTGTTTTTTGTAAATCTGTTAATTTAATCCCAACATATTTTCCATACTTAGTTACTAAAAATTCTAATCTTTCTTCACTAAATGCATATCCCATCCAATAAAGAAATAAAGCGCCAATTAATGAACCTGCTGTGGTGGCCAAAATTGCCGCTATGTAAATAAATCTGTCTAAAGAAACGTTAAAGCCAGTTAATAATAAAATTAATTCAGATGGAATTGGTAAAATTACAACTTCGATAGCAATAAGAGCAGCTGCACCTATTAGCCCTAATTGATCAATTAAATCTACAGCAAACTGAACCATGTATTTAGAATACTTCTTTTTAGAGAAGTTTCATCAATAAACACAGAGACTTAAATTACTTTCTGGTTTGTTTCGAGGTCGATGAATTCTCTGTTTAGCCTTTAATAGTAAATTTCATAACATGAGTTCAATAAAAGATGCCGCCAAGAGTTTGTATGAAGGTTTTCTTGTAGCTTTTCCTACCGAAACCGTTTATGGGCTTGGAGCCGATGCAACTAATGAAAAAGCAGTATCAAGAATTTTTGAAATAAAAGGCAGACCGTTAGACCATCCTGTAATCGTTCACTTAAGTTCAATAGATCAAATAGAACAGTGGGCAGTTAATGTCCCGAAATATGCTTACACTTTGGCTGAAAAATATTGGCCAGGGCCAATGACTGTAATTTTAAACCGAAGTTCAAGTGCCAAAGACTGGATCACTGGAGGCCAAAATACTGTAGGGATTCGAATTCCAAATCATGAAATTGCTCTTTCGTTATTAGAAGAATTCAGGAAAATAGGCAGTGGTGCAATAGCAGCGCCTAGTGCTAATAAATTTGGCAAGGTTTCGCCAACTTCTTTTCAACATGTACAAGATGAATTAAGTCAGGATTTAACATTGCAAGACGCCATACTTGATGGTGGTAATTCAGCTATTGGAATTGAGTCCACGATTATCGATTGCACTCAAGATCAACCAAAAATCTTACGTCCGGGTTTTATAACCAATAAAATGATTGAAGAAACTACAGGTTTGATTTTGTCAGATTCAATTACAAATATCAGAGTTAGTGGTTCATTTAAATCTCACTATGCCCCTCAAGCAAAAGTCTTATTAGACGTAGAACCTCAATCAGGTGATGGCTTCGTAGCGCTAGAAGAATTTGCAACTCCACTTAATGTTATTCGATTAATTGCTCCAAAAAATATTGAAGAATTTGCTCAGAATTTGTACTACGCATTTAGATCTGCAGATGAAAAAAAGTTATCCAGAATTGTTGTCAAACAACCTTTGGGTGACAACTTGGCTTTAGCGATTCGAGATCGATTACAAAAGGCAAGTAATAACTAAACGAGCCGCTTTCGGGAATTGAACCCGAGGCCTTTGCTTTACGAGAGCAACGCTCTACCAACTGAGCTAAAGCGGCCGGGGTTAATTATTTTGACGTGGGTAATTCAAGAACTTTTTTGTCGCGACGTTTAATTAAGTAGTCAACCATTTCAATAAATCTATTGATGCTGGAACCTGGCTTTGTATCTCCAAAGTAATAATTTCTCATTGAATCATAAGATGTTCTATCAACTTGTCCTGATACATGATCAGAAATTAATTTATCAATGCTATTTATATTGTCTTTAGTAATCACTGTTACAGCCTTTGAAACAGGAGCTACTTGAGCAAATTCAGTTACGTTGCTTCTTCTATCACACATCAACATGGCACCTTGAGGTTTTAAGTACAAATAATCAATAGTTACAGCTGAAACATCTGAAACTAAAAGATCTGCAACTTGCAATACTGGCATTGGGTCTCCAGTAACTAACTTATGTTTTGCACTTGGATCTTTTGAGTTAGCAGAATCCAATAAGCTCAAGATTTTTTTATGAGCATTAGCTATTTCTGAATTAGGTGAAGTTGTTACTTTTGGATGAGGCTTATACAAAACAGTTGCGTTAGCAACTTTGAGCATTGCTGAAACTATTTGCTCCCCATAAACATCAACAGATGAATAATTGTTTGCTTCCTGGTCACCCTCCCAAGTTGGGGCATAAGCCAACACTTTTCGTCCGGCATTTACTTCCAATGGTTTTTGTAATAAATCTAGTTGAGGTCTACCAATGACAACTTCTTTATTGTCATCACTAACAATTAGCGCATTTCTTAAACGATCTTTAGCAGCTTGACCTGCAACTGCAACCACGTCATAGGCATACATTTGTCTGGAAGTCATACTCATCTTGTCTGACTCGCCATGATTCAAATGCACATGGAAAGCTTTTTTTGCAGCCATTGCTTGAAAATTTGTAAATGAGTTATTTACATATAAAACAACTTTGTAATTATTTGATTCAATCAAATCAGTTAATGTGAAGAAATCGTAAACAGAATTAACCGGTAGCGAAGTTAGTTTTCTTAAATGTTTTGTTGTAGGAAATTGTCGACAAATGATTTGGACTTTGTGAGTCTTGTTTAATTCTTCATAAACTGGTAACCATTGTGCAATTTGATAGGAACGAGAAACATCATCACCAAAATAAGCTAAAACTTCATAATTTTGAGAATTATTCTTAATATCTTTAAATTCTGAAATTGCCTTAGGATCATTTGCAATCCAGGCGTGATAGGCAGCTCCACCCATACGGCGAATGCGTAAATACCAAGGGTTGGAATCAAAGCGTCTAGGAATAATTGCCATGGTGAATATGAGCCTACTCAATATATATAGTGCGAAGATGAGCGTGAAAGACTAAAGGCACAAGAAAAGTAACTTCTTGATATCGAATGGGGCAAACATGCTGGGCATGGTTTTAGCCGCAGGTGCTGGACGTCGACTCCGTCCCTATACCGATACTTTGCCTAAAGCTCTTGTGCCAGTAGATGACGAAACCACAATCCTAGATTTAACACTTAGTAACTTTTCCAAAGTTGGCTTAAAAGATGTAGCAGTCATTGTTGGTTACAAATCAGAAGCTGTTGAAGATAGAAAAAATGATTTGGAATCAAGACATGGTGTTAATTTAGAATTGATTTTTAACGACAAAGCAGAAGAGTGGAATAACGCTTACTCTTTGTGGTGCGCCAGAGATTTATTCTCCCAAGGTTTTCTTTTAGCAAATGGAGACACAGTTCATCCAGTAGGAGTGCAAGAAACTCTGCTTGCAAATAGAGGACCAGCAATTCTTTTAGCAGTGGACACTGTTAAAAAACTTGCGGAAGAAGAAATGAAACTAACAATTGATTGTGCAGGAAATCTTGCCAAGATTACAAAATTAATGGATCCACAATCTGCGTTTGGTGAATATATTGGTTTAACTCTTGTGGAACCAGAAGCTGCAGAAAAACTCACTTCTGCTTTAGAAACTACTTGGAAGCTAAATCCAGATCTTTACTATGAAGATGGTTATCAAGAATATGTTGACCGTGGTGGAGTTATTAACCTGCAACCAATTGGTGAAGTTTCTTGGGTTGAAGTGGACAATCATGACGATCTAGCAAAAGCGAGGTCAATTGCATGTCACTACTAAAAAGAACAATTGAAACTCCCCTTTACATTGATATTCGAAAAGGTGCTCTTGATGATTTAGCAACAGTGCTGGCTGATCAAAGAGTTTCTAGCACCGGTCATATTGCAGTAGTTATGACTGAAGGTGGCAAAAAGAAGTTTGAAGCAAGATTAAAAAAAGCAGCACCTAATGCTGATTTTTATATTTCTCCAGGAAATTCTTTAGATGATGCCAAAGCTTTAGCCGAGAACTTAAAACCAAAAAAATATGATGCCATTGTCGGAGTAGGTGGTGGCAGAGTTATTGATTTGTGTAAATACGCTGCAACTTTGTTAGAAATTCCTATGATTTCTGTTGCCACAAATTTAGCTCATGATGGTGTTGCTTCCCCGGTAAGTATTTTGGAAAATAACGGTGGACGTGGATCTTTTGGTGTTAATGCACCACTTGCAGTGGTAATAGATTTAGATGCAATCAAGATGGCGCCAGATCGTTTTATTAAAGCTGGCATTGGAGATGTGTTAAGTAATCTTTCTGCTGTTAAAGATTGGGAATTAGCAGTAAAAGAAAATGGTGAAAAAATGGATGGCTTAGCTGCCTCCATGGCGCGCATTAGTGCTGAAGCATTGTTAGGCAGAGCAGATTCCATTGGCAGTGATGATTTTCTAGTTGCACTTTCTGAAGCTTTAGTTTTGTCTGGAATTGCGATGGGAATTGCTGGAACAAGCAGACCTTGCAGTGGAGCTTGTCACGAAATTTCTCACGCCATTGATTTGTTATTCCCAGATAGAACTCAACCTCACGGTGAACAAGTTGGAATGGGTGCTTTGTTTGCCACATTCTTAAGAAATGATGAAGAAAGATTTACTGAATTAGCTTATGCACTTTCCCAACATGGACTACCAATTTCTCACCATAATCTAGGTTTTAATGATGAAGAATTCACTGAAATTGTTAAGTCTGCACCAACAACTAGACCAGATCGCTTCACGATTTTGGAGCACTTAAATATGTCAGAAAACAGAATCAAAGAAAAGATTAAGGAATTTAACGACGCTATTGCGTCTATCCAAATTTAGTGATGTTCGATGTGTTCAGATATGTTTTGATTGGCAGCTAATCCATAAACAGCCAAACTTAATAATGCTGGCACCATTAATAACCAAGCCAAAATATCTGTTCCAGTTTTTTGCATAACAATTCCCATTAATGATGGTGAAATACTTGCTCCAGCAATTGCTGCAAACATCATAAAACCTGCAGTCCTTGGATCTCCTGGATTAATTCGTACTGCCCACACCATTGCTGTTGGAAAAACTGGTCCACAGACAAAACCCATGATGGTAAATCCGAGTAACGCAAAAGAGGTAAAACCTATAAAAAACAGGCTTAAAATAATCAAAATTGAAGAAGTTAAAACCATTTGCGTTGGAGAATATTTATTTGCCAAAGGCAAAATAAGTATTCTTCCAGCAGCTAGTGCTAAGAAAAATAAAGCTAAAGCTGTTGCTCCCATTTGAGCAGAATAATTCTGATCAATCATGTAGGTAGGAATCCAACCAGAAGCGCCAACTTCAACGCCGACATAAAAAGCAATTCCTAAAAGCAGCATCGAGAAAACAAACTTGTGACCTTCAGGTTTTGCTGTGGAGTGATCTCTTTTTAAATAACCTGAAGTATTGGAGATAAACATGTATCCAACAACAAAAAATACTGCTGCCCAAGCAAATAATAATTGACCGAACATATCTGGTACTGCACCTGCAATTAAAATAGGTCCGATAACTGCACCGATTGCAAATCCAGCATTTAATATATTAACTAATCTAACTGCTTTTTCACTTCCACCTCGGGATAAAAATTGGCTAATGGTTGCATCACATGCACCGAATCCAACTCCAACAACTGTTACACCTAACAAAGTAATATTCCAACTTGGAGCAACCCCAATAAGAATTGCGCCTACACCCATTAATGGTGCACCTAAACCGCCAACATAAGCAGCCTTAAATTTAGAAACAGTTATCGTGCCAATGACAACACCAATAAGAGCAGTAACACCATGTGCAAAGAAAATGAATCCACTTTCAGCAAGATTGAGTGAGAATTTCTCTCTGAAATAAGGAACCATTACTCCATATGACGAGGTGAAACCACCCATTACGGCAAATATGGAAATGCCTGAATTAATCGATAAATTATTTAATTTTAATGGTGCGTGTATTGAAGTCATTTAATATAACTTAGCAAAGATATATTTTAATTACAGCGAAGACATAGGTGCATCGGGTGCAGGTGGCCTAGATAACAAAACTTCTATATTTCCAGTTAGCGACCAAGATCCAGATTCAAAAGGAATAATGAAAGCATCGCCTTTATCTATTGCGAAATTACCTTGTTTTTCTGTCTTTATTTGCCCTTTTCCCTGTGTAGCTAACAGGATTGAAAATCCTGGAGCAAATTCAAGGGAAGCATTTTTTGGCCTTAACAAATGTGATCTGAAATAAGGTTCTGCTTGGACTGGCAACATTGAAGTCATAAGAGATGAATCATTTTCTGTAGAAACTACTAATTTCTCAACGTCTTCACTTTTTAATGCATCAAGATTTAGTGCTTGCAGAGCAAGATCAAATCCCAGATTTAAATGACCATCTTTTAAGCCATCAACTGCAAATCCTTCCCATTCCAAAAGAATGGAGAAATCTGTTGGCTCTTGCAATTCCAAAATGAATATTCCTTCAGCAATAGCATGAGGAATTCCTGCCGGAACTAATATTCCTTCACCTGCTTTAACTGTTCTTTTGTTTAATGAATTAATTAAACCTTTTGTGTCTTCTTTTTCAACCATGTTCTTAACATTTGACATGGTCATGTTTGATTCAAAACCAATTCCCACCCAAGCATCTTTTGGTGCTTCTAACACAATCCAAGCTTCAGTTTTTCCATGTGGAACACCTAAATGTTGTTTGGCAAAATTTCTTTTTGGATGATAATGAACTGGAAGTCTTTGATCTGGGTCTAATAACTTAACTAATATTTCAATACTTGCACCAAATCTATTTACGTGAGCTTTGCCTAACCAAGATTCAGGATTGGTTGAAACACTTTCTTTTAAGGTTGTGCCATCTTCTAAAAGAGTTAAACCTTGATTAGTGGAACCAAATCTTGTAGTAGTTGATCCCAACCACTCTTCTGGTCTCATAGGACCACCAGGTCCATTTCTGAGTTTGCCGATTCTGTTGCCACCTTTATAGAAGTGGTCAAATTGATTAGCAGGCAATTTTATTGGTTGAGCAACTAACAATTTAGGAATTCTCCTTAGTTACTTTTTACTATTGTTATAAGCATCTATTATTTTTTGCTTTTCTTCAATAAGTTTCTTAAGTTTATCTTCAGCAATTTGGGCATCCTTGAGGGCAGATTTGGCATTAGAAAGGGCAGCGTTTGCTTCTTTCAGCAATACTTCCAATTCACCTTTTCGACTCGTTGCTTCTTCTTTTTGAGTCTCTAACAGCTTTATTAACTCAATAGATTTCTTCATAATTCGATCTTGAGATTCAGCAAACAAACTCAAATTTACTAAATTCTCCGTAAATTCAGTTGGTGATGCAGAATTTAATAAAACAGTCAGAGTATCAAGAGAGCCTTGCATATAAAGAATTCTGATGGAATCAGTTACTTGTGATTGAGCATTTCTTGCTTCTGCTTCTCGTAGCTCAATATCTTTAATCAATTCCGCTAATTCATTTTGGGCTTTTTCAATTTCGGTTTTTATGTTTAAATATTTCTTTCTTGATTCAGATGCTTGAGCAGCAGCTTGATCTGCTTTTTCACTTGCTGCTTTATATTGCGGGGTCAAAGCAGCAATATCTGCTGCTGCTTGTTGAGCACGATATGCAAATTCATCAAAACCACTTTGAGTTGGGATTCCACCGAGAGTGTCAGCTAAAGCAATATCAACTGCGCCAACAACATAAGTTGATTTTAATTTCATTCTTGCTTGAAAAGTTCTGCCCGATAAAGTAACTGAACCACCACTTGAATCTTTAGCAACTAAAGTTTTTGCCGCACCACTGTTATATCTTTCAACAACATCAATTGATTGCACATTTGATAAACCAAGGGCTGCAGCCATTGCACTTTGTGACATTCGAACTCCCCAACGTGCATTGGGATTACGAGCATTGAGCGACCAGTTGTCATCAACAGATTGACTCCATGCCACATTTCCACCCCAAGCATCAAGTGTGCTCATGGTTCTGCCACCAGTTGAAGATGCAAAATATGCAGTAATTGCTTTGCCGCCAAAAGTTAATACAGCAGGTTGTCCTGCACCATTTACCGCTGAACTAACTGCATCTCGCCAAGCATCACTTTCTTTGGAGTAGCCAACATAAACCTGATCAGTTGCATTGTTATAAATATGACAACCACAATTTCCTCTTAAGCCGCTATTTGCTTTACCTAATCCATAAGATCGAGAAGCAACAACTTGTGCAACTAAAGCGGCTTTAGGCCAAGAAGAACTCATTTCCGCAATTCCTAACGGATATTCATCAGCCAATCTCATAGAAATAGATGTGTAAAGATCTGCTCTGCCATCATTATCGCCACCATATACAACATTTAAAGTTCCATATTTATATCTGTGCCCTGGTGAAGATAAAGCAGAAAGTGCGTTTGTTTCAGGGGTTCCACTATTGGTATTAATTAATCCACTTCCAGCACTTATTCGAAAAGATATTTTCTTACCTGATCCTCTAGATTCGGCTCTACCATCATCACCGCCACTTGTGACAACTGAAGTTCCATTAGCTTCAATTCGAATTACAGTGCCACTGCCGATAGTTGCAACTGGATTTCCATCAATTGACATTTCTAATTGAGCATCATCACTGAATTTATCTAAGCGAACAAACACGGCGGTTTTATCTTGACTTAAGCCCACCACAATTTGTTTATCACTTGGTGAATCTGCCAAATTAGTTCCAGGATAAAAATGACTTAAAATGTCTTGCCAACTTCTACCTTCGAGAGCTTGACCTAGTGCTCCATATTGACTTAAACCAACACCATGCCCCCAACCCGAACCAACAATTATCCATTCATTAGGTACAGCATTTGCAGGAAGGGTAAAAAGTGAAGAAGTAATTAGCGAAAATATTGCACCACTAATTAACACACTGCGCTTATGATTTTTTGTTTTCATTTGCGCTTTCTCTTTATTACGTTGCAGCTGGGAAACCAGCTAGGGCAAGTAATTCTTCAGCAGATCCTGCAAAAACATTTAAATCAATTCCTCTAGAAGAAACACCAAATGTGCCACCAGGACCTGTTTGGGAATATTGCCAAAAGCTCCAACGTAAATTACAACCTTCACCTGTCCAAACTGTATTTAAGCAACCAGTTTTTGGAGAAACTCCAGGATTTGAAACATCAAAATAATTGGCTGCCCACAATGGATAATTTGCAAGTGATGGGTCACCACTTAAATGATTTTTTAAGAATGTGGGATTGGAATAAATAATTGGTAATTTACCTGTTGCGTTAGCAACTTTTTCTAACCAAGTTTTAACAAATGCCACAGCTTCGGCATCAGTAACGTTTCTTGGAACCCCTGCTTGTTCAATATCTAAAACTAAAGGCAAAGTTCCTTGTGAATAACCACCATGAGCATTCCATCTAGAAATCATTAGATCTGCTTGTGCATTTGCTGCAGCAAGTACTGTATTCATGTCATCTGTATTTGGAATTTGTGCAAAATGATATTGACCAACTAATAATCCAGCAGCTTTAGCTTGAGGAATCCATTGATCGGCATATGCAACTGCACGAGCATGCGCATTTGGTCCACCGTCTGAAGATTTAACAAAAACAAATCTTGCTCCTGCTTCATACATTTTTGCAAAATTAATATTTCCTTGATAACGAGAAATATCAGTTCCTAAAATTCGACCGTTCGGTCCTAATCCTTCAATACGTGGTACCACTGCTACTTCTTGCTCACTACTTTCAGTAGCAACAGTTATCCCTGAAGTAGTCACTACACGATATTTATATTTGGCAGTTTTTCTGGATGCATTAATTGTGAAATTAAATGTTCCATCTGCTGCAGTTTTTGATGAAGCTTTTTTAACCCACTTCTTTTTCTTGGCATCATAAACTTGTAGTTGCATACCAACTTTATTTGCTGGTGGATTCAAAGTTCCCACAAAACCAATTGGATTTGCTGGATTTACCGCTGCACTTTGAGCAGTTAAATTCACCTGTGCTTTTTTAAAAACTATTGTGAAAGGATCACTTTTAGGTTTGTCACCTCTGTCAACAACAATTCGATAAGTTGTTTTTGCTTTTTTAACGGGAGCAGTTGTGGACATATTCCATGAACCATCAGCTTTAGTTTTAGTAGAACCAATCGTGGACCACTTCTCGCCCTTTTTAGTTTGACGAAGAATTATCACTCCTGCTTTTACTGGATCAATAGTTCCATTTATAGAAAACTTTGCGCCTAAGGAAATTTCAGCTGGTGGTTGATTGACAACTAAACCTGGTTGGCTAGCAAGTAAAACTGGCGGTGCTGCTTCTTCTGCAGCTGCAGGATTTATAAAACCTGCAATAAGAAATAGTGAAGAAAATATAGTGACCAGATACTTAAGAATTCGCAACGCAAAAACTCCTTATTTGTTCTCTTTTCAAGGTAACACGAGTTACCAGTGGGACTAAGAGACTGACACTCAATTAAGTGACGTCAATCACTAAAATTTCTGCAAAAACAATTAATTAGCGCGATTAGTGTGGGCTTGTTTGGACATGTAAATAGCCAAAACAAGAGCCACCACAATTCCCGCATTTACGCCAAGCTCTAACAAAGATCTTTGGAATGCTTCATTGTCTTTATAAGAACCTAGAGTTAAAGATGCACCAACAGTTAAAATATGTCGCACAGCAGCAATTACTCCAATTATTAAAAACTTATCTAATTGATAAACACCGTCTGTAAAACGTGCAATTACTGTTCTTAATATTTCTAAAATAATTACAATAAATAAAATGTCATTAACGCCCTGAATCATTCCAGTTGGAAAAAATGGATTTGTAGTTAACAATCTTTCAATGGTAAAAAATAGTGCTCCCAAGGCAACTATGAATAGGATTATGCCCAGCAGCCCATGAAAAGCATCTTCTAAAATATCTACAAAACGTTCAGGAAGAATTGATCTTTCATTTGAAACTTTAGCTTTAGCTTTTGATGCCACTTAACACCTACTTCTGTCTCAGGTGTTCCTAATTTTAATCTATTAACTAACTTTTTGCCCGTTTAAAGTTCTTTAAGGCTTGAATAATCATTTTGTGGTCATCTACCTGAGGCAAACCACTCACTAAAGCCACGCCCACCATCCCGGTTCCTGAAACAATTATCGGAAAACCTCCCCCATGAGCAGCATAGAGTTCGTTATCTAAACCTGAATCTTCTTCAAAACTTTGATTCTTTTCTTCAAATGAAACTCTGACATACATACTGGAATGTTTGAATTTTTCAACAACTCGATATTTTCGATTGATCCACCAATCATTTTCACTTGAACTTCCAGTTAGGGCTGAATGAAAAATTATTTGCTCACCAATTCTTACTTGCACAATAACTGGTGCTTTTTGAGACAAAGCTAACTTTAATAATTCTTGACCTAATCTGATTGCATCTTCATTTGTAAATGATGAAAGCACTAACTCTTCTTCTTGTTGTAATAATTCTTTAGTTGAATAGTCCCCAGTTGTCATAACCTTTAGCCTAAAGTGTGCTTAAAGATTTACCTGCAGTTGCCGCTAATTTAACTATGTTTTAGCCTTAAGGCTAATTAACTCCAAGGAGAATCCTGTGATTGAAGTTCGCGCCTATGCCGCCCAAAAAGCCAAAACTGATTTAGCCCCTTGGAAATTTAACAGAAGAGATCTAGGTCCAAATGATGTTTTAGTTGAAATTGTTTATTCAGGAATTTGTCATTCAGATATTCATCAAGTAAGAGAAGAGTGGGGCGAAGCAATTTTTCCTATGGTCCCAGGACATGAAATTGCTGGAATCGTTAAAGAAGTTGGGTCAAGTGTTACCAAATTTAAACCAGGCATGAGAGCTGGTGTTGGAGTATTTATTGACTCTTGCAGAAAATGCGAAAACTGTTTAGCTGGAGAAAATCAATATTGTTTAGAAGGAATGACTGGAACCTATAACGGTTATGAAAGAGATGGCAAAACTGTTGCACAAGGTGGATATGCAAGCGCCATTGTTGTTAACGAAGATTATGTATTGCATTTGCCAGAGAATTTAGAAATGGCAGGAATTGCGCCACTTCTTTGTGCAGGAATTACTTTGTATTCACCCCTTAAACATTGGGGAGCTGGTCCTGGTAAAAAAGTTGGCATCATTGGTTTAGGCGGCCTTGGACATATGGGCGTTAAATTTGCTCATGCTTTAGGAGCAGAAGTAACAGTACTTTCGCACTCAGCAAATAAAGAAACAGATGCTAAAAACATGGGTGCAGATCATTTCATTTTGACCAAAGATGAAGCAGTATTTGAGAAATACAAAAACCATTTTGATCTACTAATTAACTCAGTTTCTGCTCCAATGGACTTAAACAAATACGCCAATATGTTAAAACTAAATGGTTCTCTTGTAATGGTTGGTTTAAGTGGCGAGCCTTACCCAATTGATGCATTCACCATGTTGAACCAAAGAAGAAGAATTGCTGGTTCCATGATTGGTGGCATGAAACAAACTCAAGAAATGCTTGATTTTGCTGGTAAACACAACATTGTAAGTGATGTGGAAATCATTAAAGCTGATGAAATCAACAAAGCATATGATCGAGTGGTGAATAGTGATGTAAAATATCGTTTCGTAATCGATGCCAAAACAATTTGAAATTCGACCAGCACAATTAACTGATTGTGCTCAAATTCTTGATTTAATCAAGGAATTAGCACTGTATGAAAAAGAACCAGATGCAGTTGAAACAACGGTTAAGGATTTAGAAGAAGCCTTATTTGTTGGTTCTAATACTTTTAATAATCAACCTGCTTGTTATGCCGTTGTAATTGATGATCAAGAAAATCCTGGACAATTATCAGGTTTTGCTCTTTACATGTTGCACTTCTCAACTTGGACTGGCAAATATGGAATCTATTTAGAAGATTTATATGTCAGAGAATCAAAACGTGGTCTTGGAATGGGCAAAGCTTTATTAGAACATTTAGCACAAATTTGTGTCAAGAAAGGTTACGCCAGATTTGAATGGTGGGTACTTGATTGGAATACACCTGCTTGGGATTTCTATTTAGCTAAAGGATCTATTCCTATGACTGAGTGGACAATGCACCGCATGCAAGGACAAGCCTTAAAAGATTTAGGTAAAAGTTAATTCTTTTTTTCAGCTAATACAGCAGCCAAAATTGTGGTAATTGGAACAGCTAAAACTAATCCAATTGAACCAACTAAAGTTCTCACAATTTCCTGCGAAATTGCTTCACTACTTAAAATAAAACCAGTGGGTCTATCAGCCAAAACAATTAGTAACAAAGTCGGTAACGCAGCACCTGCATAGGTAAAAAGTAGCGTATAAACCGTGGAAGCAATGTGATCTCTACCAATTCTCATGCCTGAAACAAATAATTCTTTAGCAGAATAATTTGGTTGAGATTCTTTTAATTCCCAAACCGAACTGGCTTGAGTAACAGTTACATCATTTAATACACCAACTGATGCAAAAATAATTCCTGCTAGTAATAATCCATCAAGTCTTATTTGGGTAACTCCTGCTAAGAGAAAATCGTCATCATCGGAAATGCCTGAAAAATTACCCACTCCCACAACTAAATATGAAATTAAAGCAGTTAACGCAATGCCAAATAGAGTTCCCAAAACTGCCACTGAAGTTCTTATTGATAAACCATGCGCGGTATAAAGCAAGATAAGAACTAATCCCGATGCTGCAACAACAGCCACAGCTAAAGGATCTCTTCCTTCAAGTAATGCTGGGAACATAAAGTAGAGCAAAACTACGAACGTTAGTACTAATCCAACAATGGCACCGATTCCTCGCCAGCGACCAATAAATATCGTTACAACTGCAAAAATGATAGAGATCCAAATCAATAAATTAGATCTATTTAAATCCATATACAAATATGTATCTTCAGCTAATTCTGCTTCAGGAATTCGCAAAAGTTGC
>BJFU01000009.1 GCA_014190035.1 Actinomycetes bacterium | reverse complement strand
ATCCTCGCCTGCTTTGCATGATGTAATGACTCCTGATGAATCCCCCGAAAGAAAAGTTCTGCAAGTTCCTGTCAAAGTTCAATCCAAAACTTTATTGAGAAGAATTTGGCGCTTGGTGAGAGTTTTCCTACGTAGATAATCTTTGTAGCACAAAATTACATTTGTGCTACAATAAAGGCATGAAGAGTTATGGAGTAAGAGAGCTTCGTCAATCTGCCAGCCAGATTTTGCAAGAAGTCAAAAATGGTGCAGTGGTTGAAATAACTGAATGGGGCGAGACAGTTGCTCGAATCTCTCCAGCGCAGAAATCAAATTGGCAAGATCTTATAAATTCTGGTCTGGTTAGTCCAGCCCAAACAAGTTGGCATGGAAAAGTTAAGAAATACAAAATAAAGGGTGATAAAACCACTACAGATATTTTACGCGAACTTAGAGATGAAGAAAGATAAATGTATTATTTAGATGCCAGTGCAATTCTAAAATTGATTGTTGAAGAAAAAGAAACCGTCAAATTAGAACGTTTTTTAAAAGGTAGTAATTGCACCTCAAAGATATCAAGAATTGAAGTTATGAGAGTTATTAATAGAGTTGTTCCTGAAGCTGCTGAATCAGCACAACGCACATTAGCAAAATTTGATTACATAAATATTTCAGAATCTGTAATCAGAATAGCCGAATCATTTTTAGGTCTGCCTTCTTTAAAATCATTAGATTCAATTCACGTTGCTAGCGCACTGTCTGTCTCAAATGAAATACAGGGAATCATAAGTTATGACAAAAAAATGATTTCCAATGCTAATAGTTTAGGCTTACTAGTTCATACTCCGGTCTGACCAGGAGCAATTAATTGAAAACAGTTGTTTTAATTGGCACTCTTGACACAAAAGGTGTTGAGTATGAGTTTGCCAGAAATCGTTTTCAAAAAGCAGGAATAAAAACAATTCTTATAAATGCAGGAGTAATTGGCCAATCTCCAATCCAAAGTGATGTCACAAATGAAGAAGTCGCCCTTGCTGGATCTAGTGATTTACAGACTTTAAAGATCAAAAATGATCGAGGATTTGCAGTTTCAGTTATGACTAAAGGTGTTAACCAAATAGTGCAAGACCTTTATAAAAAGGGTGAGCTAGATGCCATCTTTGCTTTAGGTGGCAGTGGTGGTTCAACTATTTCTTCTTTTGCCATGAGAAATCTTCCGATTGGTGTTCCTAAGGTTTTAGTTTCAACATTAGTTAACAGTAATGCTGCGTCTTTTGTAGGTGAAAGCGATATGGCACTTTTTGCATCCGTTGTTGATATTGCGGGAGTTAATTCTCTTTCTGCCAAAGTTATTGCTAATGCCGTTGATGCCACCATTGGCATGGTTAATGGTGAAAAAGTTGATATTAAAAATAACAAGAAATTAGTAGCAGCTTCTATGTTTGGGGTTACTACCCAATGTGTTACAGATGCTAGAAAAATCTTAGAAGAAAATGATTTAGAAGTTATTACTTTTCATATGACTGGCACTGGTGGAAAGTCCATGGAAAATCTAATTCGTCAAGGTTTTATTAATGCAGTATTAGATGTAACCACCACAGAAATATGTGATGAAATTGTGGGAGGAACTCTTTCCGCAGGAGCAGATCGACTAACAGCAGCTGTTGAGATGAAAATTCCTCAAGTGGTTTCTGTAGGGGCTCTAGACATGGTTAATTTTGGTAGCAAAAATACTGTGCCTGAAAAATTTAAAAATAGAAATCTTTATGTTCATAATGAAAACGTAACTTTAATGAGAACAACCGCTGAAGAATGTGAAAAAATTGCTCTAGATATAGCCACCAAACTTAATAAAGCGATAGCTCCAGTAACTCTATTTTTACCTCTCAAGGGAGTCTCAGCTATTGCGATAAAAGGTGGGGTCTTCTTTGATCAGGAAGCAGATGATGCTCTTTTCTCAACTTTGAGGAAAAATGTGGGAAACAATGTCGAACTAATCGAACTAGATTGTGCGATAAACGATAATGATTTCAGCACAGCCATAGCTAACAAATTGATCCAACTAGTAAAAGTGGGTAAATAGATGCCAGCCATTTCCAGAAGTGTTGCTTTAGCAAACTTTAGAAAACAAATTGCTAGTGGAACTGCGGTTATTGGAGCAGGAGCTGGAACTGGAATATCTGCTAAATGTGCTGAAGCAGGTGGCGTTGACATAATTATTATCTATAACTCTGGTCGCTATCGAATGGCAGGACGCGGATCTTTATCCGGTTTGATGCCTTATGGCGATGCTAATGAAATTGTGATGGAAATGTCTAGAGAAGTTTTACCAGTTGTAAAACACACTCCAGTATTAGCAGGAGTTTGTGGCACAGATCCATTTAGACAAATGCCAATCTTTTTAAAACAAATAAAAGAAATTGGTTTTAGTGGAGTACAAAACTTTCCTACCGTTGGACTAATTGATGGCAACTTTCGCCAAGGTTTAGAAGAAACTGGCATGGGTTATGACTTAGAAGTCGACATGATTAGGGAAGCAAGACAATTAGATTTATTAACTGCCTCTTATGTATTTGATGCCAAAAGTGCAGAAAGTATGACAAAAGCTGGTGCAGATATTTTAGTTCCTCACATGGGATTAACCACTAAAGGAATGATTGGGGCAACTTCTGCTTTAACACTTGATGATTGTGTGCCATTGATTCAAGAAATGACAGATGTAGCCAAGAAAATAAATCCTGACATCATTGTGATTTGTCACGGTGGTCCAATTGCTGAACCTGAAGATGCTAAATACATTTTGGCAAAGACTAAGAACGTTGAAGGATTCTTTGGCGCATCCTCCATGGAAAGACTACCCACCGAGATGGCAATGACTGAGAACATGAAGAAATTCAAGAGCTTAAAGATCTAAGGAAAAAATGACAAAACAATTCTTTAAAAAAGAAGAATTACCAATCACCACTTTTGAGTGGGGCGATGTAGTTAATCGTTTAGAACCTAAAACATCAGGTTGTGAAACCTTTGTGGTGATGGATGTAACCCTTGATCCAGGTGGCATGCACAACTTTCATAAGCACGTTGATCAAGATGAAATCATTATTGTTCTCAAAGGCAAAGTTGAACAATGGGTTGATAAGAACAAGCAAATACTAAATGCTGGAGATTCTGCTTTTGTTCCTAAGAACACAGTTCATGCCTCGTTTAATATTTTTGATGAACCAGCCACTTTGCAAGTCGTACTTGCTCCGGCAAAAGGCGAAACAGGTTATGAATTAGTTGATGTTGCTGAAGAAGAGCCTTGGAAATCAATTAGATAATTGTTGGATAGTTGATCTATAGCCAGCCAAGAAGAAAATCAAAGCTAAACCTGAAGGAACCATCATCAGTAATGGTGCAAACTCAGCACCAAGTTTGTTCATATAGATACCGATTAAATATGGAAAAATCATTGAACCCGAAATTGAAGAAAAGAAAATAAAGCCAGTTATTCGAGCATTACCCGGACTGATTTTTACTACCCAAGCAAATGCCATTGAAAACACCGGCCCGCCTGAAGCTCCTAAAAATATAATCGCTAGCCAATAAAGATCTGTTGCATAAAGTAAAAAGAGTGCTGGAATTAAACATGCGACTGAGAGAAGTGTAACTAGTCCAAAATTAAGTTTATGAATGTATTTTAACAAAACTAATCGAATAGCTAGAAGGGAAATAAAAAATACAGATAATCCAAGGGAAGCTTTTGAGGTAGACCAGCCTTTAGCTAATAAGTAACTTGGAATCCAGCCTGTAGCTGATGCTTCTAACCCAACATAGGCAGAAATTCCTAACAGTAAAAAAGTAATTGACGATTTATGATTTGATTTCTTATGTGATTCTTCAGGTTTATGGAGCAATTGACCTTCAGTATTTGAATAAAATACTGCTGCAATTATAAAAGACAGCACAATAAATAAACTCAAAACACCTGCGTAGTAATTAAGAAGTGTTAAGCCAAATAAACTTGGAACTAAAATAGAAGCTGTTGCAAAACCAATATTGTTTTTATTAGCTCTTCTTGAGGCTTCAATTCCTCCTACGTCAACAACTAATTGTCCGATTGCAACCTGAACAATTCCAAAACTTACTCCAATAATTATTACTCCAAATAGGACAAAATTCCAGGTTGGAGCAAGTACTAACAAACCAATGCCGATTCCAACAATTACTGTTCCAATTGATCCAGCAATAGAACCTCTTATTTTATCAACAAAGTATGTTGCAATAAATACGCCAACAATTCCACTTAAACCAGTTAAGGCAAAAATTCTTCCACCGATTGCTAAATCAAGTGAGTACTTATCTATGTAATAAGGAACTAAAACGCCATAACCTGATACGAAACCGCCTAACACACCAATTGTTGCAATGGCAGCTCGAACACTATTTTTATTTAGTTTTAATGATGACATGAAAGATTATTAAGTAGCGTCCTGATCGAATTTCTTTTGGGCTTGAGGTTTAGTTTCTTCTTTGTCGTCAAATACATTATTTGCTAATTTAGATGGATCTAAGTTAGATAAATTCTTTAAATCTAAATCTTTAATACCTGCAGATTGAACTATGTCATCTTTGGCTTTGGATGCCATATCTTTAACATTTCGAAGCATCTTGACACCTTGAGCAATATATTTAGGCAGTTTTTCAGGACCAACTACCAATAAGCCGATGATGGCTATAACCAATAATTCAAAGAATCCGATGTCTAACAAGATGAGACTTCCTTCTCAAAGTTGAGGATTTCCTGCCTTGCCCTAAAGATACTCTTAAGGTGACTCGGCTAAGTCTGGTGTCTTGCGGTTCACTAAAATTATCTAAGCACTTCATAAGAAATCACCTAGGAGAATCAAATTCAATGAGTAGTAAGACTTCAGTTGCCGTCATCCTGGGGGGTCGAAACTCCGAGAATTACCGATCCTGCCAATCAGCCCGAGATGTAATTTCTGCTTTAGAAGAAAAAGGCTATTTAGTTTCTGCCTATGGCATGACCATGGAAGCTAACTGGATTTCTTTTGGTGATTTGAATTCTCTTAAAACTGCGTTAAAGAAAGATGCTTTTGAATTAACTGATGAATCAGTGAAAGACATTGCTGGCACAACTGAATCTTTATTGCCTCCAACTTCCCTATTAGAAACCACTGTTGTTTTCTCAACACTGATGGGTGCTTGGGGATCTGATGGCACTATGCAAGGAATGTTAGAAACCGAAATTGTCCGCTTTGTTGGATCTGACACCTTAGGTGGTGCAATCTCCAGTGATAAATCAACAGCAAAATTATTGATGGAAGCTGTAGAAATTCCAACACCAAGACACGTAATTATTCCTGATAAATCTTGGCGCAGAGATCCATTATCAAATGTGGCACGAGCTGCAGCGCTTAAAACTCCTCTTATTTCTAAGCCAGCAAGAGGAAGTAATGGTGTGGGAATTACTTACATTAGAGTTCCCCGAGACTTTAAAAAGGGCATCGAAATAGCCAGAAACTTTGATGGTCGCGTAGTTGTTGAAAAATATCACCAACCTGCTCAATTATTTGAATGTAACGTAATTGAGGATGAAAAAGGTAAACCAATTCTTAGTGAAATTATCCAAACTAACTGGAAAGAAAAAGATAAAGTCTTTAATTTTATCTCAAGAACAGATACATCTTCTTATTCATTTTCAAAATTAACCAGCTTGGATCCAGAAGTTGTGAAGTTAGTTCATGATTATGCAAAAAGAACATTCGAAGTATTAAAGTTGTCTGGATTTGCACAAATTGAATTCATGGTTGATAAAGAAGGCGAATTACTAGTTGTTGAAGTAAATTGCCAACCATACTTTGGAAAAGATGGATCATTTGCTTTGTCCTGGAAAGAAGCAGGAATTAGTTACCCAGATTTAATTGACCGAATTGTTAAAGAAGCACTTGATCGCCCAGTGGGGCTTGTTTGAACTTCACCCTGCCCCTTGAATTAGGTGTAGCAGGTTTTCTCATTGCCGCTTTTGCAGTATTTGTTATCGGATTAGCTAAGTCATCAGTTCCAGCCGCGGCAACAATGCCTGTAGGTTTATTTGCTCTTGTAATTCCTGCCAAATTATCTGTTGGAGCCATTTTGCCACTCTTAATTCTGGGGGACATTATCGCTTTACTTGCCTTTAGAAAAGCAGGTCGATGGGACATAGTTATAAAGATTTTGCCTTCAGTTTTTGTGGGAATGTTTATTGGCTATTTTCTTTTATCCTGGTCAACTTCCAAAGAAGTGGCCTACGTAATTGGGTCAATTCTTATTTTCACAGCTATTTATGAAATAAGAAAAAGACTTAAACATGAAAAATTAGAAGATCACGAGAAATCAAATCTAAAAACTAGATCCAAACTTTCTGCTCAATTAATGGGTGTTTTAGTTGGAATTATGACCATGACTGCTAATTCTGCAGGTCCAATTTTTTCACTTTATCTCTTGCATTTACAACTTCCTATGCAAACATTTGTGGGCACCAACAGTTGGTTATTTTTTATTATTAACGTCTCTAAAGTTCCATTTAATGCCGGCCTTGGAATTATCACAGCTGAAACTTTAGCTTTAGCACTTTTACTTTCACCCTTTGTCATTATGGGCGGCATCTTTGGTCAACGAATTATGAAGCGAATTAATCAAAGAGCTTTTGAGTACTCTGCTCTGATTTCAACTTTAATTGCTGGTTTGTTGCTCTTTATCCCCAGATAATTCTTCAACTTCTTTAACAACATTTTCAATTACAACAGCTATTTCTGCTAAAGAAACGCTTCCTTCTCTTACTAATACTGGAAGTTGACTTGTTAAATCAAGAATTGAAGATGGAGCACTGGGATTTAACTCACTTGCATCCAAATAAACTGCAACATCATTACCAAATTGAGCTTTAATTTCATCTATATTTTTACCCATTGCCTGTCCAACTTTATTGGGACTAGTTGTAGCAAGAATTTCTTCATCTCCCATGATTTCGTGAGCTATTGGATGAAGAGGCATTCTTACTGAAACAACATTTGGCACAATTCCTTTATTCCACAATAAATTATTCAAACCTTTAAGAATGAGTGTTAATGATCCAGGCCAAAAATGAAGATATTTTAATTTGGCTTCTTCAGTTACTCCGGCACAAAATTTATTAATTAATCCAATATTGGCAATAAAAATTGTTAAAGGAGTCTTTGGTCTTTGTCCTTTAATTTCCCACAGTAAGTTAACAGCCTTTTCATCCATTGCGCGTACTGCAATGGCATAACTTGTGTCCGTTGGAAAAACAACAGCACGTCCTGCAGCTAGTGCTTCTTTAGCAACTTTAATTCCATTTTCGCGAGGAACTGGATGAGAAAGATTAAATACTCTTGCCGCGACAAACATTAGGCACTTAAATCTTGTTTAGATCTATATCCAGAGTGAGCCTTATCATAAACATTTCTAAAACCGTCTTTACTCCAGGCACTTCGTCCCACAAATAATCCATCACAATTATCAAGGGAAGCTAATTCTTTAGCATTATCAATATTTACCGAACCTCCATAACATAAAGGAAAATTCTCTAAATTTAATCCTAATTCAGTCAAAACACTCTTGATTGCTTCGAAAGATTCTTCAACGTAACTTGATTCAGCAGGAGTGCCATTAACCCCAATTGACCATACTGGTTCATATCCAATTAGTGCCTTTTCAATATTCAAATCTTTTAACACTTTGAGTTGTTTTACAAAAATTTCTTTACGAGTTTGCGGACTTCGTTCTTTTTCGCTTTCGCCCATGCAATAAATTGATAATAAATTATTTTCTTGCAACGATTGTAATTGTTGCTTCAAATCCTTTTCTTTTTCACCAAGGGCTCGGCGCTCTGCATGGCCTACCATTACTAAGTCTGCATCAAGTTCTTTAATTAATTTGGCAGAGATTTCACCTGTGGTATTTCCACTAGTTCCAGAAACTCTTTGGGTACCTACCCAAAGTCCTGATCCAAATGACATTTTCTTTAAAGGCACCAGTAAAGGTATTGTTGGCAAAACAAAGAATTGAGTATCTTTATTAGTTTTTGCTAACAGTGCAGCCATCTCAACAACTTCTTCATGTTGTTCTTGATTGAGCTGTTGTTTGGTATTAGTACCGAAATAGAACATATCTACACTCTAGTCTTGATCAATTTTTGAGGCTAAATGTTAGAACTAAAGAGCCTTACCTGATTTGTCAAAGAAGGTGATGTTTTCTGATTCGATTGAGGTCCACACTGCATCTTTGGCTGTTCGACCAATTGAGTGAGACACACGAGCTTTAATCAAAAGAGATCCAACTGCTAAATCAAGCAGATATTGGCCACCTGCACCAATTGATTTGCGAGTTACTCTTGCTTGAACTCCACCTTTTGTCTCAGTAGTTGAAACATTAATTCCTTCTGCTCTTACACCGAAAGTATCAGCACTTGAGGCTTTAGTACCAAAGTCAATTGTTTGCGAAAACAAAGGTGAGGTAATTTTTGAACCAGAAACATTAATAAATTGTGGTGGCACAAAGTTCATACCAGGGTTTCCTAAAAACCAACCAGCAAATTGACTGTTTGGTTTTTCATAAATTTCTTTTGGTGAATCACATTGAGTGATGACACCATCTTGCATCAATGCAATTTGATCTGCCAAAGTCATAGCTTCGGTTTGGTCATGTGTTACATAAACAATTGTTTGTTTCAAGCGACCAAATAGTTCTTTCATGCTTCGCTTTAATTCCAATTTAGAAGTCAAGTCAATGTTGGTGATTGGTTCGTCAAACAAAATGATTCTTGGTTGACGAGCAACTTCACGGCCTACCGCAATTTTTTGACGAGTTCCGTTATCTAATTCTTCAACTTGGCGCTTTAGGACATCTTGTAAATCAAGAATTTCAGCAACTTCATCAACGCGCTTATCCATTTCAGCTTTGCTGAGTTTTTCAGACAACAATGGCAATTCTAAATTTTTTCTAACACTTGTGCCTCGGTAAATAACTGGGTATTGGAAAACCATTCCAATATTTCTTCTTCTAGTTGGAACATCTGTGACATCGTGCTCATCAAAGAAAATTCTTCCCTCTGTTGGGCTTTCTAAGCCTGCGATCATTCTCATCAAAGTTGTTTTGCCACAACCTGAAGGTCCAAGCAAAACTGTTACTGATGATTTAGGAATAGTGAAATTAATATCATTTACTGCAGTAAATGCATCAAATTTCTTGGTGATTCCTTGAAGTTTTATGTCATACATGTGAAACTCCTTGACCAATTCGCTTGCCTGAATTTGCATCGAATAAAACAACTGCCTCTGGTTTTACCGAAATGTCTACTGAACCAGCTTGTAATTTACTTAACGCTTGAGTGTCAGTTCGTGAAACAACTGTCACCAAATCAGTATCACCAATCGTGAAATAAACAGCAAATTCTGATCCTAGATTTTCCATTAGTGAAACTTTGCAATTAAATGAGTTGGCGTCTTTTCCAACAGCAAAGCCTTCTGGTCTAATTCCTGCTACAACCCTTGTTGAACTTGCATCAGTATTTACTTTGATACTTCCTAAAATGGTTTTTACAGTTGTTCCACTTAATTCTGCTGGCAAAATATTTGCCTCAGGAAAACCCAGAGAATTCATGCTGGCAATTGAACTTGGTGAGTCATAAACCACATCAAGTGAATCTTGTTGCACGACTTTTCCATGAGCAAGAATCATTACAGTTTTTGCCAAAGACAATGCCTCAAGTGGATCTGAGGTCATGTAAACAAAAGAAACCTTTAACTCTTCCTGGGTTTTTCTTAAATCATCAATTAATCTTTCACGAAGTTTAAAGTCCAAACCGACCAATGGATCATCAAGCACATAAACATCTGTGGCTTTTGCCAGACCTCGAGCAATAGCAACTCGTTGCTTTTGTCCACCAGAAAGTTGTTCTGGTTTTTTACCTAATAAATCTTTTATTCTTAAAAGTTCAGCAACTCTTTCAACTGATTCTTTTTTAGTTGCATCACTTGCTTTTGAAAGAACTAAAGGATACTCAATATTTTCTTGAACTGAATAATGTGGATAAAGTGCAAAACTTTGTGGCACATAACCAATATTTCTATCTCCGGCAGATGCTTTAGCTACATCTTGACCTCTAACAATGATCTGTCCGGCATCAACTGGTTCTAAGCCCATGATTGTTCTAACTAAAACAGATTTACCATTTCCAGGCTTTCCACAAATTACTGAAAAATCATTCATTGAAGCTGTGAAGGAAAGGTTATCTAAAACAACTTTATCGCCATAAGACTTTGACAGTCCTGTGACTTTAAGTGCTAATTCGGCCATTTTTTCCTTTTTCCTTAATACTTCTTGGCAGCTCTGCCTAGTTCAATCAAATATGGTGTTACAAAGATTGAAAATGCAAAAATTACTACGATAACTAAGAGAATTACTAAAGTTTTCTTGAAGGTTTTCTTACTATTCCAATCAGGATTAATGTTACCCAGCGCAACTTGCAGAGTAACTACAACAAAAAGTAATCTAAATCCCCACACATAAATTGTGTAGGTAAATTGTTGAGCCAGCATTAAAAGAGCAACTAGTAATAGGTAGATATTTATTCTTTGAACTCGGGCTGCAAATGGAGGTTTGTTAGTTTTAATTACCTCTGACATTTATACCTCACCTCGCACAGTTCCGAAGGTAAGTCCAACTAATAAGTATTTCTGGAAGGCATAAATTACAACTACAAGAGGTAATACATAAAGAGTTCCAATGGAAGCAACATAGGCCCAGTCAATTGCTCCACCTTTAGTTGAACCTGTGAACAAACCAACTGGAATACCGAAAGTTTTTGCTCCACCAAGTTGGAAGTTAAACAAGAATTCATTCCATACAAACAAAATATTAAATACAAAAGATGCCACTAAACCTGGTTTTACTTGTGGCAGAATTACTTTAAACATAATGTGCCAACGAGAGGCACCGTAAACCAATCCAGTTTCATCAAATCTTTGGGATATTCCATCGAGGAATCCTTTTAAGATCCAAACTGAGAACGGAATGGAAAACATTGCATAAAAAGCAATCAGACCGATATATGAATCTTTTAATTTTAAAAGGTTAAACAATTGAAAATATGGGACAACGAACGCTGCTGCTGGCACAAATCTGGTGGAGAGCAATAAGAACATTAAAAAGTCAGTTCCTGCTGGTTTGTATCTGGAAAAGGAATAAGCAGCAAGGTAGGCCACCAAAATTGCGATGATTACAGATCCAAATGAATAAATAATGGAGTGAGTGAAGTAAGAAAGTGTGTTATCGAAACTTAAAGCTTCGGTGATGTTATTAAGTGTTGGTTTAAAGATAAACACTGGAGGAGAAACCACGATACTTGCCTTTGGCTTAAACGCAGTTGAAATAATCCAAGCAACTGGAAGGAAGAAAAGAATAGAAATACCCCATGCACCAAGGGTGGCAAATTTAATTGGGCCTGATTTGCGTTTTGGTTTGAAAATTGTCTCAGCCATTTTATGCCTCTGATTTCTTTTTAGCATTCAAAATGTATAAGTAAATCGAAGTCAAAGCGATTGCAATAAACATCAAGAAGACTGACACTGCTGATGAATAACCTAATTTAAATGACTTAAATGCAAATCGATACAGAGAAACTGCAATTAATTCTGTTCGATCTCCCGGTCCTCCACCAGTCATTACATATGCCAAGTCCATCGTCTTGAAGGCATCAATAGTTCTTAACAAAATTCCCAAACCTAAAATGAATTTCGCATGTGGCCAAATTACTGTTCTGATTAAACGAGTAATAGGCAAACGATCAACTTGGGCTGCTTCTAATTCAGCTTTTGGCACAGAGCCTAGAGCTGCCAAAGTCATCAAAGTCATAAACGGAGTCCACATCCAAGTGTCTACAAAAACTAAAGTTGGGAAAGCCAAGGTTTGATCAGTTAAAGTATCAAATCTTTCAAAACCTAAAACAGAAACAAAATAATTTATAACACCCAATGTTGGATCAAGAATGAATTTCCAAAATAGTGAAGTTGCAATTGGTGTTACTACCATTGGAGTAAAGAAAAGAGTTAAAGCTAAACGACGTCCTGGCATTTTGTCATTTTTCCAAAACAAAACTCCAATTAAAATTCCCAATAAAGTTTGAATGATTACTGCACACAGCAAGAAAATAAAGGTTCGAGAAACTGATCCTGCTAGTTGTTGGTTTGCTAAGAAATCTGTGAAGTTTTTAAAACCAATTAATTTTGGTTTATTGGCAGAAGTTAATGTGTAGTCATAAAAAGCTAAACCAAACATCCAAATTGTTGGAAGAACGCTCATTAAAATGAAGAAAAACAAAACAGGAGCTAACAAGCCCCAGGAAAACCAATTCTTTTTAGACTCTGGCTTTTTAGCCTTTGGAGCATCCTTGATGGATTTCTCAAGTGTCTCAACGCTCTTGGCCATTACCATCCCTTTTAAATTGCAGGTGACTTACAAAACTTAACTTGCGCCAATCATAAGAGTTGTGTTGGTGCCCCGACTAGCGGGACACCAACACAATGATCTTTGCTCTTAACCCTTAGAGAGTTAGAGAGTCGACATTCTCCGGAGGAGCTGTCTGGGTACGGCCAGCATTGAACAGAATTTGCTGTTGTTTTGCTGCAGCGTATTCAAGAGCTTCTTTTGATGTCTTAACTGTTCCAGTTGCGACACCGTTGAAGGCTTCTTGTTGTACTGCGAGCATTTCAGCATATTCAGGCAAATGCCAGAAGTCTTGTGAGCGGCCTTCTTCTAACATGTAGAGGAATGGCTTCACATAGTGAGCGACTTCTAGGTACTCAGGGTTTGCAGCACCTTCTTTACTCCAAGGCAATCCACCTTCGTTCTTGATGAACTTGTCTTGTGTTTCTTTGGTGTACCACCACTTGAGAACGTCGATTGCCACACGCATGTGATCATCGTCGTTGTAAGCGTTGATTACCCATGGTTGACCACCCATTGCACCGATAAGTTTTCCGTTCCACTTTGGAAGTGGAATTGAAAGAACCATATCTGGTTTAACAACAGCGTCTGGTCCACCCATAAACTTACCAACTGCTAACCATTGCCAGGCGGAGAAACATTTTCCGCCGTTGAATAAGTCGAGTAGGTTACCGATACCGAATGAAGCAGCATCCTTTGGTTGATATTTCATCAAACCAATGAATTGATCCATTGCAGCAGCGTTGATATCAGAGTTTAGAATTCCGTAAACATCTGAAGTTGCTGGATCCCAAATCTTTCCGCCTGTTGAATAAGCGAATGGATAGTAGGCACAGCTAAAGAAATCGTATTCTTTCGAATACATCATTGCTGTTCCGTACATTTCCTTGTCTGGGCGATGGAAGAATTCAATGATCTCTACTAGATCTGTGTATTCGATTTCGTACATCGCTTCAGCTGTTGTTGGAAGATCTTTACCAGTTTTAGCTTTGAATGCAGCTTGTTCTGCTGGATCTTCTAACATATCTTTACGCATGAATACACCTTGTGTATCAGGCATTTGTGGGAAGCCCCAACGAATTCCTGAACCGTCTGGGTAAACTTGGTAAGTATTTTTTACCAAACTTGAGAATGGTTCGAGATCTAGTTCTGGGTTAGCTGCGAAGACATCATCTGCCTTAACAATCCAACCTGGTTCTGCTAGAGCACCTAACCATTGTGAATCAACGATCAAAAGATTGTAATCTTGTGATCCTGATGCAAGTGTTGGAGAAATCTTTTGGAAAAGTTCTCCGAATCCACCTTCGATGAAAGTAATATCGTTAACTGTGTAACCATATTTTTCTTTTGCGTAGGCTTGGAAGTCTGGCCATAGTGTTGCTGGCGCAGAGCTTGGTGGCCATCCGGCAACGCGTGAATATGCAAAGTCAATTGTTTTTCCTTGCATGTTTTCTGCGTTACTTCCGTAAAGTGGTGAATCTGCTGAAGGGGCTGCGCCGCCTTCTGCTGAATCTCCACCGCTGCTGCAAGCTGCCAACAGACCTGCTGCTGGGATTGCAACGCCTGCCGCGGCGCCAGCCTTGATAAGGCGACGACGGTCAAGCTTCATTTTTGTCTCTTCTGACAAGTGAGCTCCTTCTCAAAAAAGATCGACCCAAGACGGGCCGGTCTTAGGGATAATCATGGGATACAGGTCCCCACTACGTCAAGGCAATCAGACATTTCTTCGTAACAATTGGGTAACGCTATTCTGAAGGTCCCTGAGGGGGATTGCCCTCATCTGAGGCAGCGAATAAGAACTGAGGCAGAAGTGACTAAATACCGAATTGTCGTGGGTTCTGATTTTGCTGGCTTTGAACTCAAAGAACTGCTCAAGAAATACCTGCAACAAGATCCTCGAGTCTCTGAAGTAATTGAGATGGGTGTTAATTCTTTGGATGACAAAACAGATTATCCAAATATTGGTTTTGCACTGGGAGAAAAAATTACTTCTGGAAATGCAGACCGTGGTTTATTAGTTTGTGGAACTGGAATTGGTATGGCAATTTCTGCTAACAAAGTTCCAGGAATAAGAGCAACAACAGTTCATGATCCTTATTCTTTAGAAAGAGCAGTGTTAAGCAATAACTGTCAAGTAATAACAATGGGTGCTCGCGTTATTGCACCAGAATTAGCTTTGAGTTTAATCAAGCCTTGGCTTGATTATGTTTTTGATGAACAAGGTCCAAGTGCACCAAAGGTTAAACAAATTATTGAATTAGAAAAGGGAGCGAAGAAATAATGAGCAAAGGTACAATTGCATTTCCTATCGCTGATGGTGTTGAGGATTTGGAATATCACGTAACCAGAATGCGTTTAGAAGAAGATGGTTTTAAAGTTGTAAGTGCTGGTTTAGATAAAAAACAAATCATTGGTAAAAATGGTTTGAAGATTGATATTGATGTTTTGGTTTCTGATTTGAAAGCAAATGATTTAGCAGGTTTAGTTTTAGCTGGTGGTTGGGCTCCTGACAAGTTAAGAAGATATGACAGTGTAATTAATTTGATTAAAGAAATTAATTCTCAAAATAAAGTAATTGGAATTATTTGTCATGGTGGATCCTTGGCAGTTTCTGCTGACATTCTTAAGGGAAAAAAAGCAACTGGATCTTTAGGCATTAAAGATGATTTAGTTAATGCTGGAGCTACTTGGGTTGATGAAGCAGCTTTTAGCCAAGGCAATCTTGTATGGGGTCGAGTAGTAGCTGACATTCCTGACTTTTGTCGTGAAATGGTTAAAACTTTAAATAAGTAAAAGTCCTAATTAGATTCGGACATTCATAAGTTGTTTTGCTCTATATATATAGAAAGAAATACGTGTATATATATAGTGCGATTTCCTCATAAAAGCATCACTTGACCTATCACAGATTTTGAGAGTAAAGTCCCATTCTGTATACAACCTTGAATACTAAACTGACGAGGATGAGCAGATAACCAATGGCGTTAACTCATAACGAAACAAGATCAAATTATTTAATCAATCAAATAGCCAGAGAACTAGGCGCAATTGTTGGCCATGACCAAGTAACTACAGATAAAGCAAAAAGAATTGAACAAGCCAGTGACTGGTCTTGGATGAGTAAGTATTTGTTATCAAAGAATGAAGAATTACCAATTGCTGATTTAGTGGTTTCACCTAAATCAACTGAAGAAGTTTCTAAAGTTGTAGCAATTGCAAATGAGTATCGTATGCCCATAATTCCACGCGGTGGAGGTTCAGGAACACAATCAGGAACCTTTGCTCTTTATGGTGGCATTGCACTTGATTTAAAAAGATTAAACAAAGTAATTGATATTGATGAAAACTCAATGATTGTTACTGTTGAAGCAGGCCTTGATGGATCTGAATTAGAAAAAGTATTAAATGCCAAAGGTTTAACAATGCCGCACTACCCAGGTTCACATTTCTTTGGTGCAACTATTGGTGGATCTTTAGCTGCCAGAGGCTCTGGTGTTGTTTCAACAAAATACGGCAAAGCAGAAGATTTAGTTTTACAAATTGAAGCAGTAATGGCAAATGGAACTGTCATTGATACTTTGCCTGTACCAAGTCATGCTTCAGGTCCAGGAATTATTCAAACTCTGGTTGGTTCTGAAGGAACACTTGGTGTTATTACTAAAGCTGCAATGAGATTAGAACACTTACCTGAATCAAGAGTTTTCTTGTCTTATGGATTCAAAGATGTAAACACAGGTATTGAAGCTGCTCGATTAATTATGACCAAAAGATGGAAGCCAGCTGTGATCAGACTTTATGACGAAGCTGATACTAAAAAACTTTCAGAATTCTTAAACCTAGGTGTGCAAGGTGTATTGATGGTCATCATGTGTGATGGCACCAAATCATTAACTGATTTGGAATCAAAAGAAATAGATTTGATTTGCACTGGTGTGGGCGGTAAACCACACGGACCGCAAGTTGGTCAAAACTGGTGGGACGGGAAATATGAGCCATTTAAACATGGCAATATTCCTGCCCCACCAATGATTTATGGCACCACAGATACTTGTGCCAGATTCAACGATCTGCCAGCAATCTATAAAGCCAAGAAGGAAGTGGTGGAAAAGCAGTTTGCTCACCACAAAGCTAGATACACCGCACACTTCTCGCATTGGTTTCCCTGGGGTGGCATGATTTATGACCGCTTCTACGTAGATAACCCTCCAACAGATATTGACGAAGCAATGAAATTGCACGACGATTTGTGGAACGCAGCAATTGATGCGTCTTTGAAAAACGGTGGCACCTTAAACGAACACCACGGTGTTGGTTTGAAACTCGGTCGTTTTATGAAGACACAACACGGCTCATCATGGGAATTCATGTTGGGGCTTAAAAAAGCGTGGGATCCAAATGGCATCATGAACCCAGGAAAACTTGGGTTTGGTCCACCGGGTTCTGCGTAAGAAAACAAACAAGGTTTAGTAACTAAGAACTTAGTTACTAGAAGGGAAAAGCAATGCATTTATCTATGCATAACTGGATGCGTGCCGAGCCGTTGGAAACAACCATCGCCCGACTAGCTAAATACGGTTACAAGAGTATTGAAATCAGTGGAGAGCCAGAAAAATATCCATCTGCCGATACTCGCGATTTATTAAAGAAATACAACCTAAAGTGTTGGGGTTCTGTAACTCTGATGTTAGGTGAAAGAAATCTTGTTGCTAAAGATGAAAAGAAAAGAGCAATGAGTGTTAAGTATGTAAAAGATTGCATCACTATGGTTAAAGAACTTGATGGAACAGAAATGACCATTGTTCCAGCAACCGTAGGAAAAATTACTCCAGATGCAACTCCAGATGAAGAATGGAGTTGGGCAGTTGCAGGAATGAAAGAAATTTATGCTCATTCCCAAGCTGCAGGTGTGAAATTAGCAATCGAACCATTAAACCGATTCGAGACTTATTTCATTACCCGTTGCGAACAAGCACTTGCTTTAGCTGAAGCAACTGGACCAGATTGTGGAGTTTGTCTAGACGCATTCCACATCAACATCGAAGAAGAAGATCTATACGCAGCAATTCGTTTAGCTGGCAAGAAACTAAACGACTTCCACGTTGCAGATAACAACCGTATGCCAGCAGGACACGGTGATTATGACTGGAAGAAAGTTGTAGCCACATTGAAAGAAATTGGTTATGACGGTGCGTTAACTGCAGAGTTCGTAGCTCCAGTTGATAGAACTCCAGTTAATAAGTTCCCAAATGCTTTGGATATGAATCCACCAGGAATCGATCCAGATCAATTGAAGTTCATCATTGACCACGGTTCATCAATTCTTACCGAAGAATTTTATGACTGGTTGGTTAAAGAGAACGCAGATACATTACTACCTCTTATTTAATTAACTAAATAAGAAAAACATTAACAACTTCGGGAGTCCTTGGTGAAAGAGTTAGTCCTAGTAATAGGAACCCTTGACACCAAAGGCCCCGAAGTTGCTTATGTAAGAGACAAATTAAAAGAGTTTGGACTTAATCCTTACGTCATTGATGTAGGAATATTGGGTGAGCCAATCGGTATCACTCCTGATTTTTCTAAAGCAGAACTTGCCCAATACGGTGGCACCATAATTGAGAAAGTACAAAACGCAGGCTCTCGCGGAGCTGCTGTTGAATTAATGCGCGAATTTGTTGTGAAAAAAGTTACCGAAATGGTTGCTAATAAAGAAGTAATTGGCGCAATTGGATTAGGTGGTGCCGAAGGTGGTGTGATGACAGCTGCTGCATTAATGGCTTTACCAATTGGTGCGCCAAAAATTGTTATCTCTCCTATTGCATCTGGCAAACATGAATTTGCGCCCCTTGTAGGAACAACAGACATGATGACAATGCATTCCATTGTTGACATCTTGGGCTTAAACGATATTTCTAAAACTATTTTTGATAACGCTGCAGCAGCAGTTTTTGGCATGATCCAAAAGGGTCATCAATTAACAAAACCAAAACCAGGAACAAAAGCAGTCGCTGTGACAATGCTTGGTAACACCAATACTGCAATTACTGCAATGCAACCGTTAATGAAAGAAGCAGGATATGAATTAGTAGTTTTTCACGCCAACGGAGTTGGTGGACCTGCCATGGAAGAATTAGCTGAAGCTGGACAGTTTGTGGGAATTATAGATTTTACGCCTAATGAAATGGCAGCTAATTTAGTTGGTGGCATTCACGTTGCTAACGAAAACAGATTAAAAGTTGCAGGACGATTGGGTTTACCGCAAGTAGTGGTTCCAGGATGCGTTGACTTTGTGGTATTTCATGCCAATACCGTGCCTGAAAACTTAAAAGATCGCCCTCTTTATAACCACAATCCTGAATATTGGTTAGTAAGACTAAATGGCGATGAGATGGAAAAGTTAGGCAAAAAGTTTGCTGATTCTTTGAATGAATCAAAGAGTGCAGTGAAAGTAGCAATACCAAGTAAAGGAATTTCGATTCCTAATAAGCCAGGTGGTGTTTTCTTTGATCCAGCAGCAGATAAAAGATTCATGGATCAGATGCAAAACAACTTGAAAGATGACATTGAAGTAACAAGCTTCGATATGCACGTTAACGATGCTGAGTTTGGCAAGGCAGTCGGTAAACTTTTTATCGACATGATGAATAAGGAGAGCAAATAAATGGCAAAACATCCAATCAGAAAGTTTCAACGCCTAACCACAGGTGATGACGCTTTCAGAGCAAAATTTCGCTCTTGGGACATGACCGAATTATCTTATGTTGATATTCGTGAATACTTAAAAGATAAAGACACAGTGTTAGTGCCAATGGCATCCACTGAACAACATGGTCCTCATTTGCCGTTATATACCGACACCATTACTGCAATTGAAATTGCCGAAAGAGTTTCTGAAGCAATTGGTGTATTTCACACTCCACCAATTTGGACTGGGTATTCACCACAACACATGCATTTGCCAGGTGAAGGTCGCGGCACAATCACAATCAAAGCTTCCACTTTAAATGCTTTGATGTATGACGTTGCTAGATCTTTAATTCATCATGGTTTCAACCGAATCATTTTCATTAACGGTCATGGATCAAATACCAAAGTTGTAGATCCAGTGTTAAGAAAACTTCGTTATGAAACCGGAGCACTTATTGGATTTGTGCGCCCATACATGGAACGCTACGTTGGAGTTCTAGAAGGATTAATGGAAAACCCACCCGAAGAAACTCCAGGTTGGCATTCATCTGAATTAGAAACTTCCCAAGACATGGCCTATGACCCAGACTTAGTAAGAATGGAAAGGGCTTATCCAGAAATGGCACACATTCCAAGTTTCTTACCAAAGAGCTTCCAAAAAAATGATGGAATGCCAGATGTGGAATTCGAAGGTTACCAATACTTCACATTCCCAATGGATCATCATGAATTTGTGGAATCAGGAACAATTGGAAATCCAATGAGAGCCACCATGGAAAAAGGCGAAGAAGCATTTCGTCGTTTATCAGAACACACAGCTAAAGCTGTGTTGGAATTAACAAAGGTTCCTGTGACTGTTAAAAACAGAGAATTTGTTGATCGAGTTTAATTGTGGTTACTAACTCTAAATCGTCACAGGATTCATTACTCTTTACTGGGGCCTACGACTATTTAGTAAATGCCATAACGACATTCAAGATTCCGCCAAATTCACCAATTAGTGAAAATAAATTGGCGGAAACTCTTGGAATTTCTCGAACACCTATCAGACAAGCATTGCAAAGACTAGAAGCAGAAGGATTAATAACTAAAAGTGATTCATCTCGTTTCACCGTTTCTTTAGTAACCCCTAAAGAAGTTGAAGAAACTTGTGATCTTTTGCAAATCATTGATACTTTTCTTTTTATTCAAGCAGCAAAGAAAATGAAAAAAGAACATCGAGAAGAACTACTCGAATGTGCGAAAGAAATGATAGTTGAAGCAAAAAATGATGATCGAGATAGTTGGAGTAAAGCAGACACTAAATTTCATGATTTAATTTTCAAAGCAGCAGATAATCAATTAATGGCAAACATTGCACTGATTCATAGAAGAAAAATTCAAAGATTTTGGACCCGCTCTGCTCAGTATGAAAGCAGATTAGAAGTTTGCTCTAAAGAACATGAAGTTTTAGCTAATGCAATAGCAAATCAAAAATTAGATCTTATTGGGCCAGCAGTTGCAGAACATATTAACCATATGAGAACCAGTATTTTAAAAATTATTGGCTCTACTGCTTCAATGCTTGGCTAATTTATAAACAAATTCCCGCGGTATCGCGACAACTGAAATTAAAACTGGTTTTACTTTCATCTAATTCAGCAATTCCAGTTATTTCAATTGTTGGCTCAGCAGCAAAAGATGTTTCTGAATCGCGATCTAGATAAACCACTTCAAATTTGCCATCCACAAATGAAATTCCTTTTATTTCAATGCGATCGCCTAGGAAGGTTGTGTTTTCAATAATTGGGGCAGGTCCTGAGGTGAGAATTCCTAGGTAATAGAAAGTTCCTGAACCTCCCGCATCATTAATTAGCACAACTGCGGTGTCATCAGTTCCATCGGCGTTGATATCGCCTGAGGATTTAAATTCAAGAAGTTTAAATACGTTATTGGTTTCAGAATCTTCAATTGGTTGCTCTAAAGCACCATTAACAAGAGTGTAAACAATTCCATCTATATAAAATCCAGCATTTGCTGGATCTGCAGGATTTTGAATTACTACTGGAACATCATTTGTTGCTTCCGGGGCTGCTTCAGTTGAACCGCCACCACAAGCTGTTAAGAAAAGGACTGCAACACTCAATACCGCTAATTTTGTTTTCATATCAAGAATAGTATCGGTGATTCACATAGAATCCAAACATGTTCAAAAGAAAAGTCAAAGCAAAAGAATATTCATCAATTACTATTGCTGGCCTTGAAATTGTGACCAATTCCATAATGATGCCAACTTCAACTTATGAAGATTCATTATTACCTGAATTATGGGAAGAATTTTGGTCAATATTTCCAAAATTAGGAGTTAGATCAACAGGAACTTGTTTTGGAGTTGCAACTCCTTTAGATCAAAATACAGATCCGGGGAAAATTAAATACTTAGCAGGCGTTGAATTTAAAAGAGGAGTACCGCCTGGTCTTGAGTTCAAAACAGTAATTGTTCCTGCAGGAAAATATGTTAGATACACCCACAAAGGTCCTATGGAGAATTTAAAAGAAAGTTATTTAGATGCTTACACAAATTGGTTTCCCAAGACCAAAATGGAAATGAGAAATGCTCCACACCTAGAGCTTTACGATGAAAGATTTGATCCAACCAGTAATAAATGTGAAATGGATATTTTAATACCAGTCAAATAACTATTTATTTATATTTACTGCTTCTCTTTTATCTGCTACCCAGTCCATCACAGCAAAAAGAACTCCAGAGATTACGAAAGTTAAATGAATAAATATTCTCCATTTTGTTCCTTCGCCTACTGTGGCATCTCCTGATAATTCAATAAAATCCTTTAACAATTCAATAACTGAAATTGCCACCAATGAACCTATTAACTTAATTTTTAAGCCAGAAAAATCAATGGTGCCCATCCAATGTGGTCTATCTACTGATTCATGAGCTGCATCAATTCTGGAAACAAAATTCTCATAACCAGCAAAAATAACAATTAATATAAGGTTTGCCAGCAATGTTAAATCTAGAAGAGCTAATATTTCCAGCACAAACTCTTGATTTGTTTTTTGGCCAAAATGAGAAATTATTGTTACAAATTCTTGAACAAAGCGGATGGCAAGAAGTATTAATACTCCAACTAATCCCACATAAAGTGGCATTAATAACCAACGGGCTCTAAACAAACCAGTTTCTATGGCGTGAGCAATTTTGGACATTTTAACTCCTATTTATTTAAAACTATATCCAGAAAAAAGTAAAAGGGCCTAACTGAATTTAATCAATTAGGCCCTTTTTTCTTAATTAACCTTTTTTTATTCCGTCAGCAAAGCCTTTAAGCACAACTGCCAGTGATGTGGCACCTGCGTCTTGATGACCTTTAGCACGATCTCCTAAACGAGATGCTCTACCTTTTTGTGGAACTAGATTTCTTGTGTCTTTCGCAGCTTTCAAAGCACGTTCTGCTGTTGAAAGTAATGCTGCTTCTAGGTTGCCACCCTTAGTTGATAGTTCTTGAATGTGATCAACTGCAGGAAAAAATGCATCCAACAAAGTCTTATCGCCCAATTGTGCTTTACCCAATTGTTGAATGGCGTTTGCCATTGAACGATAAACAATTGCCCAATCGCTAATTTCATTCAAGTTTTGTTTTCCTTGCACAGATTCCGCTGCTGCGGCAAATGCTGCTTCATAAAGAGGCCCAATAGTTGCTCCTACTTCATCTGCATATGCATCTGCTGCTGATTGGAAAGCTTCACTTGGTGTGCATTGCGGAGGTAATGCTTTAGCGGCACGAGAAACAGCTCGCATACCAATTGTCATTGATACTCCGTGATCACCATCGCCTACTTCGCCGTCAAGTTCACATAAATAATCTTTATTTTCTTCAACTTTTTTAGCAACTAAAACTAAAGATTTAGCAACTAAAGCACCAGTTACGTTAGCCATGTTTATCTCCTCACACCTTCTTGTACATACAGGTATCAACAGTTGTGTTGTTGATTAATTGATACATTTCTTCATCAAGACGCATAAGTGAAACAGAAGTACCTTGCATTTCTAATGCTGTGACTTGATTTCCAACATGTTTGAATTTGATGTTGATTTTGTTGGCATCACAGATTTGTTTAACTCTGCGATAAACCACATAAAGCTCTTCAGCTGGAGATCCACCTAAACCGTTAACTAACAAAGCAACATCGGTTCCTTTGTAATCAAGATCAGCCAAAATCGCTTCCATAATTTCATCAATCACTGAATCAATTGGGCGAACCTTAACTCGTTTAATTCCTGGTTCACCATGAATTCCTAAACCAATTTCCATTTCATTATCTGGTAATGAAAAAGTTGGTTTACCATTTGCTGGCACGATGCATGAAGTTAAGCCCACACCAACTGTTCTGGTATTTGCATTTGCTTTAGCAGTAACTGCAACAACTTCATCTAAAGATGCCATTTGTTCTGCTTTAGCTCCTGCTACATGCCACACTAAAAATAAACCACCAATACCGCGACGTTTATGTGCTTGATCTTTTGGTGCTGATAACACGTCATCGTTTAATACAACTGTTTGAACTGGAATTCCCATTTCACGACATTTGTCTTGTGCTTTATCAAAGTTGATGCAATCGCCTTGATAATTTCCGTAGGTGTACATAACACCTGCGCCACCGTTAACTGCCAATGTTGCTTCAATAACAGGTTTTGCGGGAGGGGAAGCAAAAACGTTTCCAAATGCGGCACCGTCTGCCATTCCTTTTCCAACGTAACCTGCGAATGCTGGTAAATGTCCTGAACCTCCACCAACAACAATTCCAACTTTTCCCTGAATTGGAGAATTAGCTCTGGCAATAGAGCGCTTACCTACTCTTTTAATTATGTGGTCGTTAGCTGCTACATAGCCCTCGACCATTTGTTCGACCATGTCGAAGGGATCGTTTATAAGTTTCTTCAAAAGACTTTCCAGCCTCTCAGCAAAGTGGTCGTCTCTTGGCGAGACGGAGTTAATAGAAGAGTAATACGGTCTTGAATTATTCGTAAAGATGCGCCTATGGTTATGCCTAGGAATCGGTATACAGGAAGGTATCCAAAAGCAGATGGCAAAGAAAACATTAGGTGTGGCCATGATCGGCTATGCCTTCATGGGCAAAGCCCATTCTCAGGCTTGGCGAAACGTAGGACGTGTTTATGACCTACCAGCAGAAATCAAAATGGTTGCAGTGTGCGGCCGAAATGCAGCTAACACTCAAGAAGCAGCTGATCGTCTTGGTTGGGACGGAATTGAAACCGACTGGAAAAAATTATTAACTCGTTCTGATATCGACATCATTGATATTTGTACTCCTGGTGATTCACACGCTGAAATTGCAATTGCAGCTCTTAATGCGGGTAAACATGTTATTTGTGAAAAACCATTAGCAAATACTGTTGCAGAAGCAGAACAAATGGTTGCTGCAGCTAACGCCAACAAACAAGTTAAAAACATGGTGGCATTTAATTACCGCCGAGTTCCTGCAGTGTCTTTAGCAAAGAAAATGATTAGCGAAGGAAAACTTGGCAGAATATTTCATATTCGTGCTCGCTATTTACAAGACTGGATTGTAGATCCTAATTTCCCATTAGTTTGGAGATTAGAAAAAGATAAAGCAGGTTCTGGTGCCTTAGGTGATATTGGAGCTCATGCCATTGACACCACACAATTTGTTACTGGACAAAAACTAATTGGTGTTTCAGGATTAACTGAAACATTTATTAAAGAAAGACCGTTGCCTGGTGATTATTCAGGATTGCAAGCTAGTGCTTCTGGAAACAAAATGGGCAAAGTAACTGTTGATGATGCTGCTGTATTTGTTGGTAAAACAGATGGTGGCGCATTAGCAACTTATGAAGCAACACGTTTTGCTACAGGAAGTAAAAATGATATGGGATTTGAGATCTTTGGTTCCAAAGGATCATTAAAGTTTTCATTCGAAGACATGAATGAGCTTTGGTTCTTTGATAACACTGAAGGTGCAGAAACTGCAGGATTCCAAAGAATCTTGGTTACCGAAGGAGTTCATCCATACATGACTGCTTGGTGGCCACCAGGACACATCATTGGTTACGAACACCCATTTACACATGAAATGAAAGATTTTGTGGAAAGCATTGTTAACAACACAAATCCTGAACCTTCATTTGCTGATGGTTTACAAGTTCAAAAAGTTTTAGACGCAGTAGAAAAAAGTTCCGCAAATAACGGTACTTTTCAATCAATTAAATAAAGAGAGGAAAGGAAAATATGTCAAGACCAATTACGTTATTCACCGGTCAATGGGCAGATTTGCCATTTGAAGAAATGTGCAGACTTGCATCCAGTTGGGGTTATGACGGATTAGAAATTGCTTGTTGGGGTGATCACTTAGATGTAGTGCAAGCTGCTGAAAGTGATAAATACGTTCGCCAACAAAAAGATATTTTAGAAAAACACAACTTAAAGTATTGGGCAATTTCCAATCACTTAGTTGGACAAGCAGTTTGCGATAACCCAATTGATGAAAGACACAAATCAATATTGCCTTCTCGAGTTTGGGGCAATGGAGATCCTGAAGGTGTTCGTCAACGCGCAGCTGAAGAAATGAAAACAACAGCAATTGCTGCTAAAGCATTTGGTGTTGACACCGTTATTGGTTTCACAGGTTCAAGCATTTGGCATTACGTTGCAATGTTTCCACCTGTAACCCAAGAAATGGTTGCAGCTGGTTACAAAGATTTTGCCGATCGTTGGAATCCAATTTTGGATGTGTTTGACAAACAAGGTGTGAAGTTTGCACACGAAGTTCATCCATCTGAAATTGCTTACGATTACTGGACCACAGTAGAAACAATGAAAGCAATTAAGCATCGTCCAGCATTTGGTTTGAATTTCGATCCAAGCCATTTCGTTTGGCAAGATTTAGATCCAGTTAATTTCTTACTTGATTTCAAAGATCGCATTTATCATGTTGATTGCAAAGAATCACGTAAACAATTAAATGGTCGCAATGGCCGTCTAGGTTCACACCTACCTTGGGCAGATCCACGTCGTGGTTGGGATTTCGTTTCCACCGGACATGGACATGTTCCTTGGGAAGATGTTTTCCGTGGTTTAAATGCCATCGGTTACAAAGGACCAATTTCTGTTGAATGGGAAGATGCGGGAATGGATCGCCTATTTGGTGGACCAGAAGCATTGGAATTCATCAAGAAGTTGAACTTCACTCCACCAACTGCAGCATTTGATGCCGCATTTAGTTCAAAGAGTTAATTAGTTCAAAAACTAATAAGCCCTGGATCAAATTTGATCCAGGGCTTATTTAATTTAAATTCTTAATCGCCTAATGGCAATGTTGGATTAGTTTTTGAAAATTCCATGGTGGAATCAAAATCAATTATTCCTGCATCAGAACCTAATCCTGTTGCAACTAATGATCCGCAAGCACTTCCTAATACTGCTGCTTCTTCAATGTTCATGCCGCGAGAAAGGCCTGCGACAAATCCGCCAGTCCAAGCATCGCCACAACCTGTTGTGTCAACTACGTCAACTTTAAAGGCAGGAATTCTTAAACGCATACCTGCTTTGTTTTTGATTAAACTTCCTCGAGCTCCCATTTTGAGCACTACATGTTTTGCTCCAGCATCAAGAAAGAAATCACATAGTTCATCTAAATCTGTTAAACCAGTGATCATTTGAGCTTCTTCCAAATTAGGCATGAAGAAATCTAAGTAAGGCATGGCGGGCAAGATTTTTTCTGCCATGTTGTCTTGTTTAACACCCAAGATATCCATGGTCGTTATTGCTTTACCCTCGCGAGCAACTTTCAATGTTTTAACTGTGTCTTCGCCATCAAATTTAGGCATCAAATAAAAACCACCGATGTGAACAAAGTTTGCATTTCGGACAACATCTTGAGGCACATCTTCAAAGCAGAATGTGGCATTAGTTCCCATTACATGAAGTGCTGGTCTTTCACCATTTGGTCTAATTGGCAACATGGTGCCAGAAGTTTGCACACCTTTTTTTCTTTTCATGTAACTGGTATCTATGCCGTAGCGATTCATGATGCCTAATAAAACGTTGCCCATTTCATCATCACCAGCTGCACCTACTGCTATTACTTTGCAACCAAGTTTTGCCATATCAACAGAAGTTCCAGCAGCAGTTCCAGCAGCGGTAATTCTGATTTCATCAATTAGTGCAATGTTTTGTCCTGGTGGAATTTCAGAAACGTGTCTGCCCAATACATCCAAAATGTGTACGCCCATGGAAACGATTGTTGGCATTATTACTCCTTTAATTACAAATCAGTTGATGGTTTTGGTTCAGGGGATGCTTCATCATCAGATAAACCTAATACTGGATCATCTTTTCTTGCGCGGGCCCGTCTCTTATCGTTTAGCCAAGCTATAAATGTGGCAATAGAAATTAGTAACAACACTGGTGCAGCTAGAAGTGTCATGTTTACTGGATCGCCAGTTGGAGTAGCAACTGCTGCAAAAGCAAAGACAGAGAGCACCACAACTCGCCATCTGGAGGTTATAGCTTTTGCTTCCAGGACATCAAAAATATTTAGCATCACAATAAATAATGGGGCAAGAAAACTTATACCAAAAACTAATACCATTCGAAGAAAGAAACTTAAATATCGATCAACTGGAACATAGTTTCCAACACCAAGGGGGGTAAAACCAAAAAGTAGATTTAAACCAATTGGTAGGAAAATGTATGCAAGTACTGCTCCACTAACAAAGAGAGGAACTGCAACACTTACGAAAAGATATGCTCTTAATTTTTCTTTTCGATATAAACCTGGAGTAATAAATCTCCACAGTTGATAAATCCAAATTGGT
>BJFU01000008.1 GCA_014190035.1 Actinomycetes bacterium | reverse complement strand
GAAGCTGCTGCCATTAATAGTGCTGGAATTGTTTTGTCACAACCACCGAGTAACACAACACCATCAATTGGATTTGCGCGAAGTAATTCTTCTGTTGCCATGGCAGACATGTTGCGCCACAACATGGCAGTAGGTCGAACTTGAGTTTCACCTAAAGAAACTGCTGGCATATTTAAAGGAACACCACCTGCTTCCCAAATACCATTTTTTACATATTCCATAACTTCATTTAAATGAGAATTACATGGAGCAAGATCAGAAGCTGTGTTTGCTATTGCAATATGGGGGCGACCATCAAAAGCGTTATTAGGTAAACCGCGTCTCATCCATGCACGATGAATATAGGAGTCTCGGTCTTTACCTTTGTACCAAGCATCACTTCGCATTAGAAGTTTTTACCTCACTATCGAGACAACTTGGTGTTTGGTCTTATTAATGCTCAATCTATATTGTTTCCATTATGAGAGCTTTCGTGGTTACTGCTCCACACACTTCTGGCGTGCAAGAAGTCGAAAAACCAGTGGCTGGCCCTGGTCAAGTAGTAGTTGATGTTTCCAGAGTCGGGGTCTGTGGCACCGACGTTGAATTCTTTACCGGCGAAATGGCTTATCTACATTCTGGACATGAAAAATATCCATTAAGACTTGGTCATGAATGGTGCGGAGTAGTTGCATCCGTTGGTGATGGTGTTGATAAAAAAATTATTGGCAGACGTGTCACAGGCGACACCATGCTTGGATGTGGAAAGTGCTATCGCTGTTTAAATAATCGCCAACATGTTTGTGAAAATAGATTTGAAATTGGCATTAGAAATGGTTGGGCGGGAGCATTAGCTGAAGAATTATTAGTTCCTTCAACTGCATTGCATTTCTTGCCAGATTCAATTGATGACACAGTTGGAGCATTAATTGAACCAGGTGGAAATTCTTTAAGAGCAGCTCAAGCAGCTTTATCTGGTCCCGGTAAAAAAGTTTTGGTGTGGGGTTCAGGAACAATTGGTTTATTAACTGCACAATTAGCGGCCTACATGGGTGCTTATGTTCATGTGATTGGTAGAAATCCACAAACTCTTTCTTTGGCAAAACAATTAGGTGCCAGTGCCACATCTTCAGACTTTGAAGAAGTTGAAGGCGGATTTGATGCTGTTATTGATTGTACCTTTGATAAAGATGTACCAAACAAAGCAGTTAAATATGTAGAACTTGGTGGCAGAGTTGTTTACATTGGAATTTCAGGTGTACCAAGTTTGATTGACACCAGAGATTTAGTTTTGAAAGATGTCACTGCGGTTGGAATTTTGTCAGCATCACCTGGCTTAGAAGGAACCATTGATATTTATGGCAGTGGCAAAGTCGATCCAACTCCAATAGTTGCTGCCACTGTGGGATTAAAAGAAACATCCGATGTTTTAGCTGGGAAAAGACCAGCAAATGCAGGTGTTGGTCCAAAGATTCATATCGATCCACGAAAGGATTGAGTTCAAGATGAGTGACTTTAAAGATTTAGTGGCAATCGTTACCGGTGGCGCAAGTGGCATCGGAGAAGCAACGGCGAAATTACTTCAATCACGCGGTGGAAAAGTCTTTGTCTTTGATAGAAATCAACCAACAAATCCAATCATTGGTGTTACCTATCTAATTTGTGACATAACAAATAGAGAAGACGTTAATAAATCAGTTACTGATATTGCTAAAAACGGTTTAGATATTTTGATAAATAATGCAGGTATCGGAGCTGTTGGTGATGTCACAGCAGGTGATGATGCTGAATGGCACAAAGTACTAGATGTAAACGTGGTAGGAACTGCACGAATGAGTGCAGCAGCAATTCCATTTTTAAGAAAATCAAAGAGTGCAGCAATTGTTAACGTTTCATCAATCGTGGCAACGGATGGTTTTCCACAACGCGCTATTTATTCTGCATCTAAAGGTGCAGTGCATGCTTTAACTCTTGCTATGGCAGCAGATCACATTAGAGAAGGAATAAGAATTAATTGTGTAGTTCCAGCAACAGCTGATACTCCTTGGGTGGGAAGACTGCTTGATCAAGCTCAAGATGCAAAAGCCATGAAAGAAGCATTAATTGCAAGACAACCCATGGGAAGACTTGTTACAGCAGATGAGATTGCGCATGCAATTTGTTATTTAGCTTCACCACTTTCTTCTTCAACAACTGGAATTGGTTTAAACGTTGATGGTGGAGTCGGTGGACTAAGAATTCCACCTAAATAAATGATCGCAGTTGAAGTATTTGATGATCGACGTTGCTGGTTAGGCGAAGGCCCCACAGCAATAGGTGAAAATAACAATCATGTGCAATGGGTTGATATTTTAAATGGCAAAGTTTTAAGTAAAAACATAGAAACCAATAAAACTTCTGAATACAAAATGGAAGAACATGTTGGCTTTGCAATTCCCCGCACTAATGGGGGAGATGTTTTAGGTACCGCGAATGGTCCGGTTTTAAGAAATACAGCAGGAGAAATTACAAAACTTCCTGGCAGAGAAACAGACAAAGTTAAATCACGTTGGAATGATGCCAAAGTTTCTTACACAGGTGATTTATTCTTAGGCACTCTTTCTTATGATCTTGTGCCCAAAGCAAGTGGACTTTATCGAATATCTAAAGATGGCAGTGAAATAAAGAAAATAATCAGTGAAGTAACCCTTGCTAATGGTCTTGATTGGTCTGTGGATAATCAAACTTTTTACTTTATCGATTCTCTTGAGCATTGCGTAGATGCGTTTTCCTATGACGGAAAAGAAATCACTGATAGAAGAACTGTTATCAAATTTAACGAAAATGAGATTCCTGATGGAATGTGTGTGGATAGTGAAAATGGTCTGTGGATCGCCTTTTGGGATGGTTCAGAAGTTAGAAGATACGACGAGAAATACAAGCTCAGTGAAAGAATTGAACTGCCTGTTAATTACACAACTTCATGTGCTTTTGCAGGTAAAAATCTTGATCAGTTAGTGATAACAACAGCTCATAACAATGAAATGGGAAAGCATCCTCAAGTTGGGATGACATTTATTTGCCATCCCGGGATTAAGGGTAAAAGCACCACCCTATTTGGTTACTAACCATTAAGTTCATAAAGACTAAGATAAGAACTAGGAAAGGTTCAACATGAAATTAGCCCGTTTAGGAAAATTTGGTTTTGAAAAACCTGCAATTGTTGTAAGTGAAACAGAAGCTGTCTTTGTTGATGATGTAGTCGCTGATTTTAATCGTGAAACTCTTTCAAATGGAGCAATTGATAAATTAAAAAAAATTGACTTAGCAAGTAGACCAAAAGTTAAGATTGCTGATTACAGACTTGGTTCTCCAGTTGCTAGACCAACCAAAGCAATTTGTGTAGGACTTAATTACGCCAAGCACGCTAAAGAATCAGGAGCCGAACCTCCAAAAGAACCAGTAATTTTTATGAAGGCACCAGACACCGTTATTGGTGGGTTTGATGACATTGTTATCCCGCCTAATTCTGTTAAGACAGATTATGAAGTAGAAATTTGTGTAGTGATTGGTAAAGATGCACTTTATTTAGAATCTCCTGCACAAGCTAAAGAACATATTCTTGGTTACACCATTTCTCAAGATGTATCTGAGCGTCATTGGCAAATTGAAAGAAGTGGACAATGGGTAAAAGGAAAATCTTTCCCAACCTTTAATCCGGTTGGTCCTTGGATTGTCACAGCTGATGAATTTGATCCTCATGATGTCAGACTTTGGTCAACAGTAGATGGTGAAAAAAGACAAGACTCAAAAACCAGTGACATGATTTTTGGAATTGATCATTGCGTTTGGTATATCTCTCAATTTATGGAATTAAAAGCAGGAGACATCATCAACACTGGAACACCAGAAGGTGTGGGTATGGGACATAAGCCTGAGAAGTATTTAAAAGCTGGTCAAGTTGTTGAAACTGGAATTGATGGGTTAGGAACCATTAAATCAAACGTTGTTGCTTACAAATAAAAAGGAATATATAAATGGAAAAAGTTAGATTTGGTTTTATTGGTGCAGGCTCAATTGCTAGAAAAGCTCTATATCCTGCATTAAAGAATTCTCAATTTGGTGAAATTTATGCAGTAGCAGGAAAAGATGAGAACAGAGCAAAAGCACTTTCCCCAAGTGGAAAGTTTTATACCGATTACCAAGAATTAATTGATGATCCAAAAGTTGAAGCCGTTTATATTTCTCTTCCTAATTCACTTCACATTCCTTGGTCAATTAAGGCAATGCAGGCCGGTAAACACGTTTTATGTGAAAAACCAATAGCAATGAATGCTCAAGAATTAAAAGAAGCTATCAAGGTTTCTGAATCAACTGGAAAATTACTTATGGAAGCAAGTTGGAACAGATGGCATCCTCGAACTGTAAGAATTAAACAATTAGTTGATTCAGGTGTAATTGGAAAAATTACAGCAATTGATGCAAGTTTTACCTATGACGGTCTTGAAGCAGACAACATCAGAACAGTTCCTGAATTAGGGGGCGGAAGTCTTTATGACTTGGGACCTTATTCTGCAGTTGCACCACTTTGGATAACTGATTTTGCACCAGTAAAAGACATTGCAACAGAAGTTACCTGGCATCCAGGTGGAAGTGATGAAACCTTAAAAGCTACTTACACAATTGGGGAAGTTAAAGCGACAATTCTTACTTCAATGAATATTCCAGATAAAATCACATTATTAATAACTGGAACTGATGGAACAATTTCCACTGGTGGAAATGACGCATTTGTTTCTCATAACAATCCAAGTACATTAATTATTGAAAATAAAGATGGCAAAAAAGTTGAAGACTTTGCAGCCTGTGATCCATACCAATTAATGGCTGATTCTTTTGCTAAGAAAATCAGGGGAGAACAAGCTTGGTTACTACCTTTAACTGAATCAGTTAAATTCGCTGAATTCTTCGATTCTGTTTTTGCGACTCTAAAGAAATAAAATAGGGCGTAACAAAATCATGCATAAGATTTTCACAATGCCTTTTGCTCAAGTTTATCCTCACTATGTGAACAAAATTGAAAGAAAAGGAAGATCAGTAAAGGAACTTCATGAGGTAATTACTTGGCTGACTGGATTTAGTGAAGCTGCTCTAAAAAAGCACATCAAAAGTGAAACAACGTTTAAAGATTTCTTTAAAGTAGCCAAACTAAATAAAAATGCAAAACTTATTACTGGAACAATTTGCGGAGTAAAAATTGAGGATATTGAAGAACCGTTGATGAAAAAGATTCGCTACATGGACAAAATTGTGGACGAATTAGCAAAGGGTCGACCAATGGAAAAAATACTAAGAAAGAAAGATTAGTTCGTTATTCGTAAGAATGATCTTTATCAGGGTATTTACCTGATGCAACATCACTACTAAAATCTTTAACTGCCTTTTCTACATGTTCTCGAAGATTCAAATAGTTCTTCACAAATTTAGGTTTTGGTCCAGCAGTTAATCCAACTAAGTCTTGCCAAACCATAACTTGAGCGTCAGTGTCTGATCCTGCACCAATTCCAATAGTGGGAATTGAAACAGATTCTGTTATTTGTTTAGCTAATTCACTTGGTATTGCTTCTAGAACAATTGCAAAAGCGCCTGAGTTTTCTAATGACTTGGCATCTTGCAGTAATGATTCTGCTTGTTCACCACGACCTTGAACTTTGTATCCACCGAAAACGTTTACTGATTGTGGAGTTAAACCAATGTGTCCCATGACAGGAATTCCAGATTCAACAAGATGAGTAACAGTTTCAGCAACTCTTAGTCCACCTTCAAGTTTTACTGCTTGGGCTCCAGCTTTTAAAAACTTTGTTGCTGATTCAAGTGCTATTGATTTGGAAGTTTGGTATGAACCAAATGGCATATCTGCCACAACCATTGCTTTTGTTGTAGATCTGGCAACTGCTTTAACAATGGGCAGCATTTCTTCGACAGTAATTGGCACAGTCGAGTCGTAACCAAAAACTAAATTCGCTGCAGAATCACCAACTAATAAAACCGGTATTCCAGATTCATCGAACAAAGAAGCAGTCAAAGAGTCATAACTTGTTAGAACTGTGAAACGTTTTTTGGATTGTTTAAAGGAAGATAGGTCATTAACAGAAATACGAGCCATAACCATTTTCCTCTCGAAGCCAATTTCTTGGTCCCCGGATTTATCTAGGTATTGACTTAATTGTGGCAGATTTAAGATTGAGCACTTAGAGTCCCCTTTAATTTGCTTGACACGAGAGGGGACCCCTGAGGAGAATGAACAAAATTGTTGCCTTACATACGGAGACTTCGATAAATGCCGACTGGTTATGTTTGGGAAGAAATCTATGGTTGGCACAACACTGGAAATTCTGCTGGTGCTGTTCCTGCTGGATTAAATGCACAACCTTATCAACATTTTGAAAGTGCTGAATCAAAAGTTAGATTAGCTAGTGCAATTGAAGTTTCTGGTTTGAGTAAAAAACTTAAAAGAATTCCAGCGTTTCAAGCAAGTGTTGAAGACATAACACTTGTACATAAAAAAGATTACATTGATTTAATAAAACAAAAGAGTGCATCACCTTTTGGTGGAGATGCAGGGGATGGCTTAAGTCCATTTGGAACTGGTTCTTATGAAATTGCACTTTGGGCAGCAGGTGGTGCAATTGCTGCGATGAAAGCAGTTGTCAGTGGTGAAGTTTCTAATGCATACGCACTTATCAGACCACCGGGACATCACGCTCGCGTTGAAACTGGAATGGGTTTTTGTATTTTTGCTAATGCCGCCATTGCAATTCGTTATGCCCAAAAACATCTAGGAATAAAGCGAGTGGCAGTTCTAGATTGGGATGTTCATCATGGAAATGGAACACAATCCATTTTTTATCACGATCCAAATGTTTTAACAATTTCCATGCATCAAGATGGACTCTTTCCACCTAATAGTGGCAATGTTGATGAGCAAGGCGAGGGTGATGGTGCCAATTACGCAATAAATATTCCGCTTCCAGCTGGTAGTGGCAATGGTGCATACATTCGTAGCTTGGAAGAAATTGCATTTCCAGCTATCGAGAAATTTAAACCAGAGATTATTGTTGTCTGCTGTGGATTTGATGCGGCAATGACTGACCCCCTGGGAAGAATGATCGTCACAGCAAATGGTTATCGCGAGATGACCAAAATGTTAAAGAAAGTTGCTGACAAAGTTTGTGGGGGAAAAATAGTTATGACCCATGAAGGTGGTTATTCACCAACTTACGTACCTTTTTGCGGACTAGCCGTTATTGAAACTTTGGCTAATGCAACAACTGAAATGAAAGATGCTTTAGCAGAATTTTGGGACGTGCTTCCTGATCAAAAACTTCATGATTGGCAAGAAAGTTCAATTCAAGCCATTAAGTCCAAGATCAATTTTCTTTCCAGCGGGAAAGGCTAAGTTGAGATGGGTGCACAAATAATTCGTGGAATTTTTGACGTTTTGAGTCTTTCCTCAATCCTTATTCTTTTAGTTATCGGAATGGCCATCATTGTTGGCATGATGAAAGTTTTTAACATGTGTCAAGGAGAGCTAGTTTTATTAGGAGCAGTAACTGGATATCTATGCGGAATTTACTTAGGTAATTTATGGATTGGAATTTTACTTGCCCCTATTGTGGTTGGTCTTTTTGGTTTAGTGCTGGAGCGAACCATCATTCATCGCTTCTATGTAAATCCTCAAGGCGCTTTGCTTGCAACATTTGCTATTGGATTAGTAATGCGTGAAACTCTTCGAAACAGAATGTCAAGACAGGGCACACCCGTTGATGCACCGATTCAAGGTTCCATAGATATCGGAGGAGCAAGTCTTCCAGTCTGGCGTATCGTTATTATGGTTGTGACTTTGTTACTTGCACTTGCAATTGGTTATGTATTACTTAAAACAAATTTAGGAATAAAAGTTCGAGCCACTCTTGATAATCCAGATCTTGTTTCAGTTTCTGGTATTTCAACTAAGTGGATGTATGCCGGCACTTATGCTTTTGGATCAGCGCTTTCAGGATTTGCTGGGGCCATGATTGTTCCGCTACAAACTCTTTATCCAAATTTAGGTTACGACAATTTAATATTAATGTTTATTGCAGTCATGATTGGTGGATTAGGACAATTTGCAGGCCCTCTTGCAGGAGCGGCATTAATTGCAGTGCCGGGAGCAATCATTGGCCAATTCATCAGCCCAGTTACTGGACAAATTTTGATTCTTTTCCTGGCAATAATTTTTATGAGGTTTAGACCCGGTGGAATATTTCAGAGGGGGCGATAGCTCGGTTTTATCGTCGAAGTAACAATTTCAAATCGAAAAACAAAAGAAAAAGGAGAAGTAAATGAGTGAAATCAAGAAAGTACGCTTTCGACGCAGTGCTGCAATAGCAACGTCTTTAGCTGCTGTATTAGTTCTTGCCGCATGTACATCTGGAGGTAGCGATACTGCTGCATCTGCTGACAATGCTGAACCTGTCAAAGTTGGAGTTCTGACAGACATGACTGGTGCATTCGGAATTGTTGGAAAATCCAATGAGGCCGTTGCCAAGTTCACAATCAACGAAATCAACGCAAATGGTGGAGTACTAGGCCGCCAATTAGAAATGGTTTTGGCTGATAGTGCGACTGACGCAGCAATTGCAACCCAAGTTGCAAGCCGTCTGGTAAATCAAGACAAAGTTGCTGTAGTTGTGGGTGGTGTTGCCAGCTTTACTCGTGTAGCTGTACGCGATGTTATTGCTGATAAAGGAAACACTATTTACATCTGGCCAGCTTCATATGAAGGTGGCGAGTGCAGCACCAACGTTTGGAACACAGGTTCTGCTCCAAATCAACAAGTGGATCCAACAGTAGAATACCTACTTGCAGAAGGAAAGAAAACATTCTTCTTAGCAGGAAGTGACTACTTATATCCAAGAAATATTCTTGCTCGTGTTCGACAAGTCGTTGAAGCTGGCGGCGGTTCGATTGTGGGCGAAGAATATGTACCACTAGATATGACAGATCCATCAAACCTTGTAAGCAAAGTTCTTGCTGCCAAGGCTGATGTGTTATTTGAAGTGGTTGTACTTCCAGGAACAGCACCATTTATTAAGGGTGTAGTTGATGGAGGATTCAAAGGAAAAATTGCAGGAACCCTGTTCGATGAGGGTATTAATCCACTAATTGGAGCCCAAGCAGAAGGCTTAATTGGAGTTCAGGATTTTTATCTTTCTGTAGAAGATCCTTTCACAAAATCACAAGTTGCAAAGTTTAACGAGCAACATCCAGAAGCTGCAGGATTGTTCTCTGCAACTTTCAACGCAACTGCTTGGTATCGCAGTTTTTACTTATGGAAAGCAGCTGTAGAAAAGGCAAACTCCTTTGACACTGCAGAAGTAAATAAGGCAATGGATTCAGTTTCACTAAAAGATTCAATTGGTGGACCTGTATCTTTCGAACCAGGAACTAAGCATGTTAACTTGCAAATGTATCTGGGCGAATCAAAGGCTGACGGTTCAAACGTAATTCTAAAAAGTTTGGGCAGTATCAAGCCTTTAGAGTGCAAGTAAAAAAGTAGGGAAAAGAAAATAAATAAAAATAGGGTAAAGATCGGTATCGCATTAATTTTTGCCATACCGGTCTTTACCCTATTCCCATATTTTGCTGGCGATAATTTCTTAATACAGGTAATTACTCGAATTCTGATTTATGGAATTCTGGTGCTAAGTGTGGAAATGTGTTGGGGTCAAGCTGGAATATTTACATTTGGTCAAGCTGCTCTTTTTGGATTAGGTGGCTACACAGTAGGTCTAATTACAAAGAATTCATCCATCACTGACATTGGTGTACTGCTATTAATAGCCATAGTAATCGGAGCTGTTGCCGGGTTAATTATCGGAATATTTCTCTTTTCAGGAAAAAGAGTTGGCGAGCTTTATGTTGTATTAGTAACTTTAGCTATTTCATATATTTTTGAGCGATTAGCAAATAGTTGGACCGTTTTAGGATCAGGAAACGGTATTCCAGGAATTCCATCTCCAACAATATTCGGCATGGAAATAAAATCAATTATAGGTTTATTTATTTTGGCTTTTACAGTTTTTGCTCTAATACTATTTATATGTATTTTCTTAGTAAATTCACAATTTGGCTTAACTATGAACGCTGTTCGTGATGATGAAGAAAGAGCTGAGTTTTTTGGCTATAAGCGCTCAAGAATTCAAATTGTAGTATTTGTCTTTGCGGCCGTTCTGGCATCAATTGGTGGAGCATTATTTGCAGTAACAGAAAGCTTTGTTTCTTCATCAATGACTGGTTTAGCTCTCTCAACCACAATTGTTCTTTGGGTGGTACTTGGTGGACGGGGCACGTTCTTTGGACCATTAATCGCTCTAGCCGTATTACAAGCTGTTAATACTAAAATGCAAGAAGTATTACCAAGTCTGTGGCCAATCTTAGTTGGTTTGCTATTGGTTATTGCCATGATCTTTTTACCTAAGGGACTTATGTCACTTCCTGCAACGATTCGTGAATCTCTGAGAAAGAAGTCAACTGCATGAAACTCTTAGAAGTAATTTCTGTTACTAAAAAATTTGGAGCCTTAACTGCTGTTGATAAAGCCTCTATTTTTATAAATCAAAACGAAATCGTAGGACTAATTGGTCCAAATGGTTCTGGTAAATCTACTCTTTTGCACACTGTATGTGGTCGAACTATTGCCACTGAGGGACAAATACTGCTTCAAGGATTAGACATCACAAAACAAGATCCACAAGATCGAGCAATCGCTGGGATGGCCATCAAGTTTCAATTAGCTCGAATATATCTAGAAAAAACAGTCCGAGAAAATCTCTTAATATCGTTACAAGCCAAAGAATCTATTTGGAGTCAATTACGAAATAGATCTCTGGCAAAATTTGAGGATAAAATTACATCTTTAGCTGATGAATTTCAACTTACCGAGTATTTGGATGAATTTGCTAAATCATTGTCACATGGTCAGCAACAGTGGCTTGAAATTGCGATGGCTATGGCTTCTGAACCAATTTTGTTATTACTTGATGAACCTACAGCTGGTATGAGCCCAAAGGAACGTGCTGATACTGCAATCTTGATAAAAAAGGCTTCTAAAAAGTGTGGAGTCTTAATCGTGGAACATGATCTAGATTTCATTAAAGAAATTTGTGATCGCATCTCAGTTTTGCATCAAGGAAACATTATTGCTACTGGAACTTCTGCTGAAATTGAAAAAGATCCTAAGGTTAAAGAGGTTTATCTAACTCGTGTCTGAAAAATACTTAGAAGTTAAGAATTTATGTGGAGGATATGAAGCAAGCCAGGTGCTTTTCGATATCTCATTTGCAATGCCTAAAACCGGCGTGACAGCAATTGTAGGTCGAAATGGTGCTGGCAAATCAACTCTTCTCCAAACAATCATGGGATTTATTAAGCCAACAAGTGGCACGATTTTGCATGATGGAAAAGATATAACAAAAATTTCATCTTATTCTCGTACCCGTTTGGGAATTGGATATGTTCCACAAGATCGACCAGTCTTCTCTGATTTAACTGTTCGAGAGAATTTGATTATTGGGGCGACTCGATTGCCAAAAAATCAACGCATGAACCTAGATCCGATGTTAGAAATTTTTCCAAAATTGGCAGATCGTTTAGATCAAAAAGCCGGAACCATGAGTGGCGGAGAGCGCAAGATGGTTGGTATTGCTCGTGCATTAATTGGTCAACCATCACTACTTGTCATGGATGAACCAACAGAGGGTGTGTGGCACGGAGTTGTCGACGAAATAAAGGATCGTCTGATTAATTATGGCAAGAACAATGCAATATTAATTGTTGAACAAAACTTAGATTTTGTTACTGCGATTTCTTCTCAAATTCTGCTTTTAGAGCGAGGCGTTATATCTCAACGTGTTTCAACTGCTGATAAGAGTGAATTAGAGCAACTTCGAAAGAAATTAACAGTTTAACTAAGGGTTATTTCTTAGAGACTTTCTCTCCAACTGTTAGTAATTGGTTGTCTTCTGTCTCGACCAAAAGCTTTTGTGGAAATCTTTGTTCCAGGTGGATATTGGCGTCTTTTGTATTCTGCTTGATCAATCAGTTTCAACACTTTTTCAATGAGAGATTTATCTATTCCTTTTGTTGCCATTTCAAAAGCACCTTGATCTTGCTCAACATAGGCATTAATCATGGGATCAAGTTTTTCATAATCTGGCAAAGAATCCGTATCTAATTGACCAGGACGCAATTCTGCACTTGGTTCTTTAGTAATGCTTGATTCTGGAATTGGGGGATTGCCTGCTTGTTTATTTCTCCATTTAGATAAATCCCAAACCAAAGTTTTTGGTACATCTTTAATTGGAGCAAAACCACCCACTGCATCACCATAAATAGTTGAGTAGCCAACAGCTAATTCACTTTTGTTACCCGTGGCAAGAACAAGGTGACCTTCTTGATTTGAGATTGCCATCAAAGTCATTCCACGAAGTCTTGCTTGCAAGTTTTCTTCTGCTAAACCAGATAAAGACAATGATGATTGGTAGGCATCAAACATTGGTTTGATTGGCACACTTCGATAATTTAAACCAGTTCTTGTGGCTAAATCTTGGGCATCACTTACTGAATGCTCTGATGAATATGGACTTGGCATTGATACACCATTTACATTATTTGCACCTAGTGCATCTACTGCGATTGCTGCGACAAGTGCCGAATCAATTCCACCGCTAAGTCCAAGAACAACTGATTCCATATTGTTCTTTAGAACATAATCTCTTAAACCAACAACTAAAGCTTGGTAAACCTCTTCAAGATCATCACTTCTTTTTCTGACCATTGATTGAATTATTGGTTTCTTTGGTTCAACTTCAAAAAGGATGATTTCTTCTACAAATTGGCTAGCTCTATTGGCAATTGATCCATCTGTGTTGACCACAATTGAGTCACCATCAAAAACAAGTTCATCTTGGCCACCCACCATGTTCACGTAGGCCAGAGGTGCATTTACTTCTTTAGCTCTTTTTTGAACAAGTTGTAAACGTGTGTCATCTTTGCCGTATTCATATGGAGAACCATTAATAACAATTAACAAATCAGATTTAAGTTGAGCAATTTGTGAAACAGGTCCTCCGTCTTGCCAGATATCCTCACAAATTGCTAAGGAAACTTTTACACCCTCAACTTCAAAGGAGCAGTTATCTGTTCCTGGGACAAAGTATCTGTATTCATCAAAAACACCATAATTTGGTAAGTGATGTTTGATGTATTTGGCAATTACATCACCATTTCTAATTACTGCTGCTGCATTTTGTGGACCACCGGCAGGAACTCCTAAAGATGCTTTTTCACCCGTTGAATCCAAATATCCAACAACAACTGTTAGATCTTTTAATCCATCAAGAACTAAATCTTTAGATAATTGGTTCAAAGCTTTCTTTGATGCATCTTGAAAAGACTTTCTTAATGAAAGATCTTCTATGGGATAACCAGTTAAAACCATTTCCGGAAAAGCAACAAGAGATGCTCCCAATTCAGAAGCTTTTTTAGAGAAGTTTCTAACGATTGCGGCATTGCCACTTAAGTCACCCACACGAGGGTTTACTTGGGCTAAAGCCACTGTGAGTGCCATATATATAAGTGTATTCCAGGCTTGGAATGCCTGAAATTTATGTAACAAAGCCGAAACAATCATGGGGCACAATAGGTTTCATGGATAAACAAGCAGATTTCGTATTAAGAACAATTGAAGAACGCGATATTCGTTTCGTACGTTTATGGTTCACCGATGTGATCGGTTCCTTGAAATCAGTAGCAGTAGCTCCTGCTGAATTAGAAGCAGCTTTTTCTGAGGGTATTGGTTTTGATGGTTCAGCCATTCAAGGTTTTTCTCGCGTTTATGAATCAGACATGTTGGCAAAACCAGATCCTGCAACTTTTCAATTACTACCTTGGCGAAGTGAAGGCCCAGGAGTAGCAAGAATGTTTTGTGACATTCAAATGCCTGATGGTTCTCCTTCCTATGCTGATCCTCGTTGGGTTTTAAAAAGAACAATGGCAAAAGCCGCGGACATGGGTTTTACTTTTTACACTCATCCTGAAATTGAGTTTTACTTATTTGAAAACGATAAGAACGCTGTAAACGTTAAATCTCCTGAACCAATTGATCATGTTGGCTAGTTTGATCAATCAGCATCAGGTCCAGGTTATGACTTCAGAAGAAATGCCATCACCATGTTGGAATCAATGGGAATATCTGTTGAATTTTCACATCATGAAGGTGGTCCTGGACAACAAGAAATTGATTTGCGTTACGCAGATGCTTTAAGTACAGCGGATAACATCATGACATTTCGTTTAGTTGTAAAGGAAGTTGCACTTTCTGAAGGAGTTCGCGCTTCATTTATGCCTAAACCTTTTAGAGATCAACCAGGCTCAGGAATGCACACACATTTGTCTCTATTTGAAGGAGATAAGAATGCATTTCACGAACCAGGTGCTGAATACCAACTAAGCAAAGTTGGCAGAAGCTTTATCGCAGGAATTTTGAAACATGCTCCAGAATTTACTGCTGTTACAAATCAATATGTGAATTCATACAAACGACTAACCGGTGGTGGAGAAGCACCAGCTTATGTTTGTTGGGGACATAACAACAGATCTGCTTTGGTGAGAGTTCCAATGTATAAACCATCAAAAGGTCAATCAACTCGAATTGAATATCGAGCCCTTGATTCTGCTGCAAATCCTTATCTTGCTTACTCAGTTCTATTAGCTGCAGGATTAAAAGGAATTGAAGAAAATTATGAATTACCGCAAGGTGCTGAAGATGATGTGTGGTCATTAACTGATGCTGAAAGAAGAGCATTAGGAATCACTCCACTGCCAACATCATTAGATGAAGCAATCAAAGTTATGGAAAAAAGTGAATTAGTCGCTGAGACTTTAGGCGAACACGTATTTGATTACTTCCTTAGAAATAAGAGAAGTGAATGGGAAGAATATCGCAAACAAGTAACTCAATGGGAACTTGATCGATACCTGCCAGTTCTATAATTAATTCATGAGCACAACTGAGAAAAGTAGGGATTCACACTTTCCATCCATTGAAAAGAAATACGGCAAAAAAATGTCGTATTGGTTCAAGATTATGGAAAAGATTAAAGATCGAAAATACCCGAAACAAATTGCTCACTTAAGAGAAAACTATGGTTTTTCTCAAGCTCATGCCAATGCTTTAGTGATGTTTTCTAAGGGTTCTAAGTCAACTTCTAAATTTAAAGACGATAAAGACTATTTCAAAAGTATTGATCCTAAACAAGCAAAAACTATTAAAGCTCTATATAAATTGATTCAAGCAAAGCACAAGAAACTTGAACTAGTAATTGCTTGGAATCAACCGATGCTTCGAATAGACAAAAGCTATGTCATTGGAGCAGGGGTTACCAAAAACTATATTTTGCTTAATCCTTTTAGTAAAAGTGTTATTGATAAATTCGGTAAAAAGTTAGCTGAATATGACGTTAAAAAACACACCTTTGCCGTTCCTAATGACTGGAAAATTGACCAAAAATTAATACTTGCCTTAGTTAAGGCTCGCTTGGATGAGATTAAATAAGAGAACGAAAGTAGGCTTTATCTATGAATAAACCACCAGTTGTATTGGTTGTGCAAAACGAATTAGATGCACCCATTGGTTATTTAGAAGAATGGCTTTTTGAACGTGGCGTTGGAATTGAAGTTATTTATCCTTTTAAAGGTGAAACTGTTCCAACAGAACCAGGGGATTTTGCTGGAGTAATTGTGTTAGGTGGATCTCGCGGAGTTCACGATGAAGATCAATGGCCATGGTTAAAACAAGAAAAAGAATTATTAAGAAACGTGATTAAATCTCAAACTCCCACACTTGGTGTTTGTTTAGGTGGACAACTGTTAGCTGATGCTAATGGTGGCAAAGTTGGCAAAACTCAAAAACCAGAAATTGGCGTTGGTTTTGTTGAATTCTTACCGGAAGCAAAAAATGATTCACTACTTTCTGCTGTAGTTGATTCTCCCGTTGCAATTCCAGTTCCTCAATATCATCAAGATGCAATTTTGGAATTACCAGAAAATGCCAAATTACTAGTTACAAGTGATGATTGTGCAGTGCAAGCTTTTGTTTTAGGTAAAAATGCCTGGGGATTGCAATTTCATCCTGAAACCGACTGGAACATCATGAGTGATTGGTTACTCAGTGAAGATGAAGTTAGAAAAACTTTAGGCATAACAGATGATTCAGTAGAGAATCAATTTAATGAACTGGGCGAAGGAATGAAAAATACCTGGAGAGCATTAGGTATTGCTTTTGCTGACACCGTGGTTGATCACGCCGGTAAACAACAGAAATGACAGAACGCCCGGTAACTGAAACCGGAATATTTTCTCGTTCAGGTTTTAGTAATCCTAGTAAATCTGCTGATTTAATAAAGACTCTTAAAGCAGAAATCAATCACGAAATATTAGTTGAGGATTTAAGCAAAGTCGCAGATCCTGATAATGCTTTACTGCTTTTGGTAAGAATTGCTGATCAACAAGATAAAAATCTAGATAAAGTCTTAAAAGATGACGACGCTCGTCTAAGGCTGCTGCAGGTTTTAGGATCATCTAATGGATTAGGTGAGCACCTTGTTACTTACCCAGAAGATGTTTTAGTTTTCCTTGAAGAATCTGCCATTAACAAAGCAAGTAGTAAAGATGAATTAATTCAGTTATTTACCAAAGCTTCAAATACCAGCAGAGCAAATCTGGTTCGAGAATATAGAAAAGTGCTTCTTGGTCTAGCTTCTCGCGATATTTGTTACAAATGGCCGCTTCGAGATGTGGCAGCAGAATTGGCTGATGCAGCAGATGCAACATTGCAAAGTGCATTGAATAGAGCAATTGAAAATAATCCAGAACTAGCCAAACAATTTAAATTAGCAATTATTGCCATGGGAAAAGCTGGGGGACAAGAACTTAACTATGTTTCTGATGTTGACGTTATTTTTACCGCAGAACCATCAAATGGAGTTGAAGAACAAGTAGCAATTAGTGCTGCCACCAAAATTGCCACCGAAGTAATGCAATACATCAGTGTGGCAAATGATGGCGGAGAAATTTGGGAAGTTGATGCGGCTCTTAGACCCGAAGGAAAAGCTGGACCATTAGTTCGAACTGTTGAGCAACATGTTGCTTATTACCAACGCTGGGCTAGCACTTGGGAATTTCAAGCATTACTAAAAGCACGCTTTAGTGCTGGAGACTTAGAACTGGGGAATAAATATTTAGATGAAATAACACCTTTTGTGTGGCAAGCGGCTAGTAAAGAAAACTTTGTTGATGATGTGCAAAAGATGCGCAAAAGAGTGGAAGAAAATATTGATAATCGTATTGGAGAAAGAGAACTAAAACTAGCTCCCGGTGGACTTCGAGACGTTGAATTTGCTGTGCAACTTCTTCAACTAGTACACGGTCGAAGTGATGTGATGGTGAGAAGTCCTAACACTTTGGAAGCACTTGATCAACTTGCCACTTGGGGATATATCGGTCGAGAAGATGCTGCAACGTTTTCAACTGCTTACACATTCTTAAGAACACTGGAGCATCGAATTCAAATACAAAAACTATCGAGAACTCACGTTTTACCAGAAGAAGATAGTGAATTAAGAAAACTTGGCAGATCTCTTGGCTTTATGTCTGAATCAAGTGCTGATTTAGAAAAGCAATGGAGAAAACATCAATTAGAAGTAAGAAGAATTCACGAAAAGCTTTTCTATAGACCACTACTTAATGCGGTAGCAAGACTTGATGCAGGAAGTGCTCGTTTAACAATTTCTGAAGCAACATCTCGACTAAATGCCCTTGGCTATAAAGATCCCGAATCAGCATTGCGACACATTGAATCTTTAACTACAGGAGTTTCCAGGCGTGCGGTAATTCAAAAGACATTGTTACCAGTTTTACTTTCTTGGTTCGCTGATGGCCCTGAACCAGATATTGCATTACTTTCCTTTAGAAGATTAAGCGATGCCCTAGGTAGTACTCCGTGGTTTTTAAGGTTATTAAGAGATGAATCAGCTGCTGCTGAGTTAATGGCCAAACTTCTATCTTCTAGTAGATATGCCACAGATTTATTAATGAGTGCTCCAGAAGCAGTTTCCATGTTAGGAAACTTAGAAGAACTTGAACCAAGAACTCGTGAGCAATATGAAACTGAAATGAATGCTGTAATTGCACGACATGAAACTGCTGAAAATATAGTTTCAGCAGCCAGATCTTTTAGAAGAAGAGAATTACTAAGAACCGCAACTGCTGATTTAAGTGGCAGATTAACTACTGAGCAAGTAGGCATTGCTTTAAGTAATGTTTACGCCACCGTTATCGAGACTGCTTTAAAAGGTGCAATTTTAGCTGTTGAGCAAGAAAGTGGAAAAGAAGTTTCCACCAACATGTGTGTGATTGCTATGGGTCGATTTGGTGGTTTTGAACTTGGTTACGGCAGTGATGCTGATGTGATGTTTGTGCATGAACCTAAAAAAGATTCAGACCCACAAGAAGCAGAAAAATGCGCCCTAGATATTGCTAATCGTTTAAGAACATTGTTAATGCAGCCTTCAGTTGATCCACCATTAGAAATTGATGCTGATTTAAGACCTGAAGGAAAAAATGGTCCATTAGTTAGAACTCTTGATTCCTATCTTGCGTATTACCAAAAATGGTCTGCGCCCTGGGAAGCACAAGCTCTACTTCGAGCACTTCCTGTTGCAGGAGATTTAGTAGTTGGTGAGAAATTTATTCAAGGTATTAATAAAACGCGTTATCCAGAAAATGGAGTGAGTGAAGAAAACTTACGTGAAATGAGAAGAATTAAAGCTCGCATGGAATCAGAAAGATTGCCTCGTGGAGCTGATGTAAATCTCAATACCAAAATGGGTCGAGGCGGATTAAGTGATGTGGAATGGGTTGTGCAACTGCTCCAAATGCAACATGGTTCAAAAAATGAATCTTTAAGAATTACTGCCACATTGCCAGCATTAAGAGCATGCGTGAAAGCAGAGCTAATTAGTGAAACTGATGCTAAGTCTTTAAGTGAATCCTGGACCCTTGCGACCTGGATTAGAAATGCGCAAATGCTTTCCCGTGCTAAAGCAAACGATCAAATCCCAACAGATATTAATGAATTATCAGCAATAGCTTTCACTCTTAATCAGAAATCTCATGCTCAATTAATTGAGGATTACCGAAGAATAACCAGACGTGCCAGATTGGTAATGGAAAAGATTTTCTACGGCGAATAGCGTTATTTATTTAAAGACTTTAAATAGTCGTTATAGTCATCAATTTCTTTGTCAGTAACTCGTTTAGCAAGTCTTTCATCTCGAGATGCCCATTGGTAAACCAAAATAGCTAACACAAAAATGGTTGGCAATTCCCCAAAGCCCCAGGCAATGCCACCACCTAGTTGTTGATCAGCGATTTGATTTTGGAGCCAACTTGGTTTTATTTCACCAAACCAACCGCCACCTAATTGGGTATCAGAACTAAAAGTAATGAAACCAAAGATGCCATGAAATACTGCTGCTGCAAAAACTAGTCCAAGTCTTAAAACATCAGGAACTTTTCGAGGAGATGGATCTACTCCTAAAATATTCCAGAAGAATAAGTAACCTGCTAGAACAAAATGAGCATCCATGAATAAATGTCCCAGATGACTTCGCATTAGAACAGTCAGCAGAGGAGAGAAATACAAAGCCCAAGTTCCACCTGCGAATACGAAGAAAGAAATTATTGGATGAGACAAAGTATGTAAATACCTAGAATTCATTAATGCCACAATCCAGTCACGAAGATTTCTAACTTCAGAATCTTTATTCTTAACTGTTTGATTAGGAGTTAATACTCTTAAAATCAAAGTAAGGGGAGCGCCAAGGGGAAGTAAAATTGGCACCACCATTGCTAAGACCATGTGCACTGCCATGTGAGCTGAAAACATCAAAATTGCATAACGACCAAGCATTGAATTAGTGACATACATTCCAATTAATACCGCGGCAATCCAAGCAATACTTCTTCCTATTGGCCAAGAGTCTCCACGTCTTTTCAAAGTAAATACTCCGTATATATACAGAGAAAGAGCAAGTATTCCCACAGTGAAAGTAAATGGCTCTAGAGCAAATGTAGTTAAGGCATAACCCCAATCAAAAGCAATAGGTTCGGCAAAGCCGGTGACAGACTCAATCAAAGTAAACGCGGCAGTTCCAGTTTTTGGATACGCAGTTGAGGAAAGCACCACTGAAACACCAAGGGTAAAAAGTAGAAATCCAACTTCTAAACCAACAAGTTTCTTGATATCGGTTTGTAATCTTTTTCTGATATTAAAGGCAATAACTAAAGCAGAAGAAAGAAGTATTACCTTAAAAACAATCAATTGACCATAAGTAGTAGTAAATAATTCTGAGAAATTATTGAATCTGGTGTAGGCATTGATTTCACCACTTATTACCAGTGCAATAACTGAAGCTCCGGCTAGAAATCCAAACTTATGAAGTGCCAAAGACTTTTGATCTTGAGTAAATTGACTTGTAGAAACAATTAAAAATATTGCTGCAACTCCTGAAATCCACAGTGCAATGGCAATGCCATGAGTTAAACCTGAAACAACAGCCCATTGATGAGTTGAAACTCCACCACCGTGAGATAAAAGTCCCGGTAAAGACAAACCAATCACATTAAAAGCTGCAATTACTCCAACGCGATCAAGATTAGGTTTTAGTAAAAATAAGGAAGAAATTAAGGAAATTAAAGAGATAAGAAGTAGAGCACGAGCACTTGCAACATCCCAGCCATAAGTTGCAATTACATCAAGTCTTGCCACTAATGAAAGGGGTTGAGATAGTGCTTGAGTAAGAGTAAACACTGCTGCGGCAAATGAAACACCAGAAAGCGCAAGTGAAAACCTAGCTGCAATTTTGGCATTTTTATTCTTGAAGGGAACAAATATTCCATCACTTATTAATAAGGCGATAACAGTTATTCCTAGTACATAAACAAGTGAAACAAGTATTGGTTTTAGGAAGTAAACAATTGGACCGCTGTCAGGAATTAATGGGGCAGGAGCATTCCATAGTGAAGAGGTTATAAACAGTGTAAATAAAACACTGATTGGAGTTATGAGAAAAAAGAATAAGTTCTTGGTTTTCATGATTTGGTCTTAACTTACCTCAAGAAGGGTTTAAGACTATTTCTTTGTTATTTTTCCCACAATTTTTAGCCAAGTTGCTACTGAATAACCAATCAGCACGCCAAAGAGAACGGTTCCTAAACCAACTTGACCACCAAGTAACCATCCAATTGTTAAAACGGTTATTTCAATAAACATTCTCACTCGACCAACAGGTAAACCTGTAATTAAATGAATTCTGGTCATTAGCCCATCTCGAGGACCTGGTCCCATATGACAAGTTAAATAAAAACCACTACCTAATCCAACTATGGCAATACCAACAAGAATTTGAATAACTTGTAATGCGCTTGTTGTCGGAGTGGGCAAAATTCCTGACATCACTTCAAGGGCTATCGAAATAATGATGATGTTTAAAACTGTTCCTAAACCTGGTTTTTGTTTTAAAGGAATCCATAAAGCTAAAACTCCAACACCAGAAACAAATGTTGCCCAACCAATACTTAAGCCAGTTTGAACAGCAATACCTTGAGCAAAAACTGTCCAAGGAGAAACACCGGCATTAGCAGCAATTAAGAAAGCTTCACCTGTTCCAAATAGCCATAAACCAATTATTAAAATTAAAATCGTTGAAGGTTTTGATTTCCAATAATGATTTGATCTCCATGGTGTAACAGGAATTGTTTTTGATGGAAACAACCATTTAGGAATATATTTTTTCAATTCAATCCTTTAAGCATTAATTCTGTTAATGGCTTCCTACTTCTAGGAGCAAGTTCTCTTTCCAATAAAGCTTGACTTAATTTGGAAGGTTCACTTATTTTGCCTACCCCAATTAAAACAATTGGTTCAACATTCTCAGGTAATGAAAACACCTCTTTGACTTTTGATTTACTAAATCCACCCATTTGATGAGTGTGTAATCCCATGCTTTGAGCTTGAGTGATTAATGCACTCACTGCTAATCCTGCATCAAATATTTCTATGTTTGAAACTTTTTCACCTGTGGCTGCAACTAAAACAATTGCACTGGCATTTGGTGCCCACTCCAAGTTATTTTCTTTAAGACTTGAAACTAAAGCAGCAAAGTTACTGTCCCCGCGAAGTCCAACTAAAAATCTCCAAGGTTGAGCATTCATCGAGGAAGGAGACCATCGTGCTGCTTCTAATAGTGAATGGATTTGATCATCACTTAATTTGTGAGAAACATCAAAAGATCTAGGACTCCACCTGTTAGCAATCAGTTCATGAAGTTGAGCTTCGGTGGCGGCTGGTTTGTGGGGAATGGACATAAATAGAATTATTGTCTAATGCTTGAGAATGCGCGACTTAGGGTTGAACCCGGAGTAATCCGTACATTTCATGCCCGTAGAGGACGAGTTACTAAAAATCAAATATTTGCATTAGAAAACTATTTTTCTGAATTTGAATTACCAGAAGGTCCTTGGGATTTTAAAGAATTATTTGGTGATAAAAAAGTTGTGTTTGAAATAGGTTGCGGTAGTGGTGAATCAACAGTTGGATTTGCAAAGGCAAATCCTGAAACAATTATTATTGCTATAGAAGTTCATCGCCCAAGTATTAGTCATTTAGTTGAAACTGCTCATAAAGAAGATTTAACAAATATAAAAGTTGCATACTCTGATGGAGTGCAAGTTTTAAGAGATTGGGTTCAAGATAAATCCTTAACTGCCATATTTGCTTTCTTTCCAGATCCTTGGCCAAAGAAGCGTCATAACAAACGAAGACTGTTTAGAACCGAGATTGTGGAAATGATGCAAAAGAAACTTAAAGATGGTGGTGAAATTATTACGGCTACCGATTGGGCGGAATACGGACAACAAATGTTGGAAGTATTGCCTAATTCCAAGCTTTCAATTCGTCCAACTTGGCGACCAACCACTAAATATGAGCGAAAGGGCTTAGCCGCCAATCGAGAAATAATGGAAATTCAAGCAAAATTATAGAAACTCCCAGAGAACTTTAAGGTTGAAAAGGTTATCTAGGAAATGCACTGAAAAGTCCAAAGTGTTAGTTTGGAAATAGATAAATTGAAAATGAGGGATAGATGCGTAAGCGCAATGTTGTGATCGTGGCCATTTCAGCCTTAATTGTGGCAGGTGGAATTTATACATATACCAATTCAAATAAGCCTGCTGTTGATACTTATTTAACTGCTGCTGCTACATCAGAATTAATCGAAAGCAGTGTCTCAACCACTGGTTCCATTGTTGATGAATTCACTTTTAACGTAAACGCTGATACTCCAGCCGTGTTAACCAAAATTGCAGGAGTTACTACCACTAGCTCTGGAAATCCAGTTTCCCTAAGTGACACTTGGACAATTAGCAAAATTAATAAAGATGAAGGCTCAATTGTGGCAAAGAATTCAACAATAGTGACTTTAAAGAACTATGAGGGAAATACTCAACTAATTAAGTCTCCAGTTGCAGGTCGAGTTAGAGCAATTAATGGCATAACCGGTTTTGCAATAAATGGAAATGTTGCTTCTGTTGGGGCAGGAAAAATCTTGGTAAGCATTGATGTAACCGAAACCCAAGCTACAAAACTAAGTGTTGGTTTGCCAATTGCTTTAGCAATTAATTCTTCAGACACTTTGACTTCGGGATATATTTCCTCAATTAAATCAAGTGCTACCACAGCTAACGACACAACTCCGACTTACAAAGTCTTAATTACTCCAACACCTAAGACTTTGCCTGCAAGTGCCAGAGCTGGCATGACTGCAACAGTTGATGTGACACCTGTTGGAAGTGATCGAATTAGATACACAGACGCAATTTTAATTGATGAATTTACCTACGACATTGATGTCAACAATAAAGCAACTTTAACTACTAGAAATGGAATTGACCTTTTCAAGATAGTGACACCTACAACAAGTATTGGAACAAAACAATGGACAGTCACAGCTTTAAAAATTGAACCAGGAACTGTTGTTAAAGAAGGCGACATTATTGCTACTTTAAAGAATTTTGATGGCACAACTAAATCTGTTAAATCTCCAGTGGATGGAACAGTTAGAGAAATTTTGACGGCTCCGGGTGCAGTTGTTTCAACGGCAATTGCCACTATCGGTTCTGGTCCAATGATTGCCTCAATCAAGGTGAGTGAATTTGATATTACAAATGTGGCACAAGATCAAGTTGTGGAACTAAAACTTGGAAATACTACTGAAGTAAGTCCGGGCAAAGTTACTCAAATTGGCCAAGTTGCAACCACGGATGCAAACGGAGTTTCACAGTTTAGTGTCTTTACCGAATCTGATGCCCCTGTTTCAACATGGAGAATTGGTATGACTGTTACTGCAAAGATTATTTTGCAAAGCAAAAAAGCTGCCATTGCTGTTCCAATTCAAGCACTTGTCAAAAAAGGAAATACTACATTTGTGCAAGTTCTTGATGCTGAAAATAAACCAGTAGACAAGGAAGTAAAAGTAGGAATTACCGGTTCTCAATTAGTTGAAATCTTGAGTGGAATCAAAGTAGGCGAAGAAGTTGTGTTAGGTAAGCAATCTCTTGATGGAAAACTTCCTACTTCTGAAGATCCATTTGCTGAGCAACGAGACAGCCGACGTAACAGCGAATCTCCAAACTAAAAATGTCTACCGTTGTTGAAATGTTGAATGTTACAAAAACATTCGGCGAAGGATCTTCCATAGTTAAAGCTCTTGATGGTGTTGATATTCGTATTGAAAAAGGCGAATTCGTAGCAATTGTTGGAGCTTCTGGATCTGGTAAGTCAACCATGATGAATTTAATAGGTTGTCTAGATCGACCAACTGCAGGACTTGTCAAAGTAGCTGGTGAAGATTTATCAGAATTAAACGATAAGAAATTAACATCCCTTCGAAACTTGGCTATTGGTTTTGTTTTTCAATCATTTTTTCTGCTTCCTAAAACTGATGCTTTAGATAACGTTGCTACTCCACTTTTTTATAGGGGAGTGCCAGCAAAAGAAGCTCGAAAAAAAGCTATGGAAATGTTAACCAAGTTAGGAATGGCCGATCGCCACACCCACCAATCAACTCAACTATCCGGTGGGCAACAACAAAGAGTGGCTATTGCTCGAGCTCTAGTTACTGAACCATCATTAATTTTGGCAGATGAACCAACTGGTGCACTTGATTCCAACACTGGAAAGCAAGTTATGGATTTATTTGAAGGATTAAATAGAGAAGGCATCACCATCGTTTTAATTACTCATGATTTAGATATTGCCAAAAGAGCAAAAAGAAGAATTACCCTAAAAGATGGCAAAATTATTAATGATGAGCGTGATGTGGCATGAACATATTAATTGCTGCCCGTTTAGCTTTTTCCAGAATTATTGCTACTAAAACTCGTTCAGGTTTAACCATGCTTGGAATAATTATTGGAGTTATGTCCTTAATTGCTTTGGTATCAGTTGCTCAAGGAGCAACCTCTGGTATCCAAGATCAATTTAAGGGCCTAGGTGCAAGAAATCTAAATATCACCGGAACTACAAATCAATCACTAACCACTGATGATGTTAAAGAAATTGAAAAACTCTCAGGAATTGAAATTGTTACAGAAACTGTTTCAGGCAGAGTCACATTGTCTTCTAATGAAGCTTCCACTAAAGCTCAAATTATTGGAGTCGATCAAAATTACAAAACAGTTGTTGATCCAGATATCTTTGTAGGAAGTTTCTTACCTGATGTAACAAATGCCTCTGATGCTCGATTAATAGTTTTGAGTACCACATTGGCAACTGATTTGAAATTGGATGCTTATTCCATTGGATCATCAATTGCAGTTGGTTCCACAGAATTTACAATCGTGGGAATTCTGGATGATGCTGATGGTTTTGGGACGAGGGGCACTGCCTATATTCCATTAGAAACTGCTTTTAAATATGTAGCAGTTCCACCATATTTAAGTTCCATAACAGTCCAAACAACTAGTGAAGAAATAGTTCCTGAAGTTACTACTAATTTGACTGCTCTATTAAAAGCTCGACATAACATCACAGGAGAGCGTGAAGCAGATTTTGTGATCACTGATGCAAGTCAATTACTCGACGCCATTGGCACAGTTCAACAATTTTTATCACTATTACTTGGCGGTATTGCTTCAATTAGTTTGGTTGTCGGTGGCATTGGAATTATGAACATTATGTTGGTTTCAGTTAGAGAAAGAACTAGAGAAATCGGCATTAGAAGAGCAATAGGTGCTCAACAATCACAAATTCTTACTCAGTTTTTGATTGAAGCAATAGTTCTATCTTTAGTGGGTGGAATTATTGGTGTGATTATTGGTGAAGTTGTGGCGTACTTCTTAGCTCAGCTTGGGCAATGGAATTTTGCACTCAGCCCAACAATGATCCTTGCTTCTTTGGGTTTCTCTATGTTTGTTGGTGTGGTTTTTGGTGTGTGGCCTGCTAGAACTGCTTCTAAGTTAAAACCAGTTGAGGCATTGCGCTTTGAGTAATTCTTGTCATCTGACAAGATTGCCGTTATGGCTGAATTAGTTTTCTTTTCTGGAACCATGGACAGTGGTAAATCCACCCTGGCTTTGCAAACTCACCATAACCATTCAACAGCTGGTCGTCGCGGTTTAGTTTTTACTAGAAAAGACAGAGCAGGTGAGGCAACTCTAAGTTCTCGACTTGGATTAAAAGCAAGTGCAATTGAAGTAACAATTGAAACTAATTTTTTAAGACTAATGACTCAAGCACTCTCAAAGGGTGAAACTGTTGACTACTTAATTTGCGATGAAGCCCAGTTTTATGAAGTTGAACAAATTGATCAATTAGCACGAGTTGTTGATGATTTCGGAATTGATGTCTTTACTTTTGGAATTACCACAGATTTTCGAACCGCTCTTTTTCCTGGCGCTCAAAGATTGCTTGAAATTGCAGATCGGGTAAATATTTTACAAGTTGAAGCTCTTTGTTGGTGTGGTAAAAAAGCAACGCATCAAGCTCGAATTGTTAATGGAGTAATGGTCACTGAGGGTGAACAAGTAGTAGTTGGCGATGCTGGCACTAGCGCTAAACCTGATGAAGTGGTTTATGAAGTTTTATGCCGAAAGCATCACATGCGAAAAGTTACCTCTAAGAAAGCTAAACAAGAACATATGTCAAAAACAGCATTGCCATTTGAAGATTCAATTGGTTAATCAGCCGTTATCTATTTTTGATCAATTCAAAGACGTATTTGTTGAAAAGAATTTTCGGATACTTTTTTCTGCAAGATTTATCTCAAATATTGGTAATGGCATAGGACCAATTGCCCTTGCTTTTGGAGTATTAGATCTTCCAGGTGGGAATGCCACTTCATTGAGTTTGGTTATGTTTGCTCGTACTTTGCCCTTAATACTTCTAGTTTTATTTGGGGGCGTAATCGCTGATAGATATGGTAGAGCTCGCTTAGTTGGCTCCACCGACATTATTTTAAGTTTTGTTGTGCTATTCGAAGCTTTCTTATTTATTACAGGTCAAGCAACAGTTGCACTCTTGGTTGGTTTAGGAATTGTCACAGGAATTTTGCATGCTCTGTGGTGGCCGGCTTTTCCTGGCATCATGCCTCAAGTATTACCGGAATCTAAATTGCAAAGTGCGAACTCAGTAAATGGCTTTGGAGTAAACGGGGCAAACGTTTTGGGTTATTCACTTGGTGGAATTCTGGTAGTTCTCCTTGGTCCAGGTTTAGCAATTGCTATTGATGGTTTGAGTTTCTTGGTGGCAGGAATCTTGATCTGGCAGCTTAGAAAGTTTGATAAACCTGGAGATATTGATAAACAACAACCTGTGTTTAACGAGATGAAAGATGGTTGGCAAGAAGTAAGAATTAGACCGTGGATTCTTGCTTGTGTTTCGGCTTATTCATTAGTGATCATGTGTTATGAACCGTTATTGGCTGTAGTTGGGCCCTATCATGCAAAAGTTGAATTAGCTGGCGCACCATCTTGGGCGATAATTGCGGGAGCGCATTCTTTAGGAATGTTGTGTGGCGTAATTTTGGCTATGAGACTTAGACCAAAGCATCCTTTGTTCATTGGATTGCTAGGAACTTTAGTATTTGCATTTTGGCCATTAGCAACAGCCTTAAACTTGCCAATATTTGTTATTGCATTAACTGCTTTTGCCACAGGTGTAGGTTTTGATTTGTTTTTTGTATTTTGGATAACTTCACTTCAAACTCATATTCCGAAAGA
>BJFU01000007.1 GCA_014190035.1 Actinomycetes bacterium | reverse complement strand
TCCACACAAAATTAAAACTGCCCCGATTGGTTGATACCAATGCAAACCTTCTTTCAAGAGAACCACTCCTGCAAGTGTTGAAATTATGGGAGTTGCATAAGTAATTGTGGCAGCAGCCAAGCTGCTTACATCTCTAATTATTTTGTAAACAAGAGGAAAAGCTAAACCAGTGGAAAATATTCCTAAGAAAAGAATTGCCCATACAGTTGATAAACCCATTTGGGAAGGAGTAGAGGTAAAAATTAAACACAAAACTAGTAATTGAATTGCGGAGGCAATTAATTGAGCACCGATAAATGATGAGGGACTAAAACCAAGTTCGGTCACTTTAGAGCGAGTGTAAATTACAACTCCACCGTAACAAGCGGTAGCTAAAATAACTGCCAAAATTCCAATTACATCACTTTCTCCACTATTGCCTTCCCAAATACCAACAAGGATTAATACTCCAGCAAATCCGGTTAAGACTCCTATGTATTCATGTCTGGTTATTTTGTCTTTGGGAATAAATGCCATTGAAAAGATGGCAGTCCACAAAGGAGTTGCAGCATTGCCAATACCTGCCAAGACAGAGGTTATGTGAGTTTCTCCATAAGCAATTAATGCAAAAGGAGCAGTGTGTTGTAGAAAGCCTGCAATATTTGCTCTCACCCAGGCTTTCTTGGTGTTAGGCAGTTTTTGTTTCATAATTAGCAAAATGATCAAAACTGTTATTGCTCCTAAAGCAACTCTTCCAAAAGCAATTTGCAGTGGAGAAAGGTCATCTCCAGAAATCTTGATGAAAAAGAATGACATTCCCCACACAACAGTTAAGAAAATCCAAGATGGAAGCCATGTTTTTAATGGTGGAGTTGTTGTCATAGAAAACCTATTGTGTCACGACTAATCCCACTTGAGTCACACAAATAACGTTAATCACTAACCAGTGTGGTTGATGTGATTGGAACGACACGACCAAACGCTTAATCACATACTTTTTACTTCTCTATTACATACGATAGGGGAGCGCTCAAAAATAGAGCAAAAAAGCTTTTAGGAGAAAATTTAAATAATGGATGCCGTCTCAGTTTCCCCCGGCAATGGTGAATTCTCACTAAGCGATCGCGATAAAGAAATTTTAGAATTCGAACGTCAATGGTGGAAATATTCTGGTGCAAAAGAGCAAGCAATCAGAGAACTATTTGGGATGAGTGCTACCAGGTATTACCAAGTATTAAATGCACTTGTGGATCATCCTGCAGCATTAAGTTTTGATCCCATGTTGATTAAAAGATTGCAAAGAATGCGATCAACTCGTGCACGTAACCGTTCTGCTCGCAAACTTGGTATCCAACTCTAAAGAAAGTTTTCCGGCTACTTAAATGCCAAATGGAATAGTCCTGTGGTTTAACACAGAAAAAGGTTATGGCTTTATCAAAGCCAAAGACGGTTCAGAAATATTTGTGCGCGAAAATGCAATTACCTCAGCTGGTTTAAGGACTTTGAACGAAGGTCAAAAAGTTATTTTTGATATTGAAATGGACAAAGACCCCAGAGGGCCAAGTGCTTCTAACGTGGTCGTTCAGTAAGAATCAACCGGTATTTCTTAACCCAGTCGCAATTCCGTTGATGGTTAATAGCAAAGTCCTTCTTAACAAAGGATCACTTTCTTCAGGATTTTGATTTAATTCTCTTACCTTCTTCAAAAGTGAAACTTGAAGGTATTGCAAAGGCAATAGGTAAGTATCTCTAATCTGGAGAGTCTTCTTTAGAGATTGTTGATTTTCTAGTATTTCTTTTTCTCCAGTAAGCCAGAGGATTTGACTCTTGGTTTCTTCATATTCTGCTTTTACTTTTTCAAACATATGGTGCAATTCTGGTGGTACTAATTCAGTTACATAGTGTTGAGCAATTTTCATATCTGCTTTTGCCACAGTCATTTCAACGTTACTGATGAAGTTTTTAAAGAAGGCCCAATTTTTCGCCATTCGTTTGAGAGAATCTTCATGTCCTGCAGCTCTAGCTGCTTTAATTCCAGATCCAACTCCAAACCAACCAGGAATAATTTGTCTTGATTGAGTCCAACCAAAAACCCAAGGAATAGCGCGAAGTGATTCAAGGCCTGCATTGGTTTGTCTCTTGGCAGGTCGAGAACCAAGATGTAAATCAGCGAGTTGTTCAACTGGGGTAGAAAGAGCAAAATAATTAGCCAGATCAGGATCTTTTGTTAAAGAGTTGTATTTTTCTTGCGCAGAAAGACTTACTTTATTCATTACTTGATCCCACTCATCAAGATCTTTTTGATTTACTCGAGCAGCAGCATGAAGCAAGGTTGCTTCCAAGGTTGCAGCAACTAATAATTCAAGATTTTCTCTGGCAAGTTGAGGAAGTAAGTATTTATCACTGATTACTTCGCCTTGTTCAGTTAATTTCATTTCACCGTCAACAACACCCCACGGCATTGCCATGATGGCGTCATAAGTTGGGCCACCACCTCGACCGACAGTTCCACCTCGACCGTGGAAAAGTCTTAGACGTACACCATGTTTTTGGGCAACGTCACGAAGTTTTCTCTGTGCTAATTGGATTTCCCATTGACTTGTAGTTATTCCTGCATCTTTATTTGAATCTGAATAACCAAGCATTACTTCTTGCACGTTGTCACGCAATGAAACTAGAACGCGATAAGAGGGGGCAGAAAGAAGAGTTTCTAGAATTTCGCCAGCATTTCTTAATTCATCAACAGTTTCTAATAGTGGTACAAAGTTAACTTTGGCAACTCTGGCAGGAAGGTCAACTAATCCATTTTCTTTAGCTAAGATAACTGCAGCTAAAAGATCTTCTGGACCTTTAGTCATTGAAATAATGTAGGTATCAATTACGTCATCGCCATATTGCAACAATGCTTGGTTTATGGCCCCAAAAGTTCCATAGGTTCTTTTTGTTTCTTCCTCGGTTAAAACACTTGGTGAAGAAAGCGGTTTAGAAGCCTCTAATTGTTGAGCAAGGACTGTAAATCTCTCAGGTTTTGTTAACTCAAGATAAGGCTTGGTTAGTAACTTGGCATTGTCAAAAAGTGGAGCTAATGCGTCATGGTGCTTATCGGAATGTTCTCTCACGTCAAGTTTGGCAAGTTGTAAACCAATGGCTGAGGCAGTTCGAAGTGCTTTTCCTAATACTCCTTGGGCAATTAATTCACTTCGATCATTATTTAGAGCGATAAATAGCTCATTGAAATCATCAAGAAATTCTTTTTCACTTGCATAATCAACTCCTGCTACATGTGCTGATTTGGTAGCAAAGCGAATTCTGGTTTTTTCTAATCTATGACTTATTGCTGAAAGTTTTAATCGATACGGTTCTTCAGCATTAATTCTTTTCATGCGGGAATCTAATTCCTTTAGAACTGTCATATCTTTTTCTACAGATTCCCAAAGTTGATCATCAGCAGGTGAGATTCGATCAGAGATTGATAAATCTTCTGCTAAATGCTTCAAAATAGATTGCAAATCTCTAATGGCATGTCCTCTTTGAAGTGTTAACACATTAGTTGTTACTTCAGGAGTTACAAATGGATTGCCATCTCTATCTCCACCAATCCATGAACCAAAAGTCAAAGGAGTATCAGTTGGTTTGAGTTTTTCACCAACACCTAATTCATGAGCAATGCGATTTAATTCTTGCAACACTTCAGGTAATGCTCCAGTGGCAGCATCATCTAAATAGTTCATAGCATTTCGTGCTTCATCAAGAACTTCTGGTCTTTCTAATCTAAGTTCATCTGTTTGCCATAAAAGATCAATTATTTCGGAGAATTGATCATCAGTGACGGTTGTGAGAGATGAATTTGAGTATTTTTCATTTAACAATTCAGCAATTCTTTTTAGTTTTACTAACACACTTCTTCGAGAGGCTTCAGTTGGATGTGCGGTAAAAACTGGTCTAACATGAAGGTTTTGAAAAGCTTCCTCAATTGTTTCTTGTTTAATTCCAGCAGCTTTAATTTTTGAGGCAACTTGGGCTAACCATGTTCCATTTAAAGTTCTTTCTTTAGCACGATCTTGAGATCTAAAGAACTGTTCGGTGATGTTTGCTAAATGGAAATAAACACTAAATGCTCGAGCAAGTTTGATAGCAGAATCTAAATCGATATGAGCAAGTAATTGAGCAACTTCGTTTGGTTTGTCTTTGGATAGAGTTCTGATTTTTTCCACAAGCTCAAAAAGCTGTGGTCCTTCTTGTCTGGTCAATGAGTGACCAAGCAGCACTCCTAATTGGTGAATCTCAGAGCGCATCAGCGCATCTGAATCCTGTCCACCATTTAAAGTCATGAGTCGATTCTAATCAATGATTAATTCGTAAATTAGTTTGATGAGGTTTGCTTCAATGAATATTGTGAAAACACTAATTTTTAATTAGGTTTTGGATCATTGCCCGACAAAACATCATCAGCGTCGATGATGCGGTAGGCATAACCTTGTTCCGCCAAGAACCTTTGGCGATGTGCAGCAAAATCAGCGTCGACGGTATCTCTTGCTACAACGGCATAAAAACGTGCGGTTCTTCCATCAGCTTTTGGTCTTAAGACTCGTCCTAATCTTTGTGCTTCTTCTTGTCTGGAACCAAAAGATCCAGAAACTTGAATGGCAACTCCAGCTTCTGGTAAATCAATTGAGAAGTTTGCAACTTTACTTACAACTAATACTTTTAAATCTCCAGAACGAAAAGCTTCAAATAGTTTTTCACGTTCTTTAATTGGGGTTGAACCATCAACTACCGGAGCTCCTAAATGTTGTCCTAGTTCTGCTAATTGATCTAAATATTGACCAATTACTAGAACTCGATCATCACTGTGTCTTGCAACTAATGTTTCGACAACATTATTTTTAGATAACGTAGTTGAAGCTAAGCGATATTTATCTTCTCTTTCTGCTGTGGCATAAGTTAATCGTTCGTGTTCTGGAAGAGTTACTCTTACTTCCACGCAATCTGCCGGTGCAATCCAACCTTGGTCAGCCATGTCTTTCCATGGAGCATCAAATCTTTTTGGACCAATTAGTGAAAACACATCATCTTCTCGTCCATCTTCGCGAACCAAAGTTGCTGTTAAACCTAAGCGACGACGAGATTGAATGTCAGCGGTAAATCTAAATACTGGCGCTGGAAGCAAATGAACTTCATCATAAATAATCAATCCCCAATTTTTTGCATCAAAAAGTTCAAGATGTGCATAAACACCATTTCTTTTTGTGGTTAAAACTTGATAAGTAGCAATTGTTACGGGACGAATTTCTTTCTTGGAACCGGAATATTCACCGATCTCATCTTCAGTCAAAGTAGTTCTTTTTAATAACTCTGATCTCCATTGACGAGCAGACACAGTGTTAGTTACCAAAATTAATGTTGTTGTGGAAAGTGTTGCCATGGCACTTGCCCCAACAATTGTTTTTCCAGCACCGCAAGGAAGAACCACAACTCCAGATCCACCGTGCACAAATGATTCAGAAGCTATTTGTTGGTAGCCACGCAATTCCCAACCTTTTTGAACTAATTCAATTGCATGAGCATCGCCATCAACATAACCTGCATAATCTTCTGCCGGCCAACCAAGTTTTAATAATTGTTGCTTTAATTGTCCGCGTTCAGATGGATGAACCACAATATTTTGGTCGTCAATTCTTTGACCAACTAAAGGTTGAATTCTTTTGCTGCGAAGAATTTCTTCTAAAACAGGAAGATCTTCGCAATGTAAAATTAGTCCGTGAACTGGATCTTTATTTAAACTTAAGCGACCGTAGCGATCCATAAGTTCGGCAACATCAACAAGTAATCCATGAGGTACTGCATAACGGGAATATTTAAGAAGTGTGTCAACCACACTTTCTGCATCTAATCCAGCAGCCCTGGCATTCCATAAACCAAGGGGGGTAATTCGATAAGTGTGAACATGTTCTGGAGATCTTTCTAATTCAGCAAAAGGAGCAATAGCCCTTCTTGCTTCAGCAGATAAAGCGTGATCGATTTCTAAAAGAAGTGTTTTATCGCTTTGGACAATTAATGGACCATCGGTCATTTATTTTTTGCCCTTTTCTGCTCCTGCTATGCGAGAAATTGCATAGTCACGAATTCTTGATTCGGTTAAATCAAAGCCTGTTAACAATCCACCTTCAAAACGAATCGGTTCAACAATTCGATTTGAACTCATTCCATGAGTATCAACGTAGGTAAGTGTAATGCACATTTCACTAGGTTTGCTGCCTGAAATTACTTTGTCGACAACTTCTCTGAATAATTCAGCAATTTCACTTGCTGGAGTTTTATTTGGAGCAGCAGCAGGAGTAACCGGTTTTGCTTTTGGATCCTCGCCTGCTCTTAAAGCTTTAATTGCTGCATCAAGAAGAGCTGCATCTGGTGGAGCACCTTCTGGTGCTGGACGAGGTCTAACTCGGGCAGGAGATCTTCTTTCATTAGGTGCAGGAATTGCATCATCAATTGGTTCATCAATTTGTTTAATGTCACCAAGTTTTCTTACCAAATCATTAATTAAATATTCCAATGGTTGAGGAACTGAAGTTGTGGTGTATTTATTTAAGAATTCAAGAATCCTTTCTGCTGTGTATCCACGTTCCATTGCTCGTTGTAAAGAAGTTTCAGTAAATCTAAATACTTGTGCTGCACCACGAGATTCTTGATAAGCCATGTGTCTTAATTCAGATGCCACTTCAGCAGCAGGAGGTCCTGGAATTACTGCCGTTAAATCAGCTTGCAAAACAAATGTGGCAATTGCATCTGGCAAAAGTGGCGCAATTGCAGAAACCAACATTGGATCTGGTTTAACTGCGTAACCTTTTGGATCAGCAACCGCAGCTCTGGCTGCAGCAGTTCTTGCTTCAGGAGATGGCATTGTGTAACGCATTTCACCTAAAGCTCTTCCTGTTGTTGCTAAAACTCCTAAACCGCGAATACCAATTGTGTTTGCTTCACCCAATGTTGCTTTAACTAAAGTTTCAATTTCTTCTTTATTTTTTCTTGGTCTTAACCAAGTTACATATTCAACAATTGCATCTTGATCTGGTTCAAAACCTGGTTCAATTGCTGCCATGGCATCTAGTACTAAAGATCTAATTTCTGGGGCAAGTGCTTTATCAACTTCAGGAGATAGAGCATTAACTCTTATTTCGCCAACTTTGCCAACTAAAGATGCAACTCTTGTGGTTGTTAACCAAGCTTCAGCCAAAATTGCCCAACGCTCTTCCACACTCTTTGTGCGCCAGACATCAAATGCTGGTGTTGGTAACCAAACTTGTTCTTTGTCATCTCCTGCTGCAAGTAAACCTGCAGAGAATGCAATTTCAGAAAGAAGAGATGCAATATTTTCATCTTCATTACAAATCTTTGCGGCAATTGTTAAATCTCTTTGAGCTAATCCACCGTTTCTTAAAACTGCGGGAGGAGTCTCACCCCAATTATCAAGTAACTCTTCAACTAGTTGCACAAATTGCAATCCTGCAGCACCTGCTGCTCGATCTACTTGAATTGGATCTCTTTGAGCTTTAGTTTTAATATCTTTATTGTTTGACAAATCATCTGGTAAATAACTTGGAGTTCTCATCACTAAAGCAATTTCGCGCGGCAAAGTTAACGCATCGCGAGCAGTTGCAACTAAGACTCCATGAGCCATTAAATATTCATGACCATTTTTAGCACTAGTAATTCCTGCATCACGATTAAGTTTTGACAAAGTAATTACTGGAGGACCCCAAAGTAATTCGTTTAATACTTCTTCAGTTCCTTTAGGACCTTTACTTACAATTTCTTGAATTCTTTCAAACTTTGCAATTGCTGCTAAGTCTGGTCTTTCGTGTAAAAAGCATGGCCCAAATCCTGCAGGATGTGGTGCAACTACTTCTTTTAGGACAGGCACAAATCTCATGCCTTCATTTGTGCCCCAAATAATTGCGAGCAAGCGAAGTTTTTCTAAAGCAACATCAATTTTGTCATTATTATTTAGTACATTTTCTAAATCTTTTTTAGTAAATGGTTCTGCTAATACAGAAATAACTTCAGCAACTCCAACAGTCCACGCATCTAATCGATCTAGCACTCGTGTTACAGAAGAATTTGTAGCAGCTCGAGCTGCAAGCTTTGCCATGTCGGTTGGAACAGGATGAACTAAATCTGGGCGTTGAATCAACATCAAACGCATGGAGTGATCGTCTCTTAGGCGAAGTGCATCCACCAAAGTCCCAGGATCTAGCGCTGGGGCAGATGAAGAATTTTTCTCAGGTTTTGCTTTGCCCGTTTTTGGCTGAGCAGCAGTTTTTGGAGACATCCGGACAAGTTTACCGAAGTTGAGCAGGTGGGCTTTTGGTCAGCCCAAGTCCAGCATTGGTGTATACGCGGGGTAGGCGGGGCAAAACAGGATTCGCTACCCTAGAGGTTACGACTAAAACAGTCGTAAAAATTACTACTTATATAACTTATGGGGTGAGTGCTCGTGCCAACAGGAAAAGTTAAATGGTACGACGTGGAAAAAGGTTTCGGTTTTCTAGAAACTGACGAAGGCGAAGATGTTTTCGTTCACGTAACAGCATTGCCTGATGGAGTTATTCCAAAACCTGGCGCAAGAGTTGAATTCGGTGTTGCCGAAGGTCGTCGTGGCACACAAGCTTTGCAAGTAAAAATATTAGAAGCTCCTCCAAGTTTGACAAAAGCTGGTCGCAAAGATCCAGACGATATGGCTGCAACTTTGGAAGATGTCATCAAATTACTTGATGGTGTTTCAAATCAATTACGTCGTGGACGTTACCCAGATGATTCATCTGCCACAAAAATTGCTGCTGTATTAAGAGCAGTTGCTAACGACCTCGACGCTTAACAAGAAAGCCAAAAAATAAATGGCTAATGCATTAGAAACAAAACTAAGCAATGCCAAGGATGTTGCTCGCAAATTTTTAGTTGAAGAAATCACTGAACAACGCGTTGGCGAATATTTAGGTTTTGAAGTTGAAGGCGAAAATGTTGCAACTCATAAATTCAAATGTGTTGATAAAGCTTATGTTGGTTGGAATTGGGCAGTAACTCTTGCTGTAGTTGATCAATCAAGTGAAGTAACAGTGAGCGAAATTCTTTTATTACCTGGAGATGGTGCAATTCTTGCTTCTTCTTGGATTCCTTGGGAACAAAGAGTTGAACCAGGAGATATTGGTATTGGAGATGTTTTACCAACAGCCCCTGATGACATTCGTTTAGTTCCTGGTTACACAGGTGTTGATGATTTATTTGATGAGAAATTAACTCCTGAAGGTTGGGAAGTTGGTTTAGGAAGATTTAGAGTTTTATCAGTTCCTGGAAAAGATCAAACTGCAATTCGTTGGTACGAAGGCGATCGTGGACCACGTGCTGCAATTGCGGAAGCTGTTACAGATAAATGTGTAACTTGTGGTTTCTATGTAGCAATTTCTGGATCCCTTGGACAAAGTTTTGGAGTTTGTACAAACAAGTTTGCAGCAGATGATGCCAAAGTAGTTTCTATTGATCATGGTTGTGGTGGTCATAGCGAAATAGTTGTGGATATGCACTCAATTCCAACTGGTGGCATGGTTTTTGATGACAACAATTTAGATACCGCTGAAGTAAGTGATGAAGAAGTTGTGGAAGTAGAAGTTGCTGAAATTGAAGAAGAAGATGATGACGACACTGAAGTAGAGGATTTAGATTTAGCATCAGATGTTATTGATGAATCTGAACTAGATGAAGCAGACGAAGAAAACTAAAGACCTAGTCTTTTTCTTCTTCTCTTAACAATTCGTAATCCAATAAGTCCCAAAACTGTTCCCATCATTGTGACTTTTAACCAAACACTTTGAGTTTGATCATCTATCCAATTTGGTTGATAAATTATCCCAAAAGTTGCTAAAGCAAATAAAAAAGTTCCAATATATAAAAGATTTATTCCATCTGTTTCAATAGGCTCTAAATCCTTAGGATCAACATTTATCTTTTTCATGCAAGACCTTTAAATGCTTTAACTATTTGATCAGCATGATCAACAGGATGCTTGGAATAAATCCTTAACCAATCTTCTAAGGTGTATTTACCTCTTTCAGAATGAATTCCTTCTTTTGCTAAATCAGAAACTGAGATTCTATTTAACACATCTGCACTAGATGCTCTTACTGCTTTATATACGGCTAAAGAATTTTTGCTGTCAGAAGTTTCATATCCAAGAGCAGGAGTAATTGCCCAATTGCCTTCGTTATAACCCATTAATATTGGTGGAGTTTTTTCTCCCAATAAACTTCTTAATCTTGAATAAGAACTAGTTTCAGAATCAGCTAAGTGGTGCACGACCATTCGAGCAGACCAACCTTCTGGTGCTCTTTTATCTAGGTCGCTTCCTTGCGAGAGTGCTTCATCAACAGCATTTGTTGCGGCAACATATTTTGAAATAGCTGCTTTTAATTCGTTGGCGTCCATATCTGTAAGCATAACTCTGGCATAATGAAAAACATAATGAGATTCCTAATAAAAATTGTTGCTGTGGCAGTGGCCGTGTGGATTTCCACCATGATTGTTCCGGGCATTCAGGTAACTGGTGGGTTAAAGAACTATTTAGTAATCGCCCTAGTTTTAGCTTTGATTAATGCCACATTAGGGACTTTGCTAAAAATCCTTACTTTGCCATTGGCTTTCTTGTCTTTAGGCTTTTCATTATTAGTAGTAAATACAGCAATGTTGCTAATCACAGATCGAATAAGTGAGAACATGACAATTACTGGCTTTTGGTCTGCATTCTTTGGTGCAATCTTGATTTCGATTATTTCGAGCATGATTACCCAAATCACGACTAAAGCTGTTTAATTTCCAACTCTCTTGATACCAGTGTGACTGTTGATTTAGTCATGAATTACAATAAGAAATGTTGAAACAAAAGTTTCATCGTTTTCCCCGCTAAAACGCTTAATAAGCGTTTACTCGCGAGTCTTGGCAGTAAATAGATCGAATCAGGATCTTTTCGAGACGCGCTAGTCGTCTCGAAAGTAGTTAACTTAATGTCATTTTTTGATTTAGGCGTAAACCCCTCAATTGTAAAAACCCTTTCCAAATCTGGGATCAATGATCCTTTTCCAATTCAAAAAGCAACTTTGCCTGACGCAATCAGTGGTAAAGACGTTTTAGGTCGTGGACAAACAGGTTCTGGAAAAACTCTAGCTTTTGGTTTGGCAGTTTTAACTAAACTTGCTAATCGCAAAGCAAAACCACATCATCCTTTAGCAATTATTCTTTCTCCAACTCGTGAATTAGCAATGCAAATTAACGATGTAATTGCACCCCTAGCACAATCTGTTCAATTAAATTCTCGTTTAATCGCAGGTGGAATGCCATATGGAAATCAAATTCAAGCTTTAAGACAAGGTGTGCCAATTTTGGTTGCAACACCTGGTCGCTTAATTGACTTAATGGAACAAAAACATGTTTCACTTTCTGAAACTGAAATTGTTGTTCTTGATGAAGCCGATCAAATGGCTGACATGGGATTTTTACCAGCAATGAAAGAAATTCTTAACGCTTGTAAACCAAAGGGTCAAAGATTACTTTTCTCTGCAACTCTTGATAGAGGAGTAGACGGACTAGTTAAGAAGTATTTGAATAATCCGGTAACTCATTCAGTTGACTCAGACAAAGCTTCAGTTTCTACAATGGAACATCACGTCTTAGTGATTCATCCCAATGATAAAGAATTAATCACAGCTCAAATTGCTGCACGAGAAGGAAAAACTATTTTGTTTGTGCGCACCCAACATGGTGCAGATAAATTAGCGCAAAAACTTGCTCATGCAGGAGTTCCAGTAGGAGCTCTTCATGGTGGTAAATCACAATCTGTTCGAACCAGGACTTTGGCTGCATTTAAATCAGGTGTAACACCAGCTTTAGTTGCAACAGATGTGGCAGCACGCGGAATTCACGTTGATGATGTTTCTTTAGTAGTTCATGTTGATCCACCACAAGATCCAAAAGATTATTTGCATCGCGCTGGAAGAACAGCAAGAGCTGGTGAATCTGGTGTTGTAGTAACTCTGACAACAACTCGTCAACAAAACACAGTGCGCGGCTTAACTGATAAAGCAGGAGTTAAACCAAAAATTACTCGTGTTAAACCTTCAGGCAGAGAATTAGTGGAAGTAACAGGTGCTCGTGAACCAAGCGGAGTGCCATGGATTGCACCAGCTACTAAAGAGCGTCACGATGAACAAAAAGGTGGACCAAGAAAAAGAAGATCAAGACCACGTCCACACGAAAGACGTCGTCGTCCTCGCTAATTAAAAGTAATTAATTCCTGAACGAATTAATTCAATTCCAAGAATTAGCAATAACACTGCAGCAATTCTTACCAGTAATTGATAAACCCATTTAGGCATTTTGTTTCGAGATGTTCCTAATCCCCAGGCAAGCATTGCTTTGCTGCCTACTAATAACAAATAGAAACCAAATAAGAATCCTGCTGCATCCCAAAAACCTTTATTCCATCCCGCTGTTAAAAGAGTTCCCCCCGCAGTCATCCAAAATAACCAAGCTGAAGGATTAATAAAATTAGTTAATATGGCTTTGAACAAAGTTGTTTTTGTTGAGCCAAGTGAATTATCAATATTTATGTTTGTTTGTGGATCTGTTGCCCCAGCCATCCAAGATTCATAAGCAAAATAAACCAAAACTAGAGCACCTACGATGCTTAAGAATCCAATTGCGGAGTCATTAACTTGTTGCAAAACAAACAATGAAATAACAATTATTGGTAAATCTGTAATCAATGGAGAAAGAGCCACTCTTAATCCATGAGCAGTTCCACCACGAAGAGAAGCTGAAATTACTAAAGCTAATAAAGGCCCAGGAGCTAAACCCACTCCTAGACCCAGAAGTAAACCTTGAACCAAATAGTTCATTTAGTTAGTGCGCAGCAGGTGCTGCACCTTCTCCACGTTCTTTTAGTTTGTTGTTAGGCAACATAACCGCAAAGATTATTGAGAATGAAACAACAATGGCACCAACAAAAAACACTAATGACATTGAATTTGCAAAACCATCCAGAATCGGATGAATCAAAACTCGATTAGCCGAAGCTAACCAAGAGGTGTCATCAAATCCATTTGGAGAAGATTGTGCTACTTGCAACAAGCCCACAGTTTCTGCGTTAGCAGGATCTTGAAATGCTTTTTGGTATTCAGGTTGCACTACAGAAGCAGCAAATGCATCAGAGGTTTCTTTACCAACTCTGCCGAACAAAATGGAAATAAATGCAGCAGTTCCCACGGTTGCTCCAAGTTGTCTAAACAAGGTAACCGAAGAAGTTGCAACACCTAGATCCTTCATTGAAACCGCATTTTGAACTGCAATTACTAATGGCTGCAACACACCTCCTAGTCCAACTCCAAATGCATAAGACAAGACAGCAATCCACCAATAAGAAGTATCGGCGTTAAATGTTGTCATCAAAGCTAAGGAAGTAGTCAAGATGATCGTTCCAGCAACTGGCAATATTTTGTATTTTCCAGTCTTAGAAATTAATGTGCCTGAGAAAATAGAACCAGTCATAATTCCAAAAGTAAGTGGCAATAATTGAAGGCCGGCTTGTGTTGGAGAAGCTCCTCCGACGATTTGTAAATAAAGAGGCAACATTGCTAATCCACCAAACATGCCCGCACCAGTAATTACACCGATTACTGCAATTAGTGAAAACGTTTTGTCTTTAAACAAACGAAGTGGTAGCAATGCTTCATCTTGCATTCTGTTTTCAAAGTAAACAAAAAGTAGCAAGCTAACTATTCCAATTACATAACAAATAATTGAATTAGTACCTGTCCAACCCCAAATTCTTCCTTCTTGTGCAACTAGTAAAAGAGGGACTAATCCAGTAGATAAAGAAACAGCACCCCACCAATCAATTGCGTGATCTACTCTTTGAAAGTTTGGAATATGAAGAGTTCTGCTAACAACAAATAGTGCTACTAAACCAATTGGGACGTTTACGAAGAAAACCCAACGCCAACCAGTTAATCCAAGAATTGTTTCTTGTCCGGCAAGAAATCCACCAACGATTGGTCCAATCACACTGGATGAACCAAACACTGCAATGAAATAACCTTGGTACTTTGATCTTTCTCGTGGCGGAACAATATCGCCAATGATTGCTAAGGCAAGAGTGAACAAACCACCAGCACCTAAACCTTGAATTGCTCTAAAGACTGCTAATTGATACATCGATGCAGCAAATGCACTCATTGCAGAACCAACAATGAAAATTGAGATTGCCCAAATAAATAATGGCTTACGACCAAATATGTCACTTAGTTTTCCATATAGCGGAGTTGTGATTGTGGAAGTAATCAAATAAGCAGTAGTTGCCCAAGCTTGAATAGATAAACCTTTGAGATCATCACCAATTGTTCTAATTGCGGTGGCAACAATTGTTTGATCAAGAGCAGCTAGGAAAAGACCAAGCATGAGTCCAATCAGGATTGGCACAACTTCTTTGTGGTCGAGATATGTGTTCGATGAGTCTTTGCTTGCTGAGTATTGGTTCATGGTGCATATCTTGCTATATATATAGCAAGCCTTCCCACTAAGGCTCAAAAAAATGACGTTACGCTCATCACGTGAGTCATTGATTACTCACGCAAACATTGCACATGATCGATGTGACTTACTATTGAGTTATGAGTTCAAAGAAAACTTCACTTATTCTTAGTCTCTGTTTGCTCGCCGCCTCAAGCTCGATTCCAAGTTTGGCGGTAGAAAATAACGAGTTAGCAAGCACAGTTCTTGAGCCAGCAAAATATGTAGCGGGCGATAAAACCAAAATTGAAGATTTAATTACTAGCCAACTTAGTAACCCACTGTTTTCAACAGGTTATGGAATTTCTATCAGAGATATTTCTGATGGTTCGATAGTTTTTGAAAGTAATGCCCAAAACTCAATGCTTCCTGCTTCTTTAACAAAACTTTATTCAGCAGCAAGTACTGCTATCACTCTTGATCCTGATGCAAGATTTATGACAAAAGTTAAATACCTTGACAATAATGTTTATTTGGTTGGTGGAGCAGATCCTCAACTTGGAACAGAAAGCAATCCCACTCAAGCAGACTTAGCAGATTTAGCGAAAGAAACTGCACAAAAATTAAAAGAATTCAATGTATTTGAAGTTAACGTCTTTGTTGATGATTCAATCTTAGGACCCTTGCAAAGACCTGCAGATTGGGAAGAAAATTATTTCCAGAGCAGTGAAATTCATTTAATTTCTGCATTAAATCTGGATGACCCAAAAGCTCCTGGACAAGCTCCGATAGATCCAAGTATTAAAACAGGTCAAACTTTTGCCCTCTATTTAATAAAAAATAACATCAAAGTAAATGGTTTAGTCTTTAGAAAAACTGTTCCTGAAGGAGCATTTGATTTATCAACTCAATATTCAAAATCTGTATCACAAATTATTGAAGATATTTTGATGATTTCAAATAATCAAGATGCTGAAATTATTGCTCGAGTTGCTTCTTTGGTCTCAGAAAACGATCCCTCTACTAGTGCTGCAACTGAATTAATATTAAAAGATGTTGAAATGCTAGGAATTTCAAGTGTAGATAACGTTATTACTGATGCAAGTGGATTGAGTAGATCCAATAAAATTTCACCTTCAGATTTCAGTGAGCTAATTTACAAAAGTATTAAGAATCCCGAAGTGATAAGAGAAAATCGGGGCGAGACCCAAAAATTTATGGTTAAACCAGAAATTGCAATAACTCCTGACCTTTGGTCAGTATTTACAGGGCTTCCCACTGGTTATGGATTGGGCACACTGAAAAAAAGATTTGACGAAGATGGTTCTGCTGGTCGAGGTGTAGTTAGAGCAAAGACAGGATCTCTAAATCGAGTAATTACTTTGGCTGGAACTGTGACTACCAAAGATAAGGTTTTCCTCTCATTTGCAGTATTAGTCAATAGAGTAGAACAGCCTGAAAATGTTAGAGAAGCAATTGATAATTTGCTTAACAAATTAGCTGAATGTAATTGCGCGATTGCAAAATGATTAATCCGCCAATTGAAATGCAAAATGCAGTACAAAATTTATTAAAGAATTTTGATGCAGGAGATTTCGTATTAGTTGGATGTTCTGGTGGAGCAGATTCACTAGCATTAGCCTGGACCACTTTAGTTGTTGGAAAAAGATTAGAACTAAAAATTGGTGCAATCATCGTTGATCATCAACTAATTCCTGAATCAAACGATGTTGCTTTAAATGCAAAGAAACAATGTGAAGAATTAGGTATTCAAGAAGTAGTCATTAAAAAAGTTAAAGTAGAACATAATCATGAAGGTTTAGAAGCAGCAGCACGAATTGCTCGATATGAAGCATTTGAAAATGTATTGCATGAGACTAATGCTCAAGCAATTTTGTTAGCTCATACTCAAGATGATCAAGCAGAAACTGTTTTGATGCGATTAACCAGAGGAAGTGGTGCTAAATCACTTTCCGGTATGGCGCAAGTTTCGGGAAAATACTTAAGACCATTTTTGCATTTAAGAAAGAAACTCGTTCATGATTCTTTAGATCTAATCGGGCTCAAAGCTTGGCAAGATCCAGCAAATACTGATCACCAATTCTTACGAGTAAAAGTAAGACATGAATTGATGCCCAAAATTGTTGAAGTCTTAGGAGAATCTGCAATTAGTTCACTAGATAAGACTTCTCAGCTTCTAAGACTTGATAACCAAGCACTTGAAGATCTTGCACAACAATTCTTTAAGTCTCAAAAAGATGTTAAAACAAATGGCTTGGAAATCTCAGAATTAGAAAAACTACCCGAAGCAATTAGAACCAGAGTCTTAAGAATCTTTGCTATTTCCTCAGGAGTTCACCCTGGACCTTTTTCATTTGAACATATTGAGGCTATTGATGCACTTGTTAAGAATTGGCATGGCCAAGGAAATGTTGATTTACCAGGTTTCATTCAAGCAACTAGAGTCGATGGCTCATTAAGATTTGTAGCATCCAAGCACTAAAACTCCAAGGGAAATAATGAAAATCCACGATATTCAAAATGAGATAGTAAGAGAAGTTATTAGTGAAGAACAAATTGACAAAAAACTTGGTGAAATTGCAAAATTAATTGATGAAGAATACAAAGGCAAAGATCTTCTCTTGGTTGGAGTTCTAGGAGGGGCATTCATATGTATGGCAGATCTAAGCCGACATATTTCTGTTCCATTAGAAATTGAATGGATTGCAATTTCTACTTATGGTCACGGCACCACCTCAACAGGTGTGGTGAAAATATTAAAAGATCTTTTCACAGATATAAAAGGCAGACACGTTCTTATCGTTGAAGATATTTTAGATTCTGGTTTAACACTTTCTTGGTTGAAAGATAACTTATCAACCAGAGGCGCAGCTTCAGTTGAAATCTTCACATTGCTAAGGAAACCTGACGCGATAAAAATTCCAGTAGAAGCCAAATATGTGGGATTTGATATTCCAAACGAATTTGTCATTGGCTATGGGTTGGATTACGCACAGAAGTACCGAAATTTACGTTCAATTGCGATTTTGCACCCAGACGTCTACACCCAAAAGTCCTAACGCGTAAAATCAAAGGTGAGGGCAAATTTGCCAATCACCCACGTGTTACGGAGGATGGGGTTTTCAAAACCCCTTAAATAGATGAAAGCAACTAAATTCTTTCGTGGTCCATTTTTTTGGATAACTGTTGCCATCACTCTGGTTTTACTTGGAAGTAATGTTCTATCTTCTTCATCTGCTCCTGAAACCATTACAACTTCTCAAGCTGTTCTAGCAATTCAAAAAGATCAAGTTAAAAGTGTTAAGTTAATTGATCGCGATCAAAGAATTGAAATAGTTTTTAAAGATGACAAAAAAGCAAGAGCCGATTACATCACAGGTCAAGGTGTTCAATTACAAGAATTATTGCAAGCAAAAGTTGAACGAGGAAGTATTGCTCAAGACGGTTATGACACCGTTGTTCCTAAAGATAACTTTTTAGTTAATCTTCTTTTCTCACTTCTGCCTATTGCACTAGTTATCTTCTTACTATTTTTCTTTATGGGCCAAATGCAAGGTGGAAATCGAGTTCTAAATTTTGGTAAAGCAAAAGCTCGTTCCATTAACAAAGACATGCCCAAGACCACTTTTGCTGATGTTGCTGGTGCAGAAGAAGCAGTTGAAGAATTAGAAGAAATAAAAGAGTTCTTAGCTGAACCTGCAAAATTTCAAGCAGTCGGAGCAAAGATTCCTAAAGGTGTTTTACTTTATGGACCTCCAGGAACTGGTAAAACTCTTTTAGCAAGAGCAGTAGCAGGTGAAGCTGGTGTTCCATTCTTTTCAATATCAGGTTCAGACTTTGTGGAAATGTTTGTTGGTGTTGGAGCAAGTAGAGTTAGAGATTTATTCGAACAAGCAAAAGCAGCAGCCCCTGCAATTATTTTCGTTGACGAAATTGATGCAGTGGGAAGACAACGTGGTGCAGGTTTAGGTGGCGGTCACGATGAACGTGAACAAACTTTAAATCAATTATTAGTTGAGATGGATGGCTTTGATGTAAACGTCGGAGTTATATTGATTGCTGCAACAAACAGACCAGATGTATTAGATCCAGCGTTACTTCGTCCAGGAAGATTTGATCGTCAAATTGCAGTTGAAAGACCAGACTTAAAAGGACGCGAAAAGATTTTACAAGTTCACGCTAAAGGTAAACCAATTGCAGATGATGTAAATCTGCATGACTTTGCCAAAAGAACTCCTGGATTTACTGGTGCAGATTTAGCAAACGTTCTTAACGAAGCAGCGCTATTAACTGCACGTACAGGAAAGAAATTTATTGACGCATTAATTGTTGATGAAGCAATCGATCGCGTTATAGCTGGTCCACAAAAACGAACCAGATTAATGAATGATAAAGAAAGATTAATTACTGCTTATCACGAAGGCGGGCACGCTTTAGTTGCTGCTGCACTTCCAAATACTGATCCAGTTCATAAAATTACAATTTTGCCAAGAGGTAGAGCTCTTGGTTACACCATGGTTTTACCAGAACAAGACACTTACTCAACAACTAGAAATCAAATGCTTGATCAACTTGCTTACATGTTGGGTGGACGTGCTGCTGAAGAAATGGTGTTTCACGATCCAACAACTGGTGCATCAAATGACATTGAAAAAGCAACTAGTGTTGCAAAAGCCATGGTTACTCAATATGGAATGACTGAAAGATTGGGTGCAATTAAATACGGCACTGAAGGCAGAGATGTTTTCTTAGGTAGAGATTTAAACCATCAAAGAGATTACTCAGAAGATGTAGCAGCAGCAATTGATGAAGAAGTTAGAAAACTTATCGATAATGCACATCACGAAGCATATGCAATTCTTGATTTAAATAGACCAATTCTTGACAAATTAGTAGTGGAATTACTTGAAAGAGAAACTCTTGATAAAGAAGAAGTAGCAGAAATATTTAAGAAACTAAAACGTCGCGCCAATAGACCTGCATGGACTGGTTCAAATAAACGCAAACCCTCCAAAAAAGGTCCAGTAAAAGCACCTGTTCGCTTAGTAAAACCTGAGGACACCAAAGCATCTTTGGAACATCCAACAGATTCAGTTAAATCTGGTGAAGCAGTTGCCAACGAAGTTAAAAAACCTAAAAAGTAAAAACATTTCATCATGAATGAAAAAACTCGCATCAGTCCAACCGCAGATCCCCTTGCCGATATAGATCCAGCACAAAGACAAGGCTTTGATCAACAAAAAATAGAAAACGCCATAAGAGAAATCATTATTGCTATTGGCGAAGATCCAGATCGAGATGGTTTGCAAGACACTCCTGCTCGAGTGGCAAGAGCTTACAAAGAAATGTTTTCAGGTCTCTATCAAAGACCTGAAGAAGTTTTAGCAACAACTTTTGATTTAAACCACAACGAATTAGTAATCGTAAAAAACATAGATATTTTCTCAGTTTGCGAACATCATTTATTGCCATTCGTGGGAAAAGCAAGTGTGGGCTATATCCCTAATAACAATGGTCAAATAACCGGTTTATCTAAATTGGCTCGCTTAATTGATGTTTATGCCAAGAGACCACAAGTGCAAGAAAGACTAACTTCTCAAGTAGCAGATGCTTTAATGCGAATTCTTAAACCGCAAGGAGTAATTGTGGTAATTGAATGTGAACATTTCTGTATGAGTATGCGTGGAGTTAGCAAACCTGGTTCCAAAACAACCACATCTGTGGTGCGGGGAAATCTACAAGATCCTGCCTTAAGACATGAAGCTTTAACACTTATTTCTCATAACTCATGATGCAAGGCTTACGCCGCCAACCTGCAGGTCTTTCGAAAGATTTGGCTAACAAGAAAAGATGTTTAGTAGTTGGTGTTTTAAATGTAACACCAGATTCATTTTCTGACGGTGGTTTATTTACAGATACAACAACAGCCATAAATCATGCAAAACAATTAATTGCACAAGGTGCCGATCTAATTGACGTAGGTGGTGAATCAACAAAGCCAGGTGCTTCTCGAATTGAAAATATTGAAGAACAAAAAAGAGTGATTCCAGTAATTGAAGAATTAACTAATTTAGGAATTATCACAAGCATTGACACTATGAGAAGTCAAACTGCAGAACTAGCAGTGAAAGTTGGTGCACAAATTGTTAATGATGTCAGTGGTGGATTAGCCGATGAAAACATGCACAAAACAGTAGCTGGATTAGATGTGCCATATGTATTAATGCATTGGCGAGGGCACTCCACAGTTATGGACGAATTAGCAAATTACCAAAGTGTTGTTGAAGAAGTTATAAATGAATTAAAACTACAAATTGAAAAAGCAATAAAAGCAGGAATAAACAGAAATAAGATAGTGATTGACCCAGGTTTAGGTTTTGCGAAAAAGCCAGAACATAATTGGCAAATACTAAAAGAAATAAACAAATTACATTCGCTAGATTTACCAATCTATATCGGAGCTTCTCGAAAAAGATTTCTAGCCGATTTCGCATTTCCTAAAGGTTCAACAGATCCAAAAGATAGAGATTTAGCAACTTCAGCAATTAGTTCATATGCTTCTTTGAATGGGGCATGGGCAGTACGAGTACATGATGTAGCCGGAAGTGTGGCTGCAGTTAAAGTTAATAATCAACTTGAGGAAATTTAATGGCAATTGACAAAGTATCAATTACTGGAATAGAAGCCTTTGGATTTCATGGAGTTTTTGAACATGAAAGAAAAGAAGGACAAGAATTTATTGTTGATGTTGAATTTGAATACGATACCTCTAAAGCTATTCAAACGGACTTCATCGAAGATGCCATTGATTATGGCGCTATAGCGATTTTAATCAAATCAATCGTTGAAGGTGAACCAAAGAATTTGATTGAAAAAGTTGCTGATGAAATCGCACAACAAATCTTGAATAATTTCAAAGTAAATTCTGTGAAAGTTACTTTGCATAAACCCCAGGCTCCACTTGATCTGGAATTTAAAGATGTAAGTGTAAGCGTGGAAAGACGTAAATGAAAGCCATAGTCGCCCTGGGTTCTAATTTGGGTGATCGATTTGAATATTTACAAAAAGCAGTAAATGAAATAAATTCATTGAAAGAAATAGAAGTTTCAAAAATATCTAGTGTTTATGAGACTCTGCCAGTTGGTGGACCAGAGCAAGGAAATTATCTAAATGCGGTAATTAGTTTGAACACTGAATTAGAAGCTGATGAACTTTTACTCAAACTTTTACTTATTGAGTTAAATCTGGGCAGGCAACGAGAGATCGCATGGGGACCTAGAACAATTGATTTAGATTTAATCTGGTTTGAAGATCAAACGATTAATTTAGAAAATTTAGTTCTTCCGCATCCTCGAGCGCATGAGAGATGTTTTGTTATTAAGCCTTGGTTAGAAATTGAACCCGGCGCTAGGATTGGAAACATAGAAATTCAAGAGTTTCTCAAAGATTTAGATTGTTCAGGAGTTAATCTTTTTCCAAATAGATTGGCAAATTGATGAAACCGACAACATTTAAAAATATTTTGAGTTTTATCTTCCTGGCAACAATTGTAGGCTACTTAATTCCAAATATTTATGAAAACATAACCTCAACGTACATTCCAGTGAGTTCAAATACTGTTATTGCTTTATTACTTTTAAATCTAACACTTCTCTATTGGATAGTAATTTTCAAGAATCGGTTGAAAGACGCAAGAGAAAAGACTCAAGATATTTCAAAACGAAAGAGTCCGCCACATCCACTAGTTGCAGCAAGAACAGTGGCATTAGCTTTTGCAGGCAGTAGAGCCGCATCTTTAATTCTAGGGTTTTATCTAGGTGCAGTTTTAAATTTTTTACCCAATCTTGATCTTTCACCAATAAGGTCTCGATTTAGTGTTTCTTTGGCAATCATTGCTTTAAGTGCTGTTTTGTTAGGACTCTCGCTGTGGTTAGAAAAGATTTGTAGAATAAAAGATTCAGATGATAAACCGGGCGACAACGCTTCTTTTGCTTAAAGAATAGAGTTTGGGCATGACTCAATTAGTTCATGGCAATTCTGAACTTCGTTTAGCGATGAATGGTTTAGGAAGCAACATTTGCCTAGTCCCAACTATGGGAGCTCTTCATGATGGTCATGCTGCATTAATTCATGCTGGAAAAGAATTCGTAGGCAAAGACGGTTGTGTTGTTGTAAGTGATTTTGTTAATCCAAAACAATTTGGCCAAAATGAAGATTTTGAAAAGTATCCAAGAAACATTGAGCAAGATTTGAAAGTTGCGCGTAGTGCAGGTGCACATATTTTGTGGGCTCCCAGCGTTGAAGATGTTTACCCAGGACAGTGGCCAATGGATATTGAAACTGATCCTCGATTTGAAATATTGGAAGGAAAAAGTAGGTCAGGACATTTTGCTGCTGTACTTGAAGTTGTAACCCGTTTATTCAATATTGTCCAACCAAATATTGCGGTCTTTGGCGAAAAAGATTTTCAACAATTAGTTTTCATTTCCGAAATGGCTAAAAAAAGAGAACCCCAAATTGGGATCTTGGCAGTTCCTACAAAAAGAGATTTTGATGGATTAGCGCTTTCCAGTCGAAACGTTTACCTATCATCAGATCAAAGAAATGTTGCTCATCTGATTCCAGATGCTCTTAAGCAAGGTGTTTTACTAGCAAGTAAAGGTGCCAACCTACAAGAAATTAAAGATAGTGTGAAAGAGGTAATCTCTAAGTCAAACTTAATTGAAATTGAATATGTCGACATTCTAAATAATGAACTAAATGAATTAATTCCGGGAATTGTAGGCAGAATTCTTATTGCAGCCAAATTAGGCAATACTCGTTTAATTGACAACATGCCAATTCTTTTAAAGGAAGAGTCATGACACAAATAGATTTAGTACAAAGGTTAAATTCAGCAGATCCTGGTTGGACAATTAATGCTGATGTCATTGTCATTGGTTCAGGCATAGCTGGATTAACCGCGGCTCTTTCTGCCAGAGATAAAGGATTATCGGTTTTACTTTTAACAAAAGATGTTTTATCAACTGGATCTACTTCCTGGGCTCAAGGTGGAATCGCCGCAGCACTTGGACCAGGGGATTCGCCAGATCAACATTTCCAAGACACATTGGAAGCAGGTGCAGGTTTATGCGATCAAGAGTCAGTAAGAATTCTTGTGCAAGAAGGTCCAGCTGCTGTTAAAAGATTAATCAATTTAGGCGCAACTTTTGATTTAGATTCTTCTGGAAACGTTGCCTTAACTAGAGAAGGCGGACATCGAAGAGATCGCATTGCTCATGCAGGAGGAGATGCAACGGGAGCAGAAATTTCTCGAGCTTTAGTTGCAAAAGTTTTAGCTGATCCAAAGGTAAGAATTTTTGAACATGCATTAGTTCTTGATTTATTAAAAGACAAAAACGAAAGAGTTTGTGGAGTTACTTTGCACGTAATGGGCAAAGGAAAAATTGACGGTGTTGGTGCCGCATTGGCACGCGCAGTTGTTTTAGCAACTGGTGGACTTGGTGCTGTTTTTCAACAAACTACAAATCCATTAGTTGCAACAGGTGATGGTGTTGCATTGGCATTAAGAGCAGGTGCCACTGTTGCAGATTTAGAGTTCGTGCAATTTCATCCCACAGTTTTATGGGTTGGTTCTGATTCCAGAGGATCACAACCTTTAATTAGTGAAGCAGTTAGAGGCGAAGGTGCAATATTAAGAAACATAAATGGTGAAGCATTTATGTCTTCAATTCATCCCATGAAAGATTTAGCGCCAAGAGATGTTGTTGCCCACGCAGTCCATGAAGAAATAATTAAAAGTGGCAAACCATATGTTTATCTTGATGGCACAAAATTAGGTGAAAATGTTTGGCTACAAAGATTTCCTAATATTTTATCTAGTTGCAGAAAAATCGGGATTGATCCATTAGTGGATCTAATTCCAGTGGTTCCTGCAGCGCACTATGCATCCGGTGGAGTTGTTTCCGACATGACTGGAAAAACTGATATTCCAGGATTATTTGCAGTTGGTGAATGTGCCAATACCGGTGTTCATGGTGCAAATCGCTTAGCTTCAAATAGTTTGCTTGAAGGACTAGTTGTAGCAGAACGAGTAGCTAATCATTTAACAGATTTACCGAAGCAAAGTGAACCATTAATTGAAAACATCCCGACAAATCTCATTGATGGAAAAGTTAGGAAAGACATAACTGAAACCACCACAACTGGTGCAGGTGCGGTGAGAAACGCAACTGGATTAAATAAAACAATCGATAAACTTTCAGAACTTGCTAAGAAAACCACCAAATTATCCTCCACCCAAAGTTGGGAAGCAACTAATTTGTTGACTGTTTCCAGTTTTCTTTCAAATGCTGCTTTACGAAGAGAGGAAAGCAGAGGATCTCATTGGAGATCTGATTTTCCTGAAAGAAACGACTCTAGATGGCTTGTAAGAATTCAAGGAAAACTAAATGAGGGTAAATTAGAGCTTTCAGAAAAAACAATTGGGAAGAATTAGCTGATGACTTCTAAAGAGCAAGTTTATGAAAATTTGCGCAGCAATGGACTTGAACCAGAACTAGTTCAGGCATTAGTTGATTTAGCAATTTCTGAAGATTTAATGGGTGGCACAGATGTAACTTCACTTGCCACAATTCCTGAGATTCAAATTTCTGAATTAGATTTGGTCACTCGATCACCAGGTGTAATTGCAGGAATTAATATTGCAGCTCTAGTCTTTTTGTCAGTTGCAAGTAAAAAAATTGAGATTGAGTTATGTGTTGAAGATGGTAAGAAAGTTGAAGCTAATACCTGTTTACTAACTGCCAAAGGTTCCACAATTGAATTGCTAACAGCTGAAAGAACGGCACTAAATTTTCTAGGTCACTTAAGTGGAATTGCAACAACTACCAATAAATGGGTAAACGAAATATCTGGAACAAATGCCAAGGTTAGAGATACCAGAAAAACTACTCCTGGCTTAAGACTTTTAGAAAAATATGCAGTTAAAGCAGGCGGTGGCACAAATCATCGAATGAGTCTTAATGATCAAGCGCTAATAAAAGATAATCACATAGTTGCATCAGGTTCTATAAAAAGTGCTGTCGAAAAAGTTAAAGATAAATTTCCAGAACTAGATTTTGAAATAGAAGTTGATAACTTAGATCAACTTAACGAAGCTTTAGCGGTCAATGCCAAGTTAATTCTGCTTGATAATTTCAATATCGAGGATCTTAAAAAAGCAGTAGTGACTGTTAACAAAAAAGCAAAGTTAGAAGCAAGTGGTGGCATAACTTTGGAAAATGCCCGCAAAATTGCTGAAACTGGTGTGGACTTTCTAGCCGTGGGTGCGCTAACCCACTCAGCCCCCGTGTTGGATATAGGTGGTGACCTGAGAACTGTTCGCTAAATATGCGAACTAATTTGGAGTTGCTAGGAGAGTAAATGTTATTAGCAATTGATGTTGGCAATACCAACACTGTCTTAGGTCTTTATGACAATGAAAAACTCATTCAACATTGGCGAACAAAAACTGACGCTAACTCAACAGCTGATGAATTGATTTTAACTTTTAATGGTTTATTAAAAGATCAACCAAAAGTCACAGGAATTTCTCTTTGTTCAACCGTTCCTTCTGTTTTAAGAGAAATGCGTTGGATGCTGGAAAGATATTTCCCAGATACAAAAACTGTGATCATTGAACCTGGAACAAAAACAGGTGTACCAATAATTACTGATAACCCTAAAGAAGTTGGTGCTGATCGAATTGCAAATTCTTTAGCAGTATTTGAAAGACATGGTGGTCCTTCTGTAGTTGTTGATTTTGGAACTTCAACAAACTTTGATGTGGTTAGCGAGAAGGGTGAGTTCCTGGGTGGAGCACTTGCTCCAGGAATTGAGATTTCCTTGGAAGCATTAGCTAATCGAGCTGCGCAGTTAAGAAAAGTTGAATTTGTAAAACCAAGAAGTGTGATTGGAAAAAATACCGTCGAGGCTTTGCAGTCAGGTGCTCTTTATGGATTTGCCGGTCAAGTTGATGGAATTTTGCAAAGAATTATTGCTGAGATTGGTCCAGTAAAAGCAGTTGTTGCAACTGGAGGTCTTGCTCCATTAGTTGTTGAAGAATCCAGCACTATTACTCATCACGAACCAGACTTGACCTTGGAAGGCTTACGGTTAGTTTTCGAAAAGAACAAGTAGTCTAGTTTTCTATGAGTAACGATGCCATTGACGATTTAAACGAACAAGAACAAATCCGTCGAGAAAAACTGGCCAGGATTCAATCCCAAGGCATTGATCCATTTCCTGTTGGCTTTAAACCTGATCACACTCTTTTAGAAGTTAGAAATGAAAACAAAGATTTAGCACCAGAAGCAAAGACTGGAAAAATCGTCTCCATTGCTGGTCGAGTAATGCTAAATCGAATTGCAGGAAAATTAATATTTGCAACTTTAAGAGATGGATCTGGGGATCTTCAAGTAATGATTGCAGCAGATGCTGTTGGTGAAGAATCAATTGAGATGTGGAAAGAAAATGTTGATTTAGGCGATCACGTTGGTTTAACTGGTGAAGTTGTCACAACCAAACGCGGAGAACTTTCTGTTAAAGCACGTAAATGGCTAATAACCGGTAAATCTTTAAAACCACTGCCAGATAAACATCATGGATTAAACGATCCTGAACAAAGAGTAAGAATGCGTTACGTAGATTTAATTGTTAGACCAGAGGCAAGAGAAATGCTTCACGTTAGATCAAAAGTCGTTTCAAGTATTAGAAAATCTTTAACAGACCGAGGTTTTGTTGAAGTAGAAACCCCAATGTTGCAAGTGCTACACGGTGGAGCAAATGCTCGTCCTTTCAAAACTCATATCAATGCTTATGACATGGAATTGTTTTTACGAATTGCACCAGAGCTTTATTTAAAACGTTTACTTGTAGGTGGAGTAGATAAAGTATTTGAAATTAATAGAAACTTTAGAAATGAAGGTGCAGATTCTTCACATAATCCAGAATTCACCATGCTTGAGATGTATCAGGCGTACGGTGACTATGACGTAATGCGCGAATTAACTCAACAGTTAATTCAAGAAGCTGCAAAAAATGTTTACGGCAAAGAAATTGTTAGACATTGGGATGATGAAGGAAATCACACCGAACACGACATTAGTGGCGCATGGCCGGTTGTAAAAGTTTATGACGGATTAACAAAAGCAACTGGTGAAACAATTAATGCCGATACTGATGAAAAAACTTTAAGAAACCTGTGCGATAAATTAAAAATTTCTCATGATCCTAAATGGACCAGAGGTCAAGTTGTCCTAGAACTTTACGAACACCTTTTGGAAGATAAAACAGTTCTTCCTACTTTTTATACAGATTTTCCAACCGATGTTGCTCCCTTAACTAGACAACACCGCGAAGATAACAGAGTTGCTGAGCGTTGGGATTTAGTTGCTTTTGGTGCAGAAATTGGTACTGCCTATACCGAATTAAATGATCCAATTGAACAACGAAAAAGATTAACTGAACAAGCACAACTTGCTGCAGGTGGCGATGTTGAAGCTATGCAAATAGATGAAGACTTCTTAAGAGCACTTGAATATGGAATGCCACCAGCTGGTGGTCAAGGTATGGGAATTGATCGAGTTTTAATGATGCTCACTGGTAGAGGTATTAGAGAAACTGTTTTATTCCCACTAGTTAAACCACAATAAAATGTCTGCGATTTCAATTCGTCCTGCCAAAACAACTGATGTTTTAACTATAAGAAAACTTGTTGATACCTATGCTCCAGATCGAAGATTGCTATCTAAAGCAACAGTTACTTTGTATGAAGCAGTTCCAGACTTTTTAGTAATTGAAAACAATGGACAAGTAATTGGTGCTGGAGCAGTTCATGTTTTGTGGGAAGACTTAGCTGAAGTTAGAACTGTGGCAGTATTTCCTGAATTTAAAGACAAAGGAATTGGTTCTCAACTTTTAGAAGCTTTATTAAAAAGAGCTAAAGAATTAGGTGTGAAAAGAGTTTTTTGTTTAACATTTGAAACAAAATTTTTTGCTAAACATGGTTTCACAGAAATTGAAGGCACTCCTGTTGAGCCAGAGATTTACCAACAACTTTTACAGTCATATGACGTTGGTGTGGCAGAGTTTTTGGATTTGGACAAAGTCAAACCAAACACTTTGGGTAACACCCGAATGATCAAACACCTGTAATTCAAGCGGTTTCTATTCACCCCTAAGTCTTGTTACTCATGGGGTAAATGAATACCACTTATAGGGATGTTTCCCCATCTTTTAGGTTGAATTTGCTTAATAAATCCAGAGACGTACTATAGATATATAAGGAAAAGTTAATTTCCCTAAAGTTGATGCAAGGAGGCTTAAGTTATGTTCGAGAGATTTACTGATCGAGCAAGACGCGTAGTAGTTCTTGCGCAAGAAGAAGCCCGCATGCTCAACCACAATTACATTGGTACTGAACACATTCTTTTAGGTTTAATTCATGAAGGTGAAGGCGTTGCCGCTAAATCACTTGAATCATTAGGTGTTTCCCTTGAATCTGTTAGATCACAAGTTGAAGAAATAATTGGCCAAGGCCAACAAGCACCATCAGGACATATTCCTTTTACTCCACGTGCTAAAAAAGTTTTGGAATTATCTTTAAGAGAAGCTTTGCAATTAGGCCATAACTACATTGGTACAGAACACATTTTGCTTGGACTTATTCGCGAAGGCGAAGGAGTTGCCGCTCAAGTTCTAGTAAAACTTGGGGCAGACCTAAATCGTGTTCGCCAACAAGTAATTCAATTGCTTTCTGGTTACCAAGGCAAAGAACCATTAACCTCTGGTGCTCCAAGTGAAGGAACTCCATCAACTTCCTTAGTGCTTGACCAATTTGGCAGAAACTTAACTCAAGCAGCTCGCGATGGAAAACTTGATCCAGTAATTGGTCGCGAAAAAGAAATTGAAAGAGTAATGCAAGTACTTTCTCGTCGTACCAAAAATAATCCAGTTTTAATTGGTGAACCAGGTGTTGGTAAAACTGCAGTAGTAGAAGGTCTTGCTCAAAAAATAATTAAGGGCGATGTTCCAGAAACTTTGAAAGACAAACAGCTCTACACACTTGATTTAGGATCATTGGTTGCTGGATCTAGATACCGTGGTGATTTTGAAGAAAGATTGAAAAAAGTATTGAAAGAAATTCGCACTCGCGGCGACATCATTTTGTTTATTGACGAAATCCATACTTTAGTAGGCGCAGGTGCTGCAGAAGGTGCAATTGATGCTGCATCAATCTTAAAACCAATGCTTGCTCGCGGTGAACTACAAACAATTGGTGCTACCACTCTGGATGAATACCGTAAATATGTAGAAAAAGATGCTGCATTAGAACGAAGATTTCAACCAATTCAAGTACAAGAACCTTCAGTTGCTCACGCTATTGAAATCTTGAAAGGTTTAAGAGATCGCTACGAATCACACCACAAAGTAACCATTACTGATTCTGCCCTTGTTTCAGCAGCGACCTTGGCCGATCGATACATCAATGATCGTCAATTACCAGATAAAGCCATTGATTTGATTGATGAAGCTGGTGCTCGTTTGCGTATTAGCAGAATGACAGCCCCTCCTGATTTAAGAGAATTTGATAACAAAATTGCTGATGTGAGAAAAGAAAAAGAATCAGCTATTGATGCCCAAGATTTTGAAAAAGCAGCAGCCTTAAGAGATAAAGAAAAAACCTTAATTTCTGAGAAGAATGAACGTGAACGTGAATGGAAAGCAGGCGATTTAGACGTTGTTGCTGAAGTTGACGAAGATTTAATTGCTGAAGTTCTAGCCATGTCAACAGGAGTTCCAGTGGCAAAACTAACTGAAGCTGAATCAAAGAGATTACTTCGTATGGAAGAAGAACTTCACAAAAGAGTTATTGGCCAAGAAGATGCCATTAAAGCGTTATCTAAATCAATTAGAAGAACTCGTGCTGGTCTTAAAGATCCAAAACGACCAGGCGGATCATTTATATTTGCGGGACCTTCTGGTGTTGGAAAAACTGAACTTTCCAAAACTTTGGCCCAATTCTTATTCGGTGATGAAAACGCGCTGATTATGTTGGATATGTCTGAGTATTCAGAACGTCACACTGTTTCTAGATTATTTGGTTCACCTCCAGGATATGTAGGTTACGAAGAAGGCGGACAGTTAACTGAAAAAGTTCGTCGCAAACCATTCTCTGTAGTGCTATTTGACGAAGTTGAAAAAGCTCATCCAGATATTTTCAACTCACTATTGCAAATCTTGGAAGACGGTAAATTAACTGACTCTCAAGGTCGCATGGTTGATTTCAAAAACACTGTAATCATCATGACCACCAACCTTGGAAGTCGCGATATTTCTAAAGGTGTAGGCCTTGGCTTCTCCATGGGAGACGATGTTGAAGGTAGCTATGACCGTATGAAATTAAAGGTTAATGAAGAACTTAAACAACATTTCCGTCCAGAGTTCTTAAACAGACTTGATGATGTAATTGTGTTCCATCAATTAACACGTCCAGAAATATTACAAATTGTTGATTTAATGGCTACATCCCTTGATGACAGACTAAAAGACAAAGACATGGGTCTGATTTTGACTGATCAAGCTAAAGAATTGCTTGTTGATAAGGGTTATGACCAATCATTGGGTGCAAGACCAATGAGAAGAACAATTCAACGAGAAATTGAAGATGTATTGAGTGAAAAGATTTTATTTGGTGAATTAACTGCTGGAAATCTTGTTGTAGTAGGAGTTGAAGGCGAAGCTGCTAATGCTGACAAGAAAACTGCTGATACCAGAGTATTTACTTTCACTGGAGAAGTTAAACAAGCACTTCCAGATGCTCCACCTGTAAATAGCGCTGCTGAATAATTAGTTCTTACTAATTTCTTCTGCTCTTTTAATTGCTGCACCTAATGCATTTTGCCAAATACTTTTTAAATCTTTACTTTCTAAGAATTCAATTGCAGCTTGAGTTGTTCCTTTTGGTGAAGTAACTTTTCTTCTTAATTCAACAACATCATCATCTGAATTTTCAAATAAGGCACTAGATCCAATAAAAGTATTTTCAACTAAAACTTGTGCAACATCTCTAGATAATCCATGAGACACAGCAGCTTCAATTAATAATTCGGTTACATAAAAATAATAAGCAGGACCAGAACCAGAGGCTGCGGCTACAATATCAATTTGGTCTTCATTGACTACAACAACTTGGCCGACAGCTTCCAAAAGATTTTTAGTAATTGTTAATTGCGCATCGGTAGCAAATTCACCTTTTGCTATTCCAGTTACACCTTTGCCAACTAATGCTGGAGTATTTGGCATAGCTCTAACAACTGCAGCTTTGCTTATTCCAAGATTTTTCACTATAAAGCTGGAAGTAATTCCAACGGCAATTGAAATGATTAAAGTCTTTTCAGAAATAACTTTGCCCATTAAAGGCAAAACTTCATCCATATTTTGAGGCTTAACAGCTAAAAGCACAACATCACAGTCTCTAATGGCAGAAATTTCAGCAGAACAAACAACTTGGTAGGCCTTAGCAATGCGATCTAAGCTTTCTTGAGACTTATCCACGCAAATTATGTCTTGGGTTTTTAACACATTGTCGAGTAGCCCTTTCAATATGGCTTCACCCATATTGCCGGTGCCAACAATGCCAATTTTCACGTTTATTTCTTTCTTTCTAGTGTGACTTATTGAACAAGACTACTTTGCGCATGAGAGAAAGTGCCCAAGTAGGCTCAGGCTTATGACCGAAATCTTAAAAGAGACGCCTCGTACCTGGCTTGAATTTATTGATCCTGATGCTTCAGGAACGTTGATTAAAGCTGATTTAACTTGGTTAACTTCAAATTGGGAATGTATTTTTGGTCGCGGTTGCAAAGGTGTTGAGAAAACAAATCCAAATGATGGTTGCTGTATTCATGGTGCACATTTCACTGAAGCAGCAGATAAAAAAAGAGTTGCGAAATGGGTTAAGAAATTAACTCCTGATATTTGGGAAAAGCAAGAACACGCAAATTCTAAAAAAGGTTGGACTGAAAAAGAAGACGGTATTGAAAAAACAAGAGTTGTTGATGGAGCTTGCATATTTATGAACTCACCAGAGTTTGCTGGTGGACAAGGTTGCGCATTACATAAGCTTGCAATGGTCAAAGGTGCCAAACCATTAGAAGCAAAACCAGATGTTTGTTGGCAATTACCAATTAGAAGAAGTTATGAAACAAGAGAATTTGAAGATGACACAGATTATCAAGTAATTGTTATTGAAGAATACAAAAGAAAAAATTGGGGAGAAGGTGGGCATACCATGGATTGGTATTGTTCATCAGATACCGATGCACACACTGCAACCGAACCTGTTTATGTAAGTGAAAAAGACACATTAGTTGAATTAATTGGCAAAAAAGCTTACGCAGTTTTGAAAGAACATTGCGATAATCGTGTGGCATTATTAAAAACAATTAAAAAATTGCCGGGAAGAAAAGCAAAAGAAGTTTTATTGTCTTTAAATCCTCATCCGGCTGATCGTTTCATTTAAAAATCTCTAATTCACTTCTGTAACATCATTTTTCTAAACCCCACTAGCATGTCTGGTTCTCTTAAATAGCCCCCCTCCTCTCTTGTGCTACCTAGTAGTCATCTATTACCGTGGCACCACACGCCCCTTAAGACTTAGGGAAGGTCTTAAAGCGTGACAGAAAGAGGCAAGAAATGGCGACAAGCCCAGATAGACCTTTAGGCGAAGTTAGATTCTTGACCGTGGCAGAAGTTGCCTCATCAATGCGAGTATCCAAGATGACTGTTTACCGACTAGTCCACTCAGGCACCATGCCAGCAGTGCGCGTTGGTAGATCGTTTCGAGTTCCAGAAGCAGCAGTTTCTGACTACTTGCGTGAATCATTCGTAGAGGCTGGCTGATTTCCCCTCAGCCAGCTTTCCCCACTTCTAAGGTTCTGATTTAAATCTTTAAAAGAGTAAAAGTTCTCTCCAAACCAGGCTGTCACCTCTGTGAAGATGCCATCAAAATCGTTGCCCAAGTAACTAGTGAATTAAACGTCGGTTATGAAGTTGAAGAAATCCAAAACAATCCTGAATTGATGCATCAATACGGGGAAGAAATCCCCGTCATTTTTGTTGACGGCAAACGCCATGACTATTGGCGAGTAGATCCAGAAAGATTACGAAAAGCACTTAGTTAAAGGTCTTTGATTTGTGAGAGGATTTGTGCTTTTTTGCACAAATGTGTACCTTTGGATATATGCCATCAAAAGTCTCATCATCATCAAAAGATGGTAATTCACCCAAAATTTCTGAAGCTACAGTTTCAAGACTTCCTGCTTATTACAGAGCTTTAAGCCAATTAGCAGATGCTGCACAAGTAAGAGTTTCCTCTGAAGAATTAGCAGCATTAACTGGAGTTTCCAGTGCCATGCTTCGAAAAGATTTATCTCATTTAGGTTCATATGGAACTCGTGGTGTTGGTTATGAAGTTGAATTCTTGCGTTACCAAATTTCTCGTGAAATGGGACTTAACCACGATTGGTCAGTAGTAATTGTTGGAGTGGGAAATCTTGGAAGAGCCCTTGCACATTACGGCGGATTTGGTTCACGCGGATTTCGCGTTGTGGCACTAGTTGATGCCGATCAAACCTTAATTGGCACAAAAGTTAAATGTGGTGCCGAAGGAAAAACTGTTGAATTACTCGTTCATGCATTAAGTGATTTAGAAGATGTAATCAAAGAAACAAATGCTCGTTTAGGAGTAGTGGCAACTCCTGCAGACAGTGCTCAAGTTGTAAGTGATCGTTTAGTAAAAGCAGGAATCAGAAGCATCTTAAATTTTGCACCAGTTCATTTAAGTGTTCCTGAAGGAGTAGATGTCAGAAAAGTTGACTTGGCATCAGAACTACAAATTTTGGCATTCCACGAACAACGCAAAGCCGTATAGAAACGAAAGGTAATTACTTGACTAAGAAAAAGATTATTGTGCTGCCGGTAATTTATGTTGCCGCAGGACCAGGAGATCCACAATTAATAACACTTCGTGGTATTAATGCAATTAAACAAGCCGAATTAATCATTGCTGATGTAAACACCATGGACATTGCTAATGCACATGCAAATGAAATTGCAGATGTTGTGGCCGCAGTGGATGAAGATGGCGTACCAATGGCACCTGCTGTTAGAGCTCGTTTAGCAATTGATGCAGCTAAAGAAGGTGCAGCAGTTGTCAGACTTTGTGCAGGAGATCCAGTTGTTGAAGACAACTTGGCGGTAGAAGTTTCTACCCTAGCGAAATCAAAAATTGAATTTGAATATGTTCCGGGAGTTTCTCCAATTACTGCAGTACCAACTCATGCAGGAATGTCTTTGTTTGCCAATAAAGGAAAAGAAGTTCACATACTTAATGGTTCAGAACCAATTGATTGGTCATTGCATTTAGATTCAACAATTCCAATCGTGGTAATTAACGCAGCCGATAAAGCACCAGCAATTGCAAGTGCTTTGATTGCTCGTGGGCGAGATGCTGCAACTCCAATTTCTGTCACAAGAGATGGCAGTACAACTGATCAAAGAACAATTGTTTCAACTCTGGAAAATATTCCAGTGGTTGCAAAAGCTGCCAGACAATCAGGACAAGGCGTAATTGTTATTGGTGATCTTGTTAACAACAGAGATAAATATCAATGGTTTGAAAACAAATCTTTATTTGGTTGGAAAGTTCTAGTTCCTAGAACTAAAGAAGATGCTGAAGATTTTCAAAAATTATTAGCAGTTTATGGAGCAGTTTCAGTAGAAGTTCCTACAATTTCTGTAGAGCCACCAAGAACTCCACAACAAATGGAAAGAGCAGTTCACGGTTTAGTTTCAGGAAGATTCCAATGGGTGGTCTTTACCAGTACAAATGCTGTAAGAGCCGTGCGAGATAAATTTATTGATTATGGTTTAGATGCAAGAGCTTTTGCTGGATTAAAGGTTGCAGCCATTGGTCAACCAGTAATTGATGCACTAGTTGAATTTGGTGTTAAACCAGATTTGTTCCCAACAAATGAACATAACTCTGAAGGTCTATTAGAAGTTTGGCCAAAATTTGATCAATTGCTAGATCCAATAAATAGAGTTTTCTTACCTCGCGCAGATATTGCAACTGAAACTCTGGTTGAAGGAATGCAAGCTAAAGGTTGGGAAGTTGAAGACATCGTTGCCTTTAGAACTGTACGTGCTGCACCTCCTCCTGCTCACACAAGAGAATTAATTAAAAGTGGTGGATTTGATGCAGTGCTATTCACTTCTGCCAGCACTGTAAGAAATCTTGTTGGAATTGCTGGTAAACCGCATGCTTCAACAGTTGTCGCAGTAATTGGGCCACAAACTGCACAAGCAGCACAAGAACATGGTTTAAGAGTAGATGTTAAAGCAGAATCACCAAATGTTTCAATTTTGATTGATGCACTTGCAGCACACGGTGAAACTTTAAGACTGGCAGCAATTGAAAACGGTGACAATGTTTGGCGTCCAAGCAAACGTCGCGGTTCCATGCGTCGTAAACACTAAGAAATAAAGCCGATGGCTACTAAAACTCTTGTCCATGTCATGAGACATGGCGAAGTTTTTAATCCTGAAAAAGTTCTTTATGGGAGATTGCCCGGATATAAATTATCTGAACTTGGTTTAAAAATGGCAGATCGTGCTGCAGAACATTTTAAAAACAGCAATCTTTCATTAATCGTTTCTTCCCCTTTAGAAAGAGCACAACAAACTGCAGCTCCTACCGCAAATGTGCATAATTTAAAACCAGAAATAAATAGTTTGATTATCGAAGCCGAGAACGTCTTTGAAGGCAAAAGAGTTTCAGTGGGAGATGGAGCATTAAATGATCCGAGAAATTGGTGGCATTTAAGAAATCCATTTCGTCCATCATGGGGAGAGCCATACAAGCAAGTTGCAGACAGAATGCGCACCGCAATTTTTTCTGCAAGAGATGCTGCTAAAGGTAAGGAAGCATTATTGGTTTCCCACCAACTTCCAATTTGGGTTGCAAGACTTGCTGCTGAAGGTAAATCTTTTGTACATGATCCACGTAAACGCCAATGTAGTTTGGCAAGTGTGACAACTTTTGTTTTTGATGACGACAAATTAGTAGAAGTTAAGTACGAAGAACCTTCAGCAGATTTGCTAAAAGATGCCAGCAAAATATCCGGTGCGTAAATTAATATTGGTTTTAAGTGGTTTATTACTTTCAGCTTGTGCAACACCTAACGCTTCGATTCAAAATTCTGGTGAAGCGGGTTTTATTTCAGGTGATGGCACTGCAACCTTTCTTAAAATAGAGGATAGAAAATCAGCACCTGAGTTAATTGCTTTAGATTTTAATGGCAAAGAAATTGATTTAAAAAACTATAAAAATAAGGTAGTAGTTTTGAATGTATGGGGATCATGGTGCGGGCCCTGTCGAAAAGAAGCCAAAGAATTACAAGAATTGTATGTAAAAAACAAAGACAGTGGCGTGGAATTTATTGGAATCAACATCAGAGACTCTAAGGTTTCAGCAGAAAAATTCATAACTAACTTTGGAATAACCTATCCAAATATTTTTGATCGTGATGGGGTAAAACTATTAGGATTTAAAGATACGTTGCCCGCAAATGCTATTCCTTCGACAGTTTTAGTTGATAAAAATGGAAAAGTTGCAGCAAGACAACTTGGACCAATAGAGCGAGCTTTAATTCAAGGTTTCATCTCTAGTTTGGTTGACGAATGAACACTGTTACCCAAGGATCCCTCCTAATTGCAATATTGATTTCATTTAGTGCAGGGTTGATTTCTTTTCTATCGCCTTGTGTACTTCCTTTGGTTCCTGGATATCTTTCCTTTATCACTGGATTTGGATTGAATGCAAATAAATCAATCAGAAAATCAAAAGCATTAATTGCCACCTTGCTATTTATCGCAGGATTTACTTTCGTATTTGTTTGCATTGGAATGTTTTTTGGGGGAATTGGTGGATGGTTTATTTCTTACGGAAGAACTATTGAAAGAATTATGGGGTTATTTGTAATTGCATTAGGAATAAGTTACTTAGGTTTTTGGAACTTATTTAAGCGTGAATATAGATTTCATACTCCAGTTAAACAAGGCTTAGTGGGCGCTCCTTTATTGGGTGCTCTATTTGCTATTGGTTGGACACCTTGCATTGGTCCAACATTGGCTGCTGTTCAAACTTTGGCTTTTAATCAAGCAACGGTTTCACGCGGGGCAATACTTTCTGCGTTCTATGGTTTTGGTTTAGGTTTGCCCTTTTTGCTTATTACTTTTACGCTAGAAAAGGCAGTTGCTTCCGTGAGTTGGTTAAGGAAACGACAAGTATTGTTTTTAAGAATCGGTGGAATATTGCTAATACTTATTGGAATCTTGTTAGCTACCGGACTTTGGTCTGAAGTAACTGTTGAAATGAGAATACTAATTTCAGGATTTACACCCGTCTTATGAAAAAACAAATTTCTGCTAAACAAAGAACTCAAACACCACTCCCACCCCTAAACTTTTGGGGATTTCTTCGTTGGACCTGGCGCCAATTAACCAGCATGAATACCGCACTTCTTTTACTACTTTTAGTTGCACTTGCTGCAATTCCTGGTTCGATACTTCCGCAAAGAACTGCTTCAATACTTAAAGTAAATAACTGGAA
>BJFU01000006.1 GCA_014190035.1 Actinomycetes bacterium | reverse complement strand
CATCATGGGCCATTGTTACTTTAGAAGATTTAGCAGGAGCAGTAGATCTAATGGTGTTTTCTCAGACTTACGCCAATGTTTCAGGACTAATTCATGATGATGCGATTTTGGCAGTTAGAGCAAAGATTGATGCACGTGAAGAAGAAAGTCCAAAACTTGTTGCCTTGGAATTTTCGGTGCCAGATCTCAATAAGCAAAGAACTGGTCCTGTGGTCGTGAGATTACCGATGGCAAGTTGCACTCCACCAGTTGTTGATTCCATCAAATCAGTTTTACAAACTCATCCTGGTTCTGTGGAAGTTCATCTGCATTTAAGCAATGGTGATAAAACCACAGTTATGAAAATTGATGAAAAACTTAGAGTTGAACCCACATCAGCTCTATTTGGAGAATTAAAGGCCCTCTTGGGTCCAAGTGCAGTTGCTTAGTTAGGACTAATTATCACTCTGGTTAAAAACGGAGCAGGCACACTAGGTATTTCTTGCATCAAAATAGTTTCGCGATTAATAATTTTCATCACAGCTTTTAGTCTCACATTGGCATCATCAATGTTTAGTAAATCTTGTTGCTCAAAAGCTGTTAGAGGTAAAAGTCCAGCAATTAGAAAACTTAAAGCTGATGGCTCATTAGGTAAATCATTTGCCGCATTGTCATTGTCAGCATCCATCATCATCATGAAGTCAGCACATTTTTCTTGAGCCAAAGTAATGGTTGCTTGATCAAAATCAATGGGAGATTCTTTTCTTTCTTTTACTTCAGCTATCAAATAAGGGGCTTTACTGATACTTATTGATTTAACATCAAATCTTTCGCCACCCATAACCATGATGTCAAAAGTTCCATCGGCATTGGTGTTGGTTTTTCTTAAAACTGCGACTGTGCCAATCTCTGCAATGGCAGGAAGATCCTCATTGGTCTCTGAACCTTTAGTAATTGACAAAATGCCAAAACGTTGTTCAGGCTCAGGAAGAGCTAATAGATCCGCCATTAGGCGTCGGTAGCGGTTCTCAAAAATGTGAAGTGGCATTAATTGATGTGGCATTAAAACTGCGTTGAGAGGAAATATTGGCAACATCTTCAGACCTGAATCTTCATCTCTCATAGCCCAAGAATATGACATGAATTGAAAGTAAGCATCCCGTAGAATTAAGAATATGATTCGTCGCATTGATTTAAGAAAAGTCGAGAAATTACCTCGCCCCGTGGTGCAACGTGCTCAAGTAGATGTTGAATCTGTCATTAATACAGTCAAACCCATTATTGAAGATGTGAAGCAAAATGGCGATCAAGCCATCTTGAACTGGACGGAAAAACTAGACGGGGTCAAACCTCAATCTCTTAGAGTCCCACAAGAAGTAATTGATAAAGCATTTAGTGAAATGTCACCAGATGTAATTGAATCTTTAGAGGAAGCAATTAAAAGAAGTAAGACTGTGCACCAATCACAAGTTAGAAAAGATTCACAAACACAAGTTGTAACTGGTGGAACAGTAAGTGAGCGCTGGTTACCTGTAGATCGCGTTGGTTTATATGTTCCAGGTGGTAACGCTGTTTATCTATCAAGTGTGGTCATGAATGTTGTTCCTGCCCAAGTTGCAGGTGTTAGATCAATTGCTGTGGCAAGTCCTGCTCAAAAAGAAAACGATGGCTGGCCAAACAAAACAATTCTTGCTGCTTGCAAAATTTTAGGTATAACAGAAATTTATGCAGTCGGAGGCGCTCAAGCAATCGCCATGTTTGCTTATGGTTCAAAAACTTGCGAACCAGTAAATATGGTCACAGGTCCAGGAAACATTTATGTCACTGCGGCAAAAAGAATTTTAAGAGGATTAATTGGCATTGATAGTGAAGCAGGTCCTACTGAGATTGCAATTTTGGCAGATGATTCAGGAAATGCTTCTTGGATTGCATCTGACTTAATTAGTCAAGCAGAACATGATGTGATTGCTTCAAGTGTTTTGGTGACAACTTCAGAAGAACTAGCAAACAATGTTGGCAAAGAATTAGAGTTGCAAGTTCCTCAAACGAAGCACTCAGCTCGAATTAAACAGGCTTTAAGTGGTGTACAAAGTGCAATTGTCTTGGTTAAAGACATTGATCAAGGTTTGGCCGTAGTTGATCAATATGCTGCAGAACATTTAGAAATCCACACCCAAGATGCCGAAACAGTTGCTAGAAGAGTTAAAAACGCTGGTGCAATATTTGTGGGCGCTCACGCTCCAGTTTCTTTAGGGGATTATTTGGCCGGTAGCAACCATGTTTTGCCAACTGGAGGTTGTGCTTGTCACTCATCTGGATTGTCAGTTCAAACATTCTTAAGAGGCGTGCACTACATCAATTATTCCAAGGAGGCTTTGCAAGAAGCTGCCAATCAAATAAGAACACTGGCACATGCTGAAGATTTGCCCGCTCATGCTCAAGCTGTAGATATTCGGTTCGAAAAACCTTGACCGCATTCAATGAGAAATCATTGATGAACAATAATTAGATTTACATAAATAGAGAAGGAGTAAGTCGTGAGTAGAAAAGGGCGCATAGCTCGCACTACAAAAGAAAGCGACGTACTTGTTGAAATTAATCTAGATGGAACCGGTGAAGTAACAGTAGACACTGGTGTTCCTTTTTATGATCACATGTTGAGCCAATTAGGCAAACACGGAGCATTTGATTTAAATGTAAAAACTAAAGGTGATATTTCAGTTGATGAACACCACACCATTGAAGACACAGCATTGGCGCTTGGAACTGCATTCAAAGAAGCTCTGGGTGATAAATCAGGTATCAGAAGATATGGCGATGCGACTTTGCCATTGGATGAAGTTTTAGTTAGAGCTGCAGTTGATTTATCTGGCAGACCATATTTAGTACACAGTGAAACCGAAATTGCACCAATGATTGGTTCATATGACACAACACTTACCAAACACATTTGGGAATCATTTGTTAACAGTGCAGATATAACTTTGCACATCAAAGTCCTAGAAGGAAGAAATGCTCACCACGTTGTAGAAGCACAATTCAAAGCTGTGGCAAGAGCATTAAGAGACGCAGTTGCTTTTGATGCTAAATCTGTTGGTATTCCCTCAACCAAGGGTGTGCTGTAGATAAAACTCATGTTTAAACTTGGGTTTTAATGTCTAAAAATATTGTTGTTCTTGATTATGGATCAGGAAATATTCGATCTGTTCAAAAAGGTTTACAAAAAGTCGGCGCAAATGTTGTTGTCTCAAATGATTTCGAAACTTGCTTAAATGCTCAAGGATTAATTATTCCCGGAGTGGGTGCTTTTGCTGCTTGCATGCAAGGAATCAATAAATATCGTGGATCAGAAATAGTTGATAAAAGACTTGCGGGAAATCGTTTTGTGTTAGGAATTTGTGTTGGAATGCAAGTGATGTTTGAAAATGGTTTAGAGCATGGAGTAAAAACTGCAGGATTACACCAGTGGCCAGGAGATGTAACTGAAATAAAAGCTTCAATCTTGCCTCACATGGGTTGGAATAACGTGCAAGTAGCAATTGGCTCAAAACTGTTTAAGGGCGTAGAAACTGAGAAATTCTACTTTGTGCATTCTTTTGCTGCCAAAGATTTAGATCTGCAAGGGACCGAAAAAATTGATGCACCATTGAAACACTTTGCAACGCATGGAGAAAAATTCTTAGCCAGTGTTGAAAATGGACCACTATCAGCAACTCAGTTTCATCCTGAAAAATCAGGGGATGCTGGATTACAACTTTTAAGCAATTGGTTGGAGACTGTTTAATATGAAACCACTAATTCTTCTTCCCGCAGTTGATGTTGCCGATGGCAAAGCTGTTCGATTAGTACAAGGTGAATTGGGAACTGAAACTTCATACGGTTCACCTCTTGATGCAGCTTTAGCTTGGCAAGAACAAGGAGCTGAATGGATTCATTTAGTTGATCTAGATGCAGCATTTGGCAAAGGAAGTAACAGAGAATTATTGAAAGAAGTTACAGCAAAACTTGATATTAAAGTTGAGTTGTCTGGTGGCATCCGTGATGATGAATCTCTTAATAATGCTTTAGCAACTGGAGCAGCTCGCATTAATTTAGGAACTGCAGCGCTAGAAAATCCTGATTGGACCGCAAAAGTAATAGCTCAACATGGTGACAAAATTGCAATTGGATTAGATGTGCGAGGCAGAAATTTAGCCGCACGTGGTTGGACTAAAGAAGGTGGCGAACTTATTGAAACCCTACAAAGATTAGATAAAGATAACGCTGCCAGATATGTAGTAACTGATGTTACAAAAGATGGAACTTTGCAAGGACCTAATACTGCGTTACTAAGAGAAATTCTTGATTACACAAAGAAGCCAGTTATTGCTTCCGGTGGCATTGCTCAACTTTCTGACATTGCCGAATTAAGGCAATTAACCCATATTGGAGTTGAAGGAGCAATTGTTGGTAAAGCTCTTTATGCCCAGAAATTTACTTTAAAAGATGCTCTAAGAATTGCTAATCAATAATGACTTTAGCTACCAGAATCATTCCTTGTCTTGATGTTGACGACGGAAGAGTAGTCAAGGGTGTTAATTTTCAAGACTTAAAAGATGCTGGAGATTCAGTTGAATTGGCAAAATTCTATGCTCAAAATGGTGCAGACGAATTAACATTTCTGGATATCTCTGCTTCAAGAGACAACAAAGACACAATGCTTGAAGTTGTAAAAAAGACGGCTGATGTTGTATTTATTCCATTAACCGTTGGTGGGGGAATAAAAAGTGTTGAAGATGTTGACAAATTATTAAGAGCAGGTGCTGACAAGGTTTCCATTAATACCAGTGCCATAAATAATCCTGAGCTTATAAATCAGATAGCTCAAAGATTTGGATCTCAAGTATTAGTGATTTCTATTGATGCTCGAAGATCAAATGAAAAACATGCTCCTTCTGGATTTGAAGTCACAACTCATGGTGGAACAAAAAGTGCAGGTTTAGATGCTTTAGCTTGGACTAAAGAAGCAGTGCAAAGAGGTGCTGGAGAAGTGCTTTTGAATTCTATGGATAAAGACGGCACTAAAGATGGATTCGATTTGGAATTAATCAAACTAATCAGGCCAAATATTTCAGTACCACTAATTGCCAGTGGGGGAGCAGGAAAAATAAATGATTTTTATCCAGCAGTAGCAGCTGGCGCTGATGCATTACTTGCCGCTAGTGTTTTTCACTTTAAAGAAATCGAAATTAAAGATCTAAAGGCAGAATTAAAGAGAAAAAACGTAGAAGTTAGAGACTGAATTTAGTTTCTTTAAGAATTCTGATTGATTCCTCATCGCCTTCAAATTTGATGTTTGCAGCAGATTTTCTGCCAAAGGAATAAAGAATTAAATCGACAACGTCGCCTTCCATCGTCACACAACTATTGCCTGATTTGATTGTAAATACTCCTTGATCTGATTTGGCAATAATGCCAACTTTTGCTTTACGTAGAAATAGTCTTCCTGACTGAGTAAAGCGCTTCCATAACAACTTCTTATCAAGATCTCCAAATACACGAGCAACATAATTTGGTTGAGCTCTCAAAAGATCTTCGTGATGAACCAGGAATTCAAATGAATTAGCCAAGTTATCTATCCCAGGTATTGTGAAAGGGGAAAACTGTTTTGGACCATCTTCAAATTCTTGAACTAAAGTTTCAAAGCCACGTTGCTTAATATCATCAGCAACTTTTTTAGAGTATTGAGAAAAAGCTGGAATTAGAATTCCAATTGCTGCGTCAGGTCTGTTTTCTCGTGAGATTAAATGCACAAGTAAATCAAAGGAAGTCCAACCTTCACAAAGAGTTGGCGCATCTGGGCCAAGGTTTCTTAAAGTTTGGGCAATCGCATATCTTTCGCGTTTGGCTAATGAGGTCATATCTAAACCATACGGCAATGAGACCTAGCGAAATTATTGGTGACACCTTAGGCAAGAATAAGCACATGACAGATCTTTCTCGCGCCGCAATTGGGGAATATTGGGCTTCGTTAAAGCCAAACGAACAAGGCCTAGTGCCAGTTGTCACAACCGATGCTTCTTCAAATGTTGTTCTCATGATGGCTTGGATGAATCAAGAAGCATTTACTAAAACTTTAGAAACAAAGAGTGCAACCTATTTTTCAAGATCAAGAAATAAACTCTGGATCAAAGGTGAAGAATCAGGCAATACCCAAAAAGTGGTTGAGTTAAGAATTGATTGCGACGCTGACACAGTGCTTATAAAAGTTGAACAAAAAGGTGTGGCTTGTCATACCGGTGATAAAACTTGTTTTGATGGAGTTCTTGTTTGGTCTGAGAAATAAATAATGGAGCACTTTAAACTTGGGGTAACAACCCCAGATTTGGATACATTTAAAAGTTACGCGAAAGATAGAAGAGTCATTCCTGTTGTTAGAAGACTAATTGGAGACTCATTTACTCCAGTTGGTTTATATAAAGCTTTAGCAAACGAAAGACCTGGCACTTTTCTTTTAGAATCTGCTGAACATGGACAAAGTTGGTCTAGATATTCCTTTATTGGAGTTTCAAGTTCTGCCACATTAAGAAGCAATGACGGTAAAGCTTTGTGGACTGGTAAACCTCCCAAAGGTGTATTACTTGAAGGACAAATTTGGGATGTATTTAAACAAACTTTAGATTTTCTAGCTACTAAACCATTACCAAATTTGCCTCCTTTAACCGGTGGATTAGTTGGGTATATGGCTTATGACATCGTTCGATTATTTGAAAAAATTCCCGCCAATAATCCAGATGAAACAAATGTTCCTGATTTAGTGATGCTTCTTGCAACAGATTTTGCGGTACTTGACCACGTGGATGGTTCAGTGTGGCTAATTGCTAATGCTGTTAATTATGACGGAACAGATGAACGAGTTGATGATGCTTATGAGGATGCCCTAAAGAGATTAGATGCAATGCAAGTTTCTTTAAATGCACCACAATCTCAAGTTGGATCAGCCTTCAATACTGAAGCCAAACCGCAATTTACTAATAGAACTACAAGCAAGGATTATCAGAGTTCTGTTAAAAGAGCCATTGAATATGTGGAAGTAGGGGATGCTTTTCAAATCGTTTTGTCACAAAGATTTGATACCAAAACCCAAGCAAAAGGACTAGATATTTACCGAGTCTTAAGAACCACAAATCCCAGTCCTTATATGTATTACTTAAATATTCCAACAACAGATTTAACTGCCACAGAATTTGAAATCATTGGATCTAGTCCTGAAGCATTAGTAACGGTTAAGGATAGGAAAGCAATGATGCATCCGATTGCAGGTACTCGCCCTCGATCAAAAGATCAAGTAGAAGATGAAAAAACTGCAGTTGAATTATTAAATGATCCTAAGGAAAAAGCAGAACATTTAATGTTGGTAGATCTTGGACGAAATGATTTAGGCAGAGTTTGTAAACCAGGAACTGTTGAAGTTGTGCAGTTTATGCAAGTTGAAAGATATAGCCATGTAATGCATTTGGTTTCTACTGTCACAGGAATTTTAAATGACAACATCACCTCAGCTGACGCACTTAAGGCAACGTTTCCTGCAGGAACACTTTCAGGTGCACCAAAGGTAAGAGCGATGGAAATTATTGATGAACTTGAACCGGTCAAGCGTGGAATCTATGGTGGGGCGTTGGGTTACTTTGATTTTGCAGGGAATATGGATGTAGCAATCACCATTAGAACTGCACTACTTAAAGATGGTGTTGCATATGTACAAGCAGGAGCAGGTGTAGTTGCTGATTCTGTGCCAAGCAGTGAAGACATGGAATGCCAGAACAAGGCAGCCGTGGTACTCAGAGCAGTAGCAGTAGCGTCGTCATTAGGCTAATAACATAAATTTTCTATAGGGAGAATTAATTAATGTCGAAAGATAATCACGGTCAAACACCAGCAGCTTGGACTGGCACTTTTGTAATAATTGCTGCCTCCGTTATCTCAACAGTTGGCTTGGTGCAAAATAACTGGAATATGTTTTGGGCAGGAATTGTTTTGACTGTAATCGGTGGAATTGTTTGGATTGTCTGGGAAAAAGCAAATTCAAGAAGAAAAAATTAAAGGATAATAATGACGAGCGTTTTAGACGAGATAATTGTTGGCGTTCGTGAAGATTTAAGTATTAGACAAGAAAAAACTTCTATAGAAGAATTAAAAGCATTGGCAGAAAAAGTTCCGGCTGCTTTAGATCCATTTCCAATATTTGATGAAGCAGGAGTAGCAGTAATTGCAGAAGTAAAAAGATCAAGTCCTTCTAAAGGTGATCTTTCCGAGATCGTAGATCCAGCTTTATTAGCCAACGAATATGAAGCAGGTGGCGCAAGTTGTATCAGTGTTTTAACAGAAGAAAGAAGATTTAAAGGTTGTCTCGCAGATTTAATAGCCGTTAGAAAAGCAGTTGAAATTCCAATTTTAAGAAAAGATTTTATTGTTTCTAGCTATCAACTTTGGGAATCTCGAGCTCATGGTGCTGATTTAGCTTTATTAATAGTGGCCGCACTTGATCAAGAAGCACTAGTTTCTTTAATTGAAAGATCAAAAACCATCGGGCTTACTCCTTTAGTCGAAGTTCACACTGAAGAAGAAGTCAAAAGAGCAGCAGATGCAGGGGCCAAACTAATTGGTATAAATGCCAGAAATTTGAAGACTTTAGAAGTTGATAGAAATACATTTGCAAAACTTGCTCCATTAGTTCCATCAGGATGCATCATGGTTGCAGAATCTGGTGTTCGCGATAAACACGATTTAATTACCTATGCAAACGCTGGTGCCCATGCTGTTTTGGTTGGCGAAAGTTTAGTTGTAAACAAAGATCCAAGAGCTGCAGTTCATGAACTAGTAACAGCTGGGGCACATCCTGCCACCAATCACGGTCGATAAATAGATGACAACTTTTTTACAAGATTTAAAAAAAATTGATGAAGAGACCGGACATTTTGGTCAATTTGGTGGACGCTTTGTTCCAGAAGCATTAATTTCGGCATTAGATCAATTAGAAGATGAGTATTTAAAAGCAGCAGCAGATCCAAAATTTAATGAAGATTTCCAAAACTTATTAAAAGATTACGTGGGCAGACCAAGTCCTTTAACTGAAGCTAGGAATTTTTCAAAGCATGCAGGTGGTGCCAGAGTTTTCTTGAAGCGGGAAGATTTAAACCACACTGGTTCTCACAAAATAAATAACGTAATTGGTCAAGCACTCCTAACAGTTCGGATGGGAAAGAAAAGAATCATCGCCGAAACTGGTGCGGGACAGCATGGCGTTGCTACTGCAACAGCTGCAGCTTTATTTGGTCTTGAATGTGTTATTTATATGGGTGAGGAAGATACAGTTCGTCAATCCTTAAATGTTGCTCGAATGAAATTACTGGGCGCAACTGTTGTGCCAGTAACTACAGGAACAAAAACACTAAAAGATGCCATTAATGAAGCAATGCGTGATTGGGTAACTAATGTTGAATCAACACATTATTTACTTGGCACAGTTGCAGGCCCACATCCTTTTCCAACTATTGGAAGAAACTTTCATAGCATTATGGGAGTTGAAGCAAGACAACAAATATTAGAAAAGACTGGAAAACTTCCCACCGCAGTAACAGCTTGTGTTGGTGGTGGATCAAATGCGATCGGTTTGTTCCATCCATTTATTTTGGATAAAGATGTGCAACTTCATGGTTATGAAGCAGCAGGAGACGGTATTGAAACTGGCAGACATGCAGCAACTCTTTCAGGTGGCACCATTGGAATTTTGCATGGAACACGTTCCTATGTTTTACAAGATGAAAATGGTCAAACTCTGCCTAGTCACTCAATTTCTGCAGGACTTGATTATCCAGGAGTAGGACCAGAACATGCTTGGTTGAAAGACACAGGTCGCGCTTTTTATCATCCAATAACTGACACCGAGGCTATGGATGCTTTCTCATTGCTGTCTAGAACTGAAGGAATTATTCCTGCCATTGAAACAGCTCACGCAATTGCTGGAACAGTTAAGTTAGGAAAAGAATTAGGTAAAGATGCAGTAATTATTATTAACTGCAGTGGTAGAGGCGATAAAGATGTTGAAACAGCTGCTAAATGGTTCAAGATAACTTCTAATTCATGAGTTTGATTCACGAAGCATTTAATAAGGCCAAGTCTGAAAATAGAGCGGCTTTAATTGCATATTTGCCTGCAGGTTTTCCTACCATTGAAGGATCTACAAAAATAATGCAAGAAATGCTAAACAACGGTGTTGATTTAGTTGAAATAGGAGTTCCTTATAGCGATCCATTAATGGATGGTCCGATTATCCAACAAGCAGTAGATATTGCACTGCACAACAAAACGGGCATAAAAGAAGTGATGCAGATTGTTAAAGAAGTTTCCCAAACAGGTAAACCTGTTTTAACAATGAGTTATTGGAGTCCCATTGAAAAATGGGGTGTAGAAAAATACGCGCAACAAATGAATCAATCGGGTGGGGTTGGGGTAATCACACCAGATTTGCCACCAGATGAATCAGATTTGTGGATTACTGCAACAGATCAAAACAAAATAGATCGAGTTTTTGTTGTAGCACCAAGTTCTAGTGAAGAAAGATTAAAACTAGTTACTAATAAAGTGACAGGTTTTGTGTATGCCGCAAGTTTGATGGGTGTTACTGGAACTAGAACTGAAGTTTCTAGTCGAGCAGAAGAACTTGTTAAAAGAATTAGAGTGCACACTCAACTTCCAGTAGCAGTTGGTTTAGGAGTCTCTACATCAGAACAAGCACACGAAGTGGCCAAATTTGCAGATGGAGTAATTGTGGGAAGTGCTTTTGTGAAAGCAATCCTGGAACAACCAGATTTAAGTAAAGCAGTTGCCGCTGTTGTTCAATTAAGCAAAGATTTCGCCCGAGGTGTTCGTAAGGACTAGCCAGAATTGGCCAACCTTGAGTTACTTGATTAGATTGTTTAAAGCCGATAAATAAGTGGAGTGAAAAAATGACAAACCCAGACGATATCCGTAACAAAGCCGCCGCAGGGCGTGCGAATGCTAATTCGCAAGATGGCAAGAGAGCCAAAACAATCCAAATATTAGGTGGCTTGTTTGTATTGACATTAGTTGTTGGATTAATCGGTGCTGGAGTTTATGCAAAAAGTCAAAGTCAAAAATTAAGTGTTACTCCAGAAGCTGTAACTGAATATGATTCATCGGCACAATTGCCTAAAGGTGTTACTGCACAAAATGGTTATGGTGTTCCAGTTGGAAAACAAGATCCAACAGCGCCAAAAGCAGAATTATACGAAGACTTTCAATGTCCAGCTTGTGGATTTTTAGAACAAGCAAATGGAAAAAACATAATTGATACTGCTGTCAAAGGTGATATTAATTTGACATTGCACCCAATGATTTTTCTAGATAGAAACTTTCCAGAATCACAACTTGCTTCCCTAAGAGCCACAATGGCCTTGGGTTGTGCGGTTGATGCTGGTAAAACTGCTGAATATCATTCAGGTGTTTTTGCGATGCAACCTTCGAAAGAAGGCGATGGTTTCACAGATCAACAATTATTAGACCTTGGAAAAAAAGTTGGCATTGAAGGAGATTCATTCACAACTTTCGAGACTTGTGTTAGTTCTGCGAAGTACAAAGGTTGGGCTCAAAACTCTCAACTACATGCTCAAGATCGGGGAGTGCAAGGAACTCCTTCTTTCTTCCTTAATGACAAATTAATTGATACCGCAATTGTTGCTGACCCAGCAGGTTTTGCAGGAGTTGTCGCTGAAGCTAGAAAGTAATTTGAATTGATACCAATTACGATTCCAAGTCCTAGCACTGGTGTCTTATACATCGGTTCTCTTCCATTGCGCGCTTATTCCCTTTTTATAATTATTGGAATATTTGTTGCAATCTGGCTTGGTAATAAAAGATGGATTGAACGTGGTGGAAAATTAGGTCAAGTAAGCGATGTAGCAATTTTTGCCGTTCCATTTGGAATTATTGGTGGCCGCATTTATCACGTTGCCACTGATTGGGAGAAATATTTTGGCGCTAATCAAAATTGGGTTGAAGCACTAAAAATTTGGAACGGTGGATTAGGCATCTGGGGAGCGATCTTCTTTGGAGGAATTGGGGCATGGATTGGTTGTAAGTATTACAAGATTTATTTACCACCATTTGCAGATGCAATTGCTCCAGGAATAATTTTTGCTCAAGCTATTGGTCGACTAGGTAACTATTTCAATCAAGAATTGTTTGGCAAACCAACGAACGTTTCATGGGGCTTAGAAATAGCTGAGAAATATCGTCCAGCAGGATTTGAGTCATTTACAACTTTTCACCCAACTTTCTTGTATGAGTTGCTGTGGAATGTTTTTATCGGATTTGCTCTTATTTACCTAGACAAGAGATTCAAATTAGGCCATGGCAGAGTTTTTGCACTTTATGTGTCTTTCTACAGCTTGGGTCGATTATTCGTCGAAGACTTAAGAATTGACGAAGCCCGTCTAATTTTGGGATTGCGTTTCAACATTTTCACCAGCTTGGCCGTTATAATTGGTGGGCTAGTGTATTTTGCTTTAAGCAACAAATACCGACCAGGACAAGACAAAAAACTTTTTAGGAGTTAGTAAAAGTGACCAAAGGTCAGAAAATGCTTGATCCAGAAACAATTCATAGAAACGTCAATGGTGGATGGTTACGTCCTGCTGTCTTTGGAGCTATGGATGGTCTTGTTTCTAATTTTGCATTAATGATTGGCGTTGCTGGAGGAACTAAAGCAATTGGTGCAGAGAATACAACTGCAATTGTTTTGGCAGGGTTTGCAGGATTATTAGCGGGTGCATTTTCAATGGCAGCGGGGGAATACACCTCAGTTGCAAGTCAAGCAGAATTAGCAATGGCTGAAATTGAACTTGAAAAACAAGAATTAAGAGAAAATCCTGAAACAGAAATTAGAGAACTTGCTGAAGTTTGGATGAAGCGCGGCGTATCTGAAACCGTTGCAATGCAATTTTCAAAAGAATTAAGTAATAACTTTGATGCATTTGCTGATGCTCACACTTCTGAAGAATTTGGTGTAACCGCTGGGGCTTTACCTTCAGCTAAATTGGCTGCCATTTCCTCATTTATTGCTTTTGCTGCTGGGGCAACCGTTCCTTTAATTCCTTACATGTTTGGTTTCACAGAAATTCTTTATTCAATGGTTATCTCACTGATCGGGCTTTTCGGAGCAGGAGTTGCGGTGTCTTTTGTAACCACTAGAACCTGGTGGTACTCAGGAACAAGACAATTGTTGATCGGAAGTGGAGCAGCGGCACTTACTTGGTTTCTTGGAACCACAATCGGAGCAGCGCTGTAAGAAGTTATCGGCTAGTATTTATCCGTAAGTAGCAGTCTTTGGGCCATCGTTGTCCCGCCAAAATTAAAACTCTGCAGGGACATATTTTGAGTAATTTCAGCACCACTAATCAAGGTCTTTATGACTCATCTTTTGAGCATGATGCTTGTGGTGTTGCTTTAGTTGCAACTTTAAATAAAAAACCAACTCACGAAATTGTTGCATCAGGATTAGAAGCATTAAGAAATCTTGAACATCGTGGAGCTTCTGGCAGTGAGCCTGACTCTGGTGACGGTGCAGGAATATTAATTCAAATCCCAGATGAATTCTTTAAATCAGTTGTTGATTTTCAATTACCAGAAAATAGTTTTTATGCTGCAGGAATCGTTTTCTTGCCTCAAGATGAAAAAGAATACAAAGCAGCAAAAGAGACAATTTCAGAAGTAGCAAAAAAAGAGAACATCACAATTCTTGGTTGGAGAGTGGTACCCACAAATCCTCTTGAGCTTGGCAAAACAGCACAAAGTGTTATGCCTAGATTTGAAATGATTTTTGTTCAACCTCAAGATAAGAAACTTAAAGATATTGAAATTGATCGAGCAATCTATCCCTTTAGAAAAATTATAGAGAATAACTCAAATATCTATTTTGCCTCTCTATCGGCGCGAACAATTGTTTATAAAGGAATGTTGACTACCGGACAATTAGAGCCTTTCTATCCAGATCTCTCAGATAAAAAGGTTATTTCCAAAATAGCTTTAGTTCATTCTCGTTTTAGTACTAATACATTTCCGTCTTGGCCATTGGCGCATCCTTACCGATTAATCGCACACAATGGTGAGATAAATACTGTTAAGGGAAATAGAAATTGGATGCATGCTCGAGAAAATCTTCTTAAAACTAATTTAATTCCTGGAGATTTAGCAAGAGTATTTCCAATTTGCTCTAATGAAGCAAGTGATTCTGCATCATTTGATGAAGTATTGGAATTAACTCATTTAGGTGGCAGATCTTTACCGCATTCAATTTTGATGATGATTCCAGAAGCTTGGGAAAACAATCCCAGCATGGATCCTGCAAGAAGAGCATTTTATGAATATCACGCATCAATTATGGAACCGTGGGATGGACCAGCATGCGTAACTTTTACTGACGGACATTTAATTGGTGCAGTTTTGGATAGAAATGGTTTAAGACCTGGAAGATTTTGGGTTACAGATGATGGATTAGTTGTGTTAGCTAGTGAATCAGGTGTATTACCAATTGATCAAGCAAAAGTAATTAGGAAAGGTCGATTACAACCTGGAAAAATGTTCTTAGTTGATACCGATAATGGTCGAATTATTGAAGATGATGAAATCAAATCTTCTCTTGCAAAAGAACAACCATATAAAGATTGGTTGCATGCTGGATTAGTTCATCTTGAGGAACTGCCAGAACGCGAACATATTGTTCATACTCATTCCTCAGTTTTAAGAAGACAACAAACATTTGGATATACCGACGAAGAATTAAAGATTTTGCTAACACCTATGGCACTAAATGCTGCAGAACCATTGGGCTCCATGGGAACTGATACTCCAATTGCAGTTTTAAGTAGTAGACCAAGATTGATATTTGACTACTTCACTCAACTATTTGCTCAAGTCACAAACCCACCACTTGATGCCATTAGAGAAGAAATTGTTACCTCATTGTCATCCTCTGTTGGGGAAGAAGCCAATTTATTAACAGCAACTCCTGCTCACACCAGACAAGTAGTTTTGCCTTTCCCAGTAATTGATAACGACGAATTAGCAAAGTTAATCCACATCAATCAAGATGGCGATCAACCAGGATTTGCAGCCCAAAAATTCTCTGGAATCTATAAAGTCGCAGAAGGTGCTGCGGGGCTTGAAAAAAGAATCAATGAAATATTCGACGAGGTTGACTTAGCTATAAAAAATGGCAAACATTTACTAGTTTTAAGTGATCGAGATAGTGATGCTGATGAAGCACCAATTCCTTCATTGTTATTGCTTTCTGCTGTTCATCACCATTTGATTAGAACCAAAAAGAGAATGGAAATTGGGCTAATCGTTGAAGCAGGCGATGTCAGAGAAGTTCATCATGTTGCCTTATTAATTGGATACGGAGCAGCTGCTGTAAATCCATATTTGGCAATGGAAACCGTCGAGGACATGGTTCGACAAAAAAGAATTACTGGAATTACTCCTGAAAAAGCTGTGAGAAATCTTGTTAAAGCACTTGGCAAAGGTGTTTTAAAAGTTATGAGCAAGATGGGTGTTTCAACTGTTGCTTCTTACCGAGGAGCACAAATATTTGAAGCAATTGGAATTTCTAATGAAGTTATTGATAAATACTTCACTGGTACTACATCCAGGCTTGGTGGAGTTGGTCTAGATGTTTTGGCTCAGGAAGTTTCTAAACGCCATGATGTTGCTTATCCCTTTACCGGAATTTCTCCTGCACACAGACAACTTGCTATTGGTGGGGAATACCAATGGAGAAGAGAAGGAGAACCTCATCTTTTCGATCCTGAAACCGTATTTAAATTACAACACTCAACTCGCACAGGTCAAATGGATATTTTTAGAAGTTATACCGAGAAAGTAAATGAACAATCAAAGAGGTTGATGACCCTTAGAGGTCTTTTTGAATTAAGCAAAGACAGAAAACCAATTTCAATTGATGAAGTTGAACCAATAGAAAATATCTTAAGTAGATTTAGTACAGGTGCAATGTCATACGGGTCTATTTCAGGTGAAGCTCATGAAACTTTAGCTATTGCTATGAATCGTCTTGGAGCAAAATCAAATACTGGTGAAGGTGGGGAAGATCCAGAACGTTATCAAAAAATGTCTAATGGTGATTCCAAACGATCCTCCATTAAACAAGTTGCAAGTGGCAGATTTGGTGTCACAAGTGAATATTTAGTAAATGCAGACGACATACAAATTAAAATGGCTCAAGGTGCAAAACCTGGTGAAGGTGGACAACTTCCAGGACACAAGGTTTATCCATGGGTAGCAAAAACCAGACACTCAACTCCAGGTGTGGGATTAATTTCTCCACCACCACATCATGATATTTATTCAATTGAAGATTTAGCCCAGTTAATTCATGATTTAAAAAACGCTAACGACAAAGCAAGAATTCATGTCAAGTTAGTAGCCGAAGTTGGAGTGGGAACAGTTGCTGCAGGTGTGGCAAAAGCTCATGCTGATGTGGTTCTAATTTCAGGTCATGACGGTGGCACTGGAGCAAGTCCTTTAACTTCTTTGAAACATGCCGGTGGTCCATGGGAAATTGGATTAGCAGAAGCGCAACAAACACTATTAATTAATGGATTAAGAGATCGAATTGTTGTGCAAACAGATGGTCAACTAAAAACTGGTCGAGATGTAATCATTGCTGCTTTGTTAGGTGCTGAAGAATTTGGATTTGCAACTGCGCCACTTGTGGTGATGGGTTGCATCATGATGAGAGTTTGTCATTTAGACACTTGTCCAGTCGGGGTAGCAACACAAAACCCAGTGTTGAGAGAAAAATTCACTGGTAAACCAGAATTCGTAGAAAACTTTTTCCGATTTATTGCCATTGAAGTAAGAGAATACTTAGCCGAACTTGGTTTCAAAACATTAGATGAAGCAATTGGTCATTCTGAAATTCTTGATACCAGAAAAGCAATTAGTCACTGGAAAGCATCAGGCCTAGACTTATCTCCTATATTGCACAAAGTTAATATCGATAAAAATGCTTCTCTTCGTCAAACCACAACACAAGATCACGGTTTGAGCAAGGCTTTGGATAATAAATTAATTGAAATTTGCCAACCTGCTCTTTTAAAGGGTGAATTAGTTAGAGCACAATTTGAAATTAGAAATGTGAATAGAACCGTAGGCACAATGCTGGGAAGCCAAATTACTAGAAAATTTGGTGGCCAGGGTTTACCTACCGGAACAATCGAATTGACATTTAACGGCACCGCTGGACAATCTTTTGGTGCCTTTATTCCTCAAGGTCTAACACTTCGTCTTGAAGGTGACACAAATGATTACCTTGGTAAAGGATTATCTGGTGGAAAAATTGTGATTCGACCAGACAGAAAAGCTAAATTTGAATCATCATTAAACGTAATTGCTGGAAACGTTGCTGCCTATGGTGCAACTTCAGGAACATTATTTGTTAGAGGTCTAGTTGGAGAAAGATTCTGTGTTAGAAACTCTGGTGCCACTGCGGTAGTTGAAGGTGTAGGAGATCACGCCTGCGAATACATGACAGGTGGAAAAGTTGTGGTTCTTGGACAAACCGGTAGAAATTTTGCTGCTGGAATGAGTGGTGGAATCGCATACGTTGTTGAGTTAAACGTTGAAAATGTAAATTCTGAAATGGTTGAACTTGAAACCCTAGACGACAAAGATAAAGAATTCTTGTCATCAATACTAAAAGATTATCTGGAAGAAACAGATTCTCCATTGGCAAAGCAACTTCTAAATGATAAAGACTTCAAGAAATTTACAAAAGTAATGCCTCGTGAATATAAGAGAGTTTTATTAGCTCAAGCAAAAGCTAAAAAAGAGGGAACAGATCCAATGGAAGCGGTAATGGAGGTTTCCCGTGGGTGATCCAAAAGGTTTTATTAACACCAGAAGAGAAACTCCCAAAAGACGTCCTGTTGATCTGCGTTTAATGGATTGGCGAGAAGTTTATGAGCCATTTGAAACTAACAAATTAAAACTTCAAGCAGGTCGTTGTATGGATTGTGGAATTCCTTTTTGCCATAACGGCTGTCCTTTAGGTAACTTAATTCCTGAATGGAATGATCTGGTCTTCAATGATGATTGGCGCGAAGCATCAGAACGACTACATGCCACTAACAATTTCCCAGAATTTACAGGTCGACTATGTCCTGCCCCATGTGAAACAGCTTGTGTTGTTGCTATCAATAAAGATGCAGTAACTATTAAACAAATTGAAGTTGAAATTGCTGACCGAGCATTCGCCCAAGGATTAGTTACTCCACAAGCACCTGCTCGATTAAGTGGCAAAACTGTGGCAGTAATTGGTTCAGGACCTGCTGGACTTGCTGCTGCTCAACAGTTAGCCAGAGCCGGTCACACTGTGGCAATTTATGAAAGAGCAGACAAACTTGGGGGATTGCTTCGTTACGGAATTCCAGAATTCAAAATGGAAAAGATTCATGTTGATAGAAGACTTGAACAAATGGAAGCAGAAGGAATCAAATTTAGAAGTGGTGTTGAAATTGGTGTTGATATTGAAGCTAACGATTTGCGTAAGAGATATGACGCTTTAGTAATCGCAGTTGGTGCCACAGCCTGGAGAGATTTACCTGTTCCTGGACGAGAATTTAATGGCATTTATCAGGCGATGGAATATCTTCCATTAGCAAACAGAGTTGCATTAGGTGAATTAGCAAAATCTCCAATTGATGTTAAAGATAAAAATGTTGTAATCATCGGTGGTGGAGATACCGGAGCAGATTGCCTAGGTACAGCTCATCGCCAAGGTGCAAAAAGTGTTACTCAATTAGAAATTTTACCTCTTCCTCCAGAGATAAGACCAGATTCACAACCTTGGCCAACATATCCAATGACATATCGAGTAACTAGTGCTCATGAAGAAGGTGGCGAAAGAATTTACAGTGTTAACACCCAAAAATTCATTGGTCAGAATAATCAAGTCACAGGTATAGAAATTATTGAAGTTGAATTCAAAAATGGAAAATTTGAGCCAGTAAAGGGAAGTGAAAAGGTGATTCCTGCTGATTTTGTTTTCTTAGCTTTGGGATTTGTGGGACCTGAGAAAGCATCATTTATTGATCAACTCAAACTCAATCTAGATCCACGAGGAAATATTGCTAGAGATGAAAATTTTGCAACTAATGCTGAAGGTGTATTTGTGTGCGGAGATGCAGGCAGAGGTCAGTCATTAATTGTTTGGGCAATTGCCGAAGGTCGCTCTACTGCTGCTGCGGTTGATAAATATTTGATTGGTGAAACAAATTTACCTGCTCCAATTGAGCCAACATCAAGACCAATCACAGTCTAAAAATTGCAATCCAATAGAATAGAAAATATGAGAAGAGCCAAGATTGTTGCAACACTTGGACCAGCAACTGATGATTTGGCAACTGTTCAAAAGTTAATCAAAGCAGGACTTAATGTCGCAAGATTAAATATGTCTCATGGAGATCATTCAGATCACAAGAAAAGACTTGATTTAGTAAGAGAAGCCTCAAAACTTGAAGGCAAAGAAATCGCAGCCCTTGCTGATTTACAAGGTCCCAAAATTAGAGTCGGAATCTTTGGCAATGGTCCAGTTTCCCTTGTTAACGGACAAAATTTTACAATTACTACCGAAGACATTGCGGGAGATAAAGAAAGAGTTTCTACAACCTATAAAGGTTTGCCTGGCGATGTTAAAAAGGGTGATCCAATTCTTGTTGATGATGGAAAAATTAGATTAGAAGTAATAGAAGTTAAAGGAAATAACGTGATCACCAAAGTAATTGAAGGTGGAACGATTTCCAACAGTAAAGGACTAAACCTTCCCGGAGTAGCAGTAAATGTTCCAGCAATGTCAGACAAAGACGAAGAAGATCTAATCTGGGCATTAAATAACGATTGTGACCTTATTGCTCTGTCGTTTGTTAGAAGTTCAAAAGATATTGAACAAGTTCATAAAATTATGGACAAAGTTGGCAAAAGACTTCCCGTAGTAGCAAAAATTGAAAAACCTCAGGCTGTTGAAAATTTGAAAGATATCTTGGATGCCTTTGATGCCATCATGATCGCTCGTGGAGATTTAGGTGTTGAGCTTCCCTTAGAAGAAGTACCACTTGTGCAAAAAAGTGCTATTCAAATGGCACGCCAAGTTGGTAAGCCAGTAATTGTGGCAACACAATTGTTGGAATCAATGATTACTTCTTCCAGACCAACGAGAGCAGAAGCAAGTGATGTGGCAAATGCGGTTCTTGATGGAGCAGATGCATTGATGCTAAGTGGTGAAACCAGCGTGGGAGAAAACCCAGTTGGCGTAGTTGAAACTATGGCTCGAATCATTGAACATGTTGAAGAAGAAGCATTAGAACAATTACCAAAATTGGAACCTGAAGCTCAAGGAAGTACCGGTAGAGCCGTTACTACTGCAGCTGTTGCTGTTGGTAAAGCAACTGGTGCAAGATATCTAATCGCTTTTACAGAGACTGGCCGAAGTGTGCGCCTAATTGCAAGACATCGTTCTGCAACTCAAATTTTGGCTTTTGCGACAGACAAAAAAATTCAACGACAACTTGCTCTTATTTGGGGAACTGAAACTTTCTTTTCAGAAACTGTAAAACACACAGATGACATGGTTGCCACAGTTGATCGTCGTTTAACCTCTAATAACTTGGCCAAGTACGGCGAGCTAGTTGTTGTTGTGGCAGGTGTTCCACCGGGTGTTCCAGGAACAACAAACGGGATGCGCGTGCACAAAGTAGGGACAGGTGTAGACGAAAGTTAATTTCATCTGCTAACCTAAATTTTTAGTAAGGCATCCTTTAATACCGTCCCGTGAGGCGGAGAAGGAGGTCGAGAAGCACAATGAGTGCCAATTCTCGTAACTCTGCACGAGTAGTACTTGAATCATCTGATATTTCCCGAGCACTATCTCGTATCGCTCATGAAATTCTTGAAAACAATAAGGGCTCCAAAGATTTAGTTCTGCTGGGTATTCCTTCCCGTGGTGTGCCATTAGCTAATCGCATCGCACAAAAAATAAATGAATTTGAAAAAGTAAATATTCCAGTTGGTTCTCTTGATATCACGATGTATCGAGATGATTTAAGACTAAGACCACCTAGAGCTCTTGCTCATACAGAAATTCCTGATGGAGGAATTGATCACAAAATAGTTATCTTGGTTGATGATGTTTTGTTTTCAGGTCGAACAATTAGAGCTGCCCTTGATGCCTTAAATGACATCGGTAGACCTGCCATGGTTCAAGTTGCTGTGTTAATTGATCGCGGACATAGAGAGTTGCCCATTAGAGCAGATTACGTTGGGAAAAATATTCCCACATCAATGAGTGAATCTGTCCAAGTTTCATTGGCAGATGTTGATGGGAATCAAGAATCAGTAATCATCTCAGCAGGTGAACAATGAAGAAACATTTAGTTTCTGCTCACGATTTAAACAAAGATGAAGCAGTTTTAGTCCTTGATACAGCTAAAGAATTGGCCTTAATTTCTGATAGACCTGTGAAGAAATTACCTACTTTAAGAGGCAGAACAGTTGTTAATTTATTCTTTGAAGACAGCACTAGAACCAGGATTTCTTTTGAAGCAGCATCCAAAAGATTAAGTGCTGATGTTATTAATTTCTCGGCTAAAGGATCAAGTGTTTCAAAAGGAGAAAGCCTAAAAGATACAGCTCAAACATTGCAATCAATGGGAGCCGATGCAGTCGTAATTAGACATGGTTCATCTGGTGCACCTCATTTACTTGCCACTAGAAATTGGATTGATGCGGTAGTAATTAATGCAGGTGATGGCACACACGAACATCCAACTCAGGCCCTACTAGATGCCTACACCATAAGAAAACACTTGAGAAATAGCGAAGGTGATTTAAACGGATTAAAAGTTGCCATAGTTGGCGATATTTTGCACAGCAGAGTTGCTAGAAGCAATGCAATTTTGTTAAAAACTTTAGGCGCAACTCCAATCATGGTAGCTCCACCAACACTTCTTCCAGTTGGAATTGAAAAGTGGAATGGTGAATTTTCTTACGATTTAGATGAAGTTCTTCCACAAGTTGATGCAGTAATGATGTTACGAGTTCAACAAGAAAGAATGAGTGATGCATATTTTCCAACTACTCGGGAATATTCAAGAAATTTTGGTTTAAACGCTCAAAGATTAAAAACTATGCAAAAACATGCTCTTGTATTGCACCCTGGTCCAATGAACAGAGGTATGGAAATTACTGCTGAAGTCGCAGACAGTACCAACTCTGTTGTGATTGAACAAGTTGCAAACGGAGTAAGTGTGAGGATGGCCGTTTTGTATTTATTACTCGGTGGGTCAAATAGTGAAACAGGTGAAAACAACTAATGAGTATTTTACTAAAAAACGGTTCCCTCAAGGGTGAAAAGAATGTAGATATCTTAATTGAAAATGACAAAATATCTAAAGTTGCACCAGGAAATTCTTTGAAAGATGACAAGGCTGAAGTTATTGATTTAACTGGATTAATAATTCTTCCTGGATTAGTTGACCTACATACACATTTACGCGAACCGGGCAGAGAAGATGCCGAAACAGTTGCAACGGGAAGCGCAGCAGCAGCTCGTGGAGGATTTACTGCGGTACATGCAATGGCAAACACATTGCCAGTAGCAGACACAGCAGGAGTGGTGGAACAAGTTTGGAATTTAGGGAAAAGTATTGGACTTGTTGACGTTTACCCAGTAGGAGCAGTAACCATTGGTTTGAAAGGCGAAAATTTAGCTGAACTTTCTGCGATGGCTGATTCAACTGCAAGAGTCAGAATCTTTAGCGATGATGGACATTGTGTTTCAGATCCAGTTTTAATGAGACGCGCATTGGAATATGTAAAAGCATTTAATGGAGTGATTGCTCAGCATGCGCAAGAACCAAGATTGACCAAAAATGCTCAGATGAATGAATCAGAATTATCAGGAAGATTAGGACTTACTGGTTGGCCTGCCGTTGCAGAGGAAGCAATTGTGGCAAGAGATGTATTACTCACAGAACATGTGCAATCAAAATTGCATGTTTGTCATGCTTCAACTGCAGGAACAGTAGACATTCTTCGCTGGGCAAAAGGAAAGAAAGTTAATGTCACCGCAGAAGTTACCCCTCATCATTTATTCCTTAGCCAGATTCATTGCGAAAGCTACGACGCCAAATTTAAAGTGAATCCACCATTAAGAACAGATGATGACATTAATGAACTAAGAAAAGCTTTAGCTGAAGGAATTATCGATGTTGTTGCAACAGATCATGCACCTCATCCAATGGAAGACAAAGAAGGTGAATGGAGTTCAGCTGCTTTTGGAATGACAGGTTTAGAGACAGCTCTTTCAGTAGTGGCCACAGCAATGATTGAAACAAAATTAATGACTTGGGCAGATGTGGCAAGAGTGATGAGTGAGAAACCTGCCGAAATTGGTCAATTAACAGAACATGGTCGACCAATTGCTGAAAACGAGATTGCCAATCTCTGCATTATTGATCCGAATGCTTCATGGAAAGTTGATGCTAAAGACACGCATTCATTAAGTACTAACAATCCGTTTCATGACATGACATTAAAAAGTAAAGTCATTCATACAATCTTTCGCGGAAAATTCAGCATGAAAAGTGGTCAAGTCCAAAAATGAGTATTAACCCTGCGCTCTTAGTTCTGGAAGACGGAACTGTTTTTAGAGGTAGATCATTTGGCAAAATGGGTGAGACTTTTGGTGAAGCTGTTTTCACAACAGGTATGACTGGATATCAAGAAACTTTGACTGATCCTTCTTATTATCAACAAATTGTTATTCAAACTGCACCTCATATTGGAAACACCGGCATTAATGATGAAGATGATGAATCTTCCCGCATTTGGGCTTCAGGTTATGTGGTTCGAGATCCATCTCGAATGGCTTCAAATTGGAGATCAAAAAGAACTCTTGATGAAGAGTTGGTAAATCAAAATATTGTGGGAATCTCAGGAATTGATACCAGAGCATTAACCAGGCACTTGAGAGATAAAGGTGCGATGAGAGCTGGAATATTTTCTCAAGACATTGATTCTCAAAACAGTGAGTACTTTATAAATAAAGTTAAGAATTCACCTCAAATGAAAGGTGCTGATCTTTGTGGAATGGTTTCCACAAAAGAACCATATGTGGTTCCAGCTGTTGGCAAAACTTTGTATATGGTTGCCGCGATTGATTTGGGAATGAAAAATGGAATTTTACATAATCTAACCACAAGAGGAATTGAATTAACAGTACTTCCAGTCACTGCTTCGGCAGATGAAGTTCTTGCTGCTGGCATTGATGGAGTGTTTTTAAGTAATGGCCCAGGAGATCCTGAAACTGCCAAACATGCAATCTCTGTAACTCAAGAAGTTCTGAAAGCAAATAGAGCATTATTCGGAATTTGTTTTGGTAATCAAATTCTGGGCAGAGCTGTTGGTTTTGAAACTTATAAATTAACTTTTGGCCATCGCGGTATTAATCAACCAGTTTTAGATAGAACTACTGGAAAAGTTGAAATCACAACTCATAATCATGGATTTGCAGTCAAGGCTCCAATAGACAAAATTAGTGACACAGAATTTGGCAGAGTAGAAGTAAGTCACATTTGTTTGAATGACAATGTTGTTGAAGGTCTTGCACTTAAAGATAAACCAGCCTTTAGTGTGCAATATCACCCTGAAGCAGCAGCTGGTCCTCATGATGCTCAATACCTATTTGATCGCTTCACAAATTTGATGGACAAAAACAATGCCTAAAAGAAAAGACATTAATTCAGTCCTGGTGATTGGTTCAGGACCAATTGTGATTGGTCAAGCATGTGAATTTGACTATTCAGGAACACAAGCTTGTCGAGTTTTAAGAGCAGAAGGAATAAGAGTAATTCTTCTCAATAGTAATCCTGCAACAATCATGACAGATCCTGAATTTGCTGATGCAACTTATGTTGAACCTATTTCAACCGATATTTTGGAAAAAATAATTATCAAGGAAAAACCCGATGCAATATTGCCAACATTGGGTGGCCAAACAGCGCTTAATGCAGCGATGGCTCTACATCGTGAAGGAATTCTAGAAAAGTACAACGTTGAATTAATCGGTGCCAAAGTAGAAGCAATTGAACGAGGCGAAAATCGCGAGAAGTTTAAAAAAATAGTTGCAAAAATCGGTGGCAATTCTGCAAAGAGCGAAATTTGTCATTCCCTTGATGAATGTCTTGCTTCCGCACAAGTTCTTGGTTATCCACTAGTTGTAAGGCCATCGTTCACAATGGGTGGAGCAGGATCTGGAATTGCTTACAACGAAGAAGATTTAATTAAATTTGTTGCCTCAGGATTGCAAGCATCGCCAACTAGCGAAGTGCTATTAGAAGAAAGCATTATCGGCTGGAAAGAATATGAACTTGAATTAATGAGAGATCACCATGACAATGTGGTGATTATTTGTTCTATTGAAAACTTTGATCCAATGGGTGTACACACAGGAGATTCCATAACTGTTGCTCCAGCGATGACATTGACTGATCGTGAATATCAACACATGAGAGATGTGGCAATTGATGTGATTCGCGAAGTTGGTGTTGATACAGGTGGATGCAATATTCAATTTGCCATAAATCCAGAAGACGGTCGAATGATTGTTATTGAGATGAATCCAAGAGTTTCTCGATCATCAGCATTAGCTTCTAAAGCAACTGGTTTTCCAATTGCCAAAATTGCTGCGAAATTAGCGATTGGCTACACACTTAACGAAATACCAAATGACATCACTAAAGAAACTCCGGCTTCATTTGAGCCAACACTTGATTATGTAGTGGTAAAAATTCCTCGTTTTGCTTTTGAAAAGTTTCCAGGTGCCGACACCACTTTGACTACACACATGAAAAGTGTGGGAGAAGCAATGGCAATTGGACGAAACTTCTCAGAAGCTTTACAAAAATCTCTTCGCAGTTTAGAAAAGAAAGATGCACCCTTTGACTTCTCAGATGTTAAGGAGTCTGCAAAGGAATTAGTTAAAACTGCTGCACGTCCAACAGATGGAAGAATCAACACAGTTCAAAGAGCCATGTGGGCAGGTGCTTCTGTTGCAGAACTTCATGAAAGCACAAAAATTGATCCTTGGTTTCTAGACCAAATACAACTTATTAATGAGATAGCTCTAGAAGTTAAGAATGCAAAATCAATAACCCCAGATTTGATGAAGTATGCAAAGCAACATGGTTTTTCTGACGCACAAATTGCACAACTTACTAAGTCAACTGAAAATCAAGTTAGAAAAGATCGCCATGCAATGAATATCAGACCTGTGTATAAAACGGTAGATACTTGTGCAGCTGAATTCGAAGCTAAAACTCCTTATCATTATTCAAGTTATGACGAAGAAACAGAAGTGGCAAAGTCTGACAAGAAAAAAGTAATTATTCTTGGCTCTGGTCCAAATAGAATTGGTCAAGGAATTGAATTTGATTACTCCTGTGTGCATGCTGCTCAAACTTTGAAAAAAGCAGGATTTGAAACCATCATGGTTAATTGCAATCCCGAAACAGTCTCCACAGACTATGACACTTCAGATCGTTTGTATTTTGAACCATTGACGCTAGAAGATGTTTTAGAAATTGTTTATGCAGAACAACTCTCAGGAAATGTCTTAGGAGTTATTGTTCAATTGGGTGGACAAACTCCATTAGGTTTGGCGCAAAAACTTAAAGATAACGGTGTACCAATTGTTGGTACAAGTCCTGAAGCAATTCATTTAGCAGAGGAACGCGGAGCATTTGGCAAGGTTTTGGAAAAAGCAAAATTAATTTCTCCTGATCACGGCATGGCAGCATCTTTTCCTGAAGCCAAAAAAATCGCTTCTGAAATCGGGTATCCAGTCCTAGTAAGACCTTCTTATGTATTAGGTGGTCGAGGAATGGAAATTGTTTACGACGAAAACATGCTTTCTCAATACATCGAAAGAGCTACCGAAATAACTCCAGATCATCCTGTTTTGGTTGATCGTTTTCTTGATGATGCTTTAGAAATTGATGTTGATGCTTTATTTGATGGCAAAGAAATGTTTCTTGGTGGAGTTATGGAACACATCGAAGAAGCAGGAATTCACTCAGGTGACAGTGCTTGTTCACTACCTCCAATCTCATTGACCAAAGAGCAAATAGAACAGATAAGACAGAGCACTTTTGCCATAGGAACAGGTGTAGGAGTTATTGGTTTACTAAACGTGCAATATGCCTTATCAAAAGATGTTTTATATGTACTTGAAGCAAATCCTCGCGCATCAAGAACTGTTCCGTTTGTTTCAAAAGCAACGGGTGTTTCTTTAGCTAAAGCTTGCTCTCGCATCATGTTGGGAACAACAATTAAAGAATTAAGAGCCGAAGGAATTTTGCCTAAACATGGTGATGGCGCAGATGAATTAATCGGTGCTCCAGTTGCAGTTAAAGAAGCAGTTCTTCCCTTTGGTCGATTTACAGGTGTTGATTCAGTTTTGGGTCCAGAAATGAAATCCACAGGTGAAGTAATGGGAATTGATTCAAGTTTTGGTATGGCTTTTGCTAAATCTCAAAGTGGTGCATATGCCGGTGGACTGCCTTTAAAGGGAAGTGTATTTGTTTCAGCAGCAGATAAAGATAAAGAACAAATGATTCCTTCCATACAAAAATTAAGCCAGTTAGGTTTCAAAATATTTGCCACCAAAGGAACTTCAGAATTTATAGCCAAACATGGAATAAAATCAGAAATTTTAAGAAAAGTTCAACAAGGTCACGCTGATGGTGAAGTTACAACTACCGAAGCAATTATGAATGGCGATATTGATTTAGTTGTTAACACTCCGCATGGGGGAGGAACACGTACAGATGGTTACGAGATAAGAACTGCTGCCACAACCAGAAGTGTTCCATGTATTACAACATCGCAAGGCTTAAAAGCGGCAGTTGCTGGAATTGAAGCATTACAAAAGACTGGATTTAGTGTTAAATCATTGCAAGAATGGGCCAAAGATTTAGCCAAGGCTAGAGAAGTATTTTACAAAGAAGCTGGTTTTTGATGCCCATTGTTCATAAAGGCACCGTCGTTGATGTTAAAAAAGTTGGTAGTTATTTTGTTTTAACTGCCACAGCAGCTGATATTCCCAAAGATTTTAAACCTGGCAATTTTGTGGCCGTAGCAATTGGGGATGAAAGAAGTTCGTTAATTCTTAGAAGAGCTTTCAGTATTTATCAAGTGAATGATCGAGGCGTTTATGGTGGAACAGTTGACATTGTGGTTTCACCACATGGCCCAGGAACTGATTACATTGCAAATCTAAAAAGAAATGATCCTATTAATTTAGTTGGCCCATTAGGTAAACCATTTAGTTTGCCCAAAGATCCAGTTCCTTGTGTTTTAGTTGGTGGTGGTTATGGCGCAGCACCACTGTTTACCTTGGCTGAAGCTTTGACAGCACGAGGTTGCCGTGTTGATTTTATTTTGGGGGCTTCTACTCAAGAAAAATTATTTGGAATGCTGGAAGCAAGAAGAATTTCAACAACACTTTCTGTGACAACAGACGATGGAACATCTGGTGTGATGGGTCGAGTAACTGATGTATTGCCTGATGTAATCAAAAAATCTGGTGCAGCAGTTGTTTACGCCTGTGGTCCAATGCAAATGTTAAAAGCAGTTTCTGAAGTTGCCACACTTCACGGAATTGTTTCTCAAACAAGTGTTGAAGAATCAATGGCTTGTGGAATTGGTGTCTGTATGACTTGCGTTATGCCAATTATTGGTGAAGACGGTGTAACAAGAATGCTTCGTTCTTGTGTTGATGGTCCAGCTTTTAGAGGAGACAAAGTTCGCTGGGATGAAGTTGGCACAATTCCTGCTGATACTTGGGGCGCTCCTGAAATTGGTGGGCACTAATGAAAAGAGTTCCTAAAAGAACAACGGTAGATATGTCTACCAAACTTGGAAGACTGGAATTTTCTTCACCAGTTTTTACAGCTTCAGGTTGTGCTGCTGCTGGAAAAGAATTAGATCAATTTATTGATATCACCACTATTGGTGCAGTTGTAACAAAAAGTGTGATGTTAAATCCAAGATCTGGCAGAGCCACACCTCGTATGGCCGAAACTCCCAGTGGAATGTTAAACGGAATTGGATTACAAGGACCAGGTATTGATGATTTTATTCAAAACGATTTAAGTTGGTTGAGCCAAAAGGGCGCTAAAACCATTGTTTCTATTGCAGGAAATAACGTTGAAGAATTTGGCAAAGTTGCAGATAAATTAAGGGATATTCCTGGAGTAATTGCAATTGAAGTAAACATTTCTTGTCCTAATGTTGAAAATAGAGGTCAAGTTTTTGCATGTGACCCATACGCAGCAGCAGATGTCATAAATAGTGTGCGAAGAAATGTCTCAGCAAGTATTCCACTTTTTGCAAAATTATCACCCGATGTAACCGACATAACTGAAATCGCAAAGTCGGTTGTAAAAGCAGGTGCTGATGGATTAAGTGTGATCAACACTTTGTTGGGAATGGTTATCGATACAGATACTTTGTTACCAAAACTTAGTGGTAAAACCGGTGGATTATCAGGTCCAGCCATCAGACCAGTTGCCATTCGATGTGTTTATCAAATCAGAAAAGCTTTACCAAATATTCCAATTATTGGCATGGGAGGAATTAGAAATGGAAGAGATGCCATTGAATTTTTCGCAGCCGGAGCAAACGCCATAAGTGTTGGTACAACAGTTTTTAATGATCCAGAAGCTTGTGTGAGAATTCATGATGAGACAGCTGAAATTTTGCAAGAAAAAGGCATCCGCTCGTTGTCCGAAATTATTAGTGCCGCTCACCGAGAAGATTTATAGATGAAAGCACCAATTGCAGTTGCCCTTGATGCACCAGATTTACAAACAGCTAAATCATGGGCCAAGGATGTTTCTCCTTACGTTTCAACATTAAAAATAGGTTTAGAAAATTATCTTCGAGATGGCAAAAGCTCAATTGAAGAAATAAGGAAGATCAGTGATTGTGAAATCTTCTTAGATCTAAAACTTCACGATATTCCCGCCACAGTTGCTGGGGCGTGTCGATCAGTTGCTGATCTAAATCCAAAATACTTAACAGTTCATGCCTCAGGTGGGGCAGAGATGATTAATGAAGCAGTAAAAACTTTGCCTAATACTTTCATAGTTGCTGTAACCATTCTGACTTCAATTGACGAAGTAAATCTACAAAAAATTGGATTTAAGAACGCACCCAAAGAATCAGCTCTAAATTTAGCAAAGCTTTCTGTGGCTGCCGGTGCACGTGCAATAGTTTGCAGTCCACAAGAAGTATCAGAAATTCGTAAAAATGTTGATCCATCAATTGTGTTAATCACACCAGGAGTTAGACCAAAAGGTTCAAATGCCAATGATCAGCAAAGAATTGCAACCCCCGAAGAGGCTCTTTTGAATGGTGCGAATTTGCTGGTAATTGGCAGACCAATCACAGGATCAGACAATGTTAGTGAAGCAGCCAAGAGAATAAGCGAAGAAGTAAATAGCGTTAAATTGTGAAGACCTTTATTGCCTCACCAATTAGCAAGGTGCAAAGATAACCCCATGGCATTACCTACCCTCACTAAAGAAGAACGTGCCGCCGCTCTATTAAAAGCTGCAGCAGCTAGAAAAGTGAGAGCAAGTCTTCGCGAGAAACTAAAAAATGGCGAAATGAATCTGGCCGAAGCATTTTCTCGTATACAAACCGATGAAGCGGTTGCAAAAATGAAAGTAATTGCTCTTTTGGAATCCATGCCAGGAGTTGGAAAGATAAGAGCTGAGAATTTAATGGAAAGAATTGGTATTGCTTCAAGTAGAAGACTTAGAGGATTAGGTCCTAACCAATTAAATGCACTCTTAGCGGAATTTAGTTCGTGAAATCCAAACTAGTCGTTTTAGCAGGACCCTCAGGGGTTGGTAAAGGAACAGTCGTAAGAGAACTTGTTAGGCAAAAACCTGAAGTTTTTCTCTCTGTTTCTGCAACAACGCGTAAACCTAGACCTGAAGAAAATCATGATGATCATTACATGTTTTTAACTGAAAAAGAATTTCTAGATGAAATAGATGAAGGAAATTTGTTAGAGCATGCGCAATTTGCTGGCGCTTGGTATGGAACTCCTAGAAAACCTGTTGAAGAAAGAATTAGAAATAATCAGATAGTAGTTTTAGAAATAGATTTACAAGGTGCTCGACAAGTTAAAAAATCAATGCCTGAAGCTTTTCTAGTTATGCTTAAACCTCCTTCAATTGAGGAATTGAAAAGAAGACTTATTGACAGAGGAACAGAGAAGCCAGAAGAACTAGAACTTCGACTCCAGGTGGCAATAGGTGAGTTAGAGGCTGAAAATGAGTTCGATGCTGTGGTAATCAATGAGGATGTTCAGTCGGCGGTCAGTCAACTGATAACCTTGTTACATCTCAATTAAGAGATATCAAATTTGACCTGAAAGGCCTTATTTAACAGTGGCAACCACAATTCGTCCAGAAGGAATTACTAATCCTCCAATTGATGATCTATTGGATACTGCAGGTTCTAAATATCAATTAGTTATTTATGCTGCCAAACGTGCACGTCAAATTAATGCTTACTATTCACAATTAGGTGAAGGCTTACTTGAATATGTTGGTCCACTTGTTGAAACACAATTACAAGAAAAACCATTGTCAATTGCATTAAGAGAAATCAACTCAAAACTTTTAAGCACCGAACACGTTGATCCAGAGGTTTTGGCTCAAGAAGCAGCTGAAATGGAACAAAGAAGATTAGCTGCGATTCAAGCTCAACAAAGATATAACGCTGGCTATGACAATTCATTTGCTGGAGTTTATGAAGAAACTTTTGAAGAAACTGCTGAGGTAATTACAGAAGATGTAGAAGCTCAAGCAGATGCTGCAGTTGTTGCCGTTAACCAAGAGGGCGACGATGCTGCAACAACTGAAGAAACTGTTTCCTAAGAAATTCTCAAATAACTAAGTCGGAGAAAACATGTCTCGACCTTTAGTTGTACTTGGAGTTACTGGTGGCATTGCTGCTTACAAATCTGCTGATCTAATTAGAAGACTCAAAGATCAAGATCTAGATGTTCAAGTTATTGCTACAAATAGTGCTCTTAAGTTTGTTGGCGAAACTACATTTGCAGCATTAAGTGGTAAACCTGTAATTTCAGATATCTGGGATAAGGCCCATGATGTAGAACATGTAAACGTTGCTAAAAATGCGGATGCAATTGTGGTTGCTCCTGCTACGGCAGATTTCTTAGCTCACCTTGTCTATGGCTTTGCTAATGATGCATTACTTGCAACTTTGTTAGTAGCAAAGTGCCCGATTATTTTGGCACCAGCAATGCACACAGAGATGTGGGAAAATTTCGCAACAAGAGAAAATGTAGCAACTCTTCGTAAACGTGGTTTCTTAGTTTTAGAACCAGCAGTAGGACAATTAACCGGTGAAGACCAAGGAGTAGGTCGTCTTCCAGATACAACTGAAATTGCTCGAGTTGTTAAGCAAGTTGTAAATCGAAAAACATCAAATTTACCTAAGGATTTATCTGGACTAAATGTCTTAATTTCTGCTGGTGGAACCAGAGAGGCAATTGATCCAATACGATTTATTGGCAATAGAGCTAGTGGAAAACAAGGAGTAGCTCTTGCACTTTCTGCATTAAGTAGAGGTGCCAAAGTAACTTTGGTCGGTGCAAATCTAAACGTTGCAGTTCCTGCAGGAGTTGAATTTGTTGCAGCAAATTCTGCATTAGAAATGATGGAACAAATGACTCTTCGAGCTGGATCTGCTGACATAGTGATTATGAATGCAGCAGTTGCAGATTATTTTGTTCCCAATCCTGAAGAATCAAAAATAAAAAAGTCAACAGATAAGTTGAATATTGAATTGAGCAAAACCGGAGACATTTTGACTGTCCTGTCTGAGAATAAACCTGTAAAGCAATATCTTGTAGGATTTGCTGCTGAAACTACAAATAATAATGAAGAACTTGTCGGCTTATCTAAAACCAAATTAGAGAAAAAGAAAGCTGATTTGATTGTCGGTAACAAAGTCTCTGCTTCAGTTGGTATTAGTAGTGATGAGAATGAAGCCGTTTTAGTAACGAGTAATCAAGCAATTTCTTTACCAAAAACCGACAAATTAGCACTCGCCGACGCCATCTGGGACTTCATCGTTAAGGACCTGGCTAAAGTGGGTCAAGAAAGAAAGAGTCCGGTCGAGCCCGACCTTGCGTGACCTGAATTAGTAATTAATAAATTCCAGGAAAGGAATATCCACTCAATGTCCGGACGCTTATTTACTTCTGAATCCGTAACTGAAGGTCACCCAGATAAAATTGCTGACCAAATAAGTGACTCAATTCTTGATGACATGCTTAAGCAAGACCCACACAGCCGAGTAGCTGTCGAAACTTTAATCACCACTGGACAAGTTCACGTTGCAGGAGAAGTAACAACTAGTGGATACACAGATGTACCTGAAATTATTCGTCAAGTTGTGACACAAATTGGTTATGACAGCTCTGTTAAAGGTTTTGATGGAAATTCATGTGGTGTATCTGTTTCTATTGGAAAACAATCACCAGACATCGCACAAGGTGTTGATGATGCTTTAGAAGAAAGAACAGGTTCGCAAGATCCTTTGGACAGACAAGGTGCTGGAGATCAAGGTTTGATGTTTGGTTATGCCTGTACCGATACAAAGACTCTTATGCCATTGCCAATTTATTTAGCACACAGATTAGCTGAGAAACTAACTGAAGTTAGAAAAAACGGAACTTTGAGTTACCTTCGACCAGATGGAAAAACACAAGTAACTATTGAATATGACGAACAAAACAGACCAGTTCGACTAGACACCATTGTGGTTTCATCACAACATGCAGCAGAAGTTGATCTTGAAAAACAATTAGCACCAGATGTTAAAAAACATGTTGTTGAACCTGTTTTAAAAGCACTGGATGTAAAACTTGATATCAGTAACTTCAAATTATTAGTAAACCCAACGGGAAGATTCGAAATTGGCGGACCAATGGGAGATGCTGGTTTAACTGGCAGAAAAATTATTGTTGACACCTACGGTGGAATGAGTAGACACGGTGGTGGAGCTTTTTCTGGAAAAGATCCGTCAAAAGTAGATAGATCTGCTGCTTATGCCATGCGTTGGGTTGCTAAGAATGTTGTGGCAGCTGGATTAGCACAAAGATGTGAAGTTCAAGTTGCTTACGCAATTGGCAAAGCTCAACCAGTCGGAGTCTTTGTGGAAACTTTTGGAACCGGAATTACTAGTGATGAGAAAATTCAAGAAGCAATTCTTAAAGTTTTTGATTTACGCCCAGCAGCAATTATTAGAGATCTAGATCTAAAGCGTCCTATTTACAAAAAGACTGCTGCTTATGGTCACTTTGGTCGAGAAGACAAAGATTTCACCTGGGAGAAAACAGATAGGGCAGAAGATCTTAAGTCTGCAATATCTTAAAAATTAAAGTTCAAGGAGTAACGCGCTAGATGCCGCGACACTTAAACGTTGCTCGAGTTGTTTTAGACAACCCTTTGCCACATCTTGACAGATTATTTGATTACGAAATTCCAGAAGAACTAGATGAAATTTGTGTTCCCGGAGTCAAAGTAAAAGTCAAGTTCTCCAACAGAAATATGGAAGCTTGGGTAGTCGAGAAAGTTGCACTATCGAGTCATCACAAAAAACTAAGTGAGATCTCAAAAGTAATATCGAACTATCCTGTTTTAACACCTGAAGTTTTAACCTTGTCTCAAATTGTTGCTGATCGATTCATCGGTAATTTGACAGATGTTTTGCGTTTTGCAATTCCTCCGAGGCAGGCAAAGATTGAAAAAGCTTTCAAGTTCGAATCAATAAAAGTTCCAAAAAAAGATTCAAAAGAAGATGTCACTCATAGTTCAATAACTATTCCTCCTTGCGTTGATAAAGATGTTGCAATCATTGACTCTGTTAAGAAGACAATTAAGCATGGGAAACAATCATTAATACTTTTCCCCAATATTTATTTAGTTGAAGAATTTAAGAGCACCTTGATATTGAAGGAACCTGGAGTCAAAGTTCAAGTATTAAGTGCAGAGCAAGAACCAAGTGTTAGATACAGCTCATTTCTTGAGATCCTTGGAAGTAATACAGATGTAGTTATAGGAACAAGAAATGCAGTTTTTGCACCACTTCAAAATCTCGGATTAATAGCAATTTGGGATGACGCGGATGAAAACTATTACTCTCAACAATCTCCTTATTGGAATGCAAGAGAGGTAGCAATTTTAAGAGCAAGACTTAATGGTTGCGATTTCATGTCTTTTGGAAATTGCGAAAGTGTTGCCATTAATCAATTAATCAAAGACAAAGAAATAGCGCGAGTTCCCTTTTCTGATAGTGATTCAAAGAATTACTGGCCTCAAGTCTTCACACTTGATAATTCCTCATCTGATCCAATTGAACGCACCAAACGAATTCCAAACAAAGCCTGGGAATTAGTTAAAGAAGGTTTGAAGAGCGGCAACGTTTTAGTTCAAGTTCCAAGACTTGGGTACTCCAGTAATCTGCAGTGCTCTAGTTGTCGAGAAAGTGCAAGATGTAATGGGTGTTCAGGTCCACTTTTAACTAAACAAAAAAACTCAGCTCCAGAATGCAAATGGTGCGGAAAAGTTGCCAGCAGTTGGAGATGTAGATACTGCAACACCAGAGAATTTAGAATTTCAGTTGTAGGACAAACCAAGACTGTTGAGGAACTTGGCAAGTCTTTTCCAGGTGTAAATATCCTGACTTCTGGTGGAGCAACAATTCTTCGAGCTGTTGAAGAGAGTAATTCAATTATTGTTGCAACACCTGGAGCAGAACCGAAAACACCAAATGGTTATTCAGCTGCCATTTTGTTGGATGCATATTTATTATTGGGAGTTCCATCTCTTGCAGCTTCTGAAGAAGCCCTTAGAAAGTGGTTGCATCTGTTGACCCTGTTGAAGCCAGAATCAGATGGTGGAAAAGTTTTTATCACTAGTGAATCGACCAACAGAGTCGTACAGGCCTTAATAAAGCACGATACAAATTGGTTGATAGACAATGAGCAAGAATTAAGAACTGAAACTAAGTTGCATCCATCTGTTACAACGATCTCTCTTAAAGGAGACTTAAAAGAGATTAATCAATTGCTCGAAACCTTTAATAATGATGCTTCAATATCGGTGATGGGACCTCGAATATTTGAAAAAGAAGAATTAGCCCAAATCGTTATCGGAACCAGTAAACCCGAAGATATTATTAGCAAAGTAAGGTCTGAAATCATTAAATTTAGTGTTGCCAGAACTAAACCTGTGCGTGCTCATGTCAATGCTTACGACATCGATTAGAATTAAATAAATCTTTCACAGAAAGCCCTTAAATGACAATTAAGAACATACGTCTTTTTGGCGATACTGTGCTAACTAAAAAAGCTGACGAAGTTAGAGACTTCGACAAAGAATTACAACAACTAGTTAAAGATTTAACTGAAACTATGTTGGAAGCCCCAGGTGTAGGACTTGCAGCACCACAAATTGGAGTTTCCTTAAGAGTCTTTACATACTGCGTTGAAGAAGATAAACCAGGGCATTTAATTAATCCAATTTTGCAATTATCTGAAAACCGCCAAGACGGAGATGAAGGCTGCCTTTCAATTCCAGGATTAGCTTTTAACACTGATCGTTCCTATGGCGTAATAGCAAGAGGAAAGAATATGTATGGCGAAGATGTTGTCATTGAAGGTTCAGAATTATTGGCTCGATGTATTCAACATGAAACAGATCATTTAGATGGAATACTTTTTGTAGATCGACTAGATACTGAGACAAGAAAATTGGCGATGAAATCTATTAGAGAAGCCGAATGGTTTGGTTTGGAGAAGCCAATAGTGAAGGTAAGTCCACACGATACTTTCGGTTTGTCGATTTAGCTTCGATGAAAATTCTTTTCTTAGGCACTCCCGATAGTGCTGTACCGATTCTGGAAAAATTGATTACAACTCAACATCAAGTAGTCGGAGTCATAACTCAACCAGCTCGAAAAAGTGGAAGAGGGCTTGATCTTAAAGATTCAGCCGTATCAGAATTTGCGAAACAAAAAGGTTTAAAAGTCTTTAGTCCAGAAAAAATAGATAGAGAATACTTTGCTCAAAATCTAAAGTCACTTGATGCAGATATGGCAATAGTAGTTGCTTTTGGACAAATTCTTAGAAAGGAAGTTTTAGCTGAACTAAAATTTGGATGGATTAATATTCATTACTCTTTGTTACCCAAGTTTAGAGGCGCTGCTCCTGTTCAAAGAGCAATACTTCAAGGTGAAAGAGAAACTGGAATATCTTTTTTCGCAATAGAAGAAGGACTAGACACTGGTCCAATTATAAAAAGCTATCCCTACCAATTATCAGACTCAGCAACCACTGATTCGGTATTGCAAGAATTAAACGTATTGGCAACTCAAAAGATTGAAGACATAATTACAGGAATTGAAAATGGTTCATTTGAACCGGTAAAACAATCAGGAGAAGTAAGTACTGCACCAAAAATAAATGAGATGGATTTAAGAATTGATTGGAACGATCTCTCTTCGGAGATCAGTAGAAGAGTAAGAGCAGGTAGCAAGAGATTAAATGCTTGGACGATTATTGGAGAATCAAAAATCAAAATTTTGTCAATTTCTGAAAACTCTCTCGAAGACCAAATTGCACATGGGCAAATAAAAGTTGTCAATAAATTTGTGAACGTGGGATGCAAAAGTGGCTCTCTGATCATCAATGAAGTTATTCCTGAAGGTAAAAAGCAAATGGACGCCATTTCGTGGATTAACGGGTTTCAAGATAAATCCGACTTGAAATTTTCCTAGTTCTTGAGACCTAAGGGTCAGACTTAATCATTTCTTCTTTGTTATTGAGTATTCTTACCTTATGGATATAAAGATTGCAGCCAGCATTTTAAACGCTGATGCCAATAATCTGGAGAGAGAAATATCCTCAGTCAGTGCTTCTGCTGATTGGATTCATGTTGATGTCATGGACAATCATTTTGTCCCAAATCTTAGTTTTGGAATAAACGTTTTAGAAAGTCTTGCTCAGAAAAAACAGAAACCATTAGATGCTCATTTAATGATAGAAAATCCAGACCATTGGGCACCCAAGT